>CACYWT010000004.1 GCA_902778175.1 uncultured Ruminococcus sp. | reverse complement strand
CTGAGGACGTAACATACTGATAAAAAAGGGGCTGTCGCAAAAGCGTAAAATAAACGCAGTGCGGCAGCCTCTAAATTTTTCTATAATGGAATATAAGTTAAAAAAACAAATAAAACCAATATATTATGAAATGTTAAAATGAAAAAATGGTATGACAAAAAGACGTAACAGTTTACAGTTTAACTGAAAACTTAAGACTTAAAACTTAAAAATGAATAATACAAAGCAAAAATCCCGACACTTGCGTGTCAGTTTGGTGGGAACAACAGGGCTCGAACCTGTGACCCTCTGCTTGTAAGGCAGATGCTCTCCCAGCTGAGCTATGCTCCCGTATTCAGTTATGTCGTTTCTCAGCGACAAGAGTAATTATACCATGCTGATAAGGTAAATGCAAGGCTTTTTTGTCCGAAATAATATACGATTTGTATAATATTATGATATTTCACATATGGTAAAGTGCTTTCTGTGGATTAACGTCTTGCATTTTTGTATAATAAAAGATGAGATCTGAGCGAAAGGTATGATAATATGGAAAACGAGCTTACTACTTTGTGCTATATCGAAAAAGACGGAAAATTTCTGATGCTCCACCGCACAAAAAAGAAAAACGACCCCAACAGGGATCTCTGGCTCGGTCCCGGCGGACATTTTGAGCCGGGCGAAAGTCCCGATGAATGTGTCGTCCGCGAGGTATATGAGGAAACAGGACTGACCCTTACGGATTACCGTATCAGGGGAATAGTCAGCTTTTCCGACGGTGACTGGTACGAATATATGTTCCTTTATACCGCTTCCGGTTTTACCGGTGAGATCGGGGACTGCAGCGAGGGCGAGCTTGTCTGGGTCGAAAAGGACCGCGTGATAAATGAACTCCCCGTATGGGAGGGGGACAGGATCTTTTTGCGGCTGCTCATTGAGAACAGGGCGTTTTTCTCGCTGAAACTGCATTATGAAAAAAGAAAGCTTCAATATGCCGTGCTTGACGGAAAAGAACTTGACATCAATGACTTTATCCATAAAGTAACAAAATTGATATAAAAATGGTATAAATTTTTATTTCATTTTACCTGAAATTGTGCTATTATTAAAGTGATCTCATCTCCGTCATTACGAATGTTGCGCGGGGAAATATTATAATTTTAAGGGGGCTTTTTTATGGCACTACTCAGAAAATGCATTGCGGAATTTATCGGAACTTTTGTTCTTGTGCTGTTCGGCTGCGGTACGGCTGTCGCGGTCGGCTGCTCGACTTCACAGCCTAATGCGGCATATCTTATGACCGCGCTTGCATTCGGTCTGGTGATCGTTGCAATGGCTTATTCTATCGGCAATATTTCCGGCTGTCATATCAATCCGGCGGTTTCCATCGGAGTATTCTGCAGCGGAAAAATGAGCGCCAAGGAATTTATAGCCTATATCTGTTCTCAGTTTGTGGGCGGCATAGCAGGCGGCGCAATGCTGCTGGCTGTTTTCGGTAAGGACAGCGGTCTTGGAACAAACGGTCTTTATCAGGATAATGTGTGGCTTTCGCTGCTTATTGAGATAATACTGACCTTCGTATTCGTAATTGCTATCCTGGGCGTTACGTCAAAGACGTCAAACGGATCGGTTGCCGGTATCGTTATCGGTCTTACCCTGACGCTCGTACATATTTTCGGGATCCATTTCACCGGTACTTCCGTCAATCCGGCAAGGAGCTTCGGTCCTGCGATCTTTGCAGGCGGCGACGCTTTCAAAAACGTATGGGTGTTTATTGTTGCTCCTCTCGTAGGCGGTGTTCTGGCAGCTCTTGTATATAAGCTTCTGGCAGGCGATGAAAAGCCCGAAGAAAAAACCGAGGCTTCTCCTGCAGCTCCGGCAAAGCAGCCGCAGAAACCGGCAGGCGCAAATAAAAACCGTTCAAAGAAAAAGAGATAAAAGTATAATTTTGACCGCCGGAATTGACCGGCGGTTATTTTTTTTCGTCAGTTGATTTTTACTATTGACATAATTCAATAAAAATTGTATTATAGTTGTATATTATATGTCAAATGCAATGAAGAGAAGGAGTAGCACCCCTCTTTGCTCAAAGAGAGCCGCCGTTGGTGCGAGCGCGGCAGTAAACGGGTGTGAAGGTAGTCTTGGAGCTGTCCTGCAGAACAGCGTTTGTCAAGTAAGCAGGAACGGTCGCCTGCCGTTAACCGGGCAAGTATTCGACGGGTCATTCCGTCCGATATGATAATGCCATTAAGAGTGGTACAGCGGGCTGTTTTCGGTTTCGTCTCTTTATTCGGAGATGAAGCCTTTTATTTTTAGTAATTGCATAAAGAGAATCTCTAAAATCATTTTCAGGAGGAGTAAACATGAAACTTAACGGTTCAGAAATTATTGCAGAATGTCTGCTCGAACAGGGGGTAGATACCGTATTCGGTTATCCGGGCGGTGCTGTGCTGAATATATATGACGCACTGTATAAATACAGCGACAGGATCACCCATATCCTTTCCGCTCATGAACAGGGCGCGGCTCATGCGGCAGACGGCTATGCGCGTACTACGGGAAAATGCGGCGTTGTTATCGCAACATCGGGTCCCGGCGCTACAAACCTCATCACGGGTATTGCAACAGCTTATATGGATTCCGTGCCTATGGTAGCTATCACAGGCAATGTCACAAACGATCTTCTTGCGCGTGACAGCTTTCAGGAGGTCGATATCTGCGGAATATCGCTGCCGGTAACAAAGCATAATTTCATCGTAAAGGACGTAAAGGATCTTGCCAATGTTATCCGCAAGGCTTTCCGCATCGCAATGAGCGGCAGAAAGGGTCCGGTGCTTATTGATATCCCTAAGGACGTTACCGGCGCAATATATGATTATGAGCCGGAAAGAATAGAACCGATAAGCAATCCCGTGCTTTCGGAGAAAAGCGATTTTGAGGAGGCTGCCGGTCTTATCGCTCAGTCGCAGCGCCCGATGATCTATATGGGCGGCGGCGTTGTCAGCGCAGACGCGGAAAAGGAGCTTCTTGAATTTGCAGAGAAGATCGACTGCCCTGTTGCAACATCGGTAATGGGTCTTGGCGGATTCCCGTCATCGCACAGACTGTTCATGGGAACGATCGGTATGCACGGCGGCTATGAAACAGGCAAGGCTACCGATAACTGCGACCTTATCATTACCATCGGCGCAAGGTTTTCCGACCGTGTTGCCGGCGACAGGGAAAAATTCGGCAAGGACGCGAAGATCATTCAGCTTGACATTGACAGGGCGGAGATCAATAAAAACGTAAAGACAGATTCACATATCCTCGGTGATCTGAAGGATACTCTCAGGATCCTTACCGATACTGTTGAGAAAACAGAGCATAACGAATGGATCGCTCAGGTGACTGAATGGGGCAAAAAGGGCGGCGTTACCGAAACACCGAGATCTGACGATTACGCTCATCCCTATCATATAATCGAACTGGTCCGCCGTATGACAAAGGACAGCGATATAATCGTAACAGACGTAGGTCAGCATCAGATGTGGGTATCTCAGAAATACCGCTTCGAGGAGCCGAGAACATGGTGTACTTCCGGCGGACTTGGAACAATGGGCTACGGACTCGGCGCGGCTGTCGGTTCTGCGGTAGCGCATCCGGACAGAAGGGTAGTGCTTTTCACCGGCGACGGAAGCTTCCATATGAATCTCAACGAGCTTGCGACTGTCTGCTCCTACGATCTTCCGGTCAAGGTCATAGTAATGAACAATACCGTACTCGGAATGGTACGCCAGTGGCAGAAGCTTTTCTACGGCAGACGCTTCAGCCAGACCGATCCGCACAGGAAAACGGATTTCGCAAAGCTTGCAGAGGCTTTCGGCGTAAAGGGAATGCGCATACACAATGATGATGATGCCGAAGATGTTCTGAAACAGGCTTTCTCAGATAATAAGCCGACAGTGATCGACTGCCGCATTTCGCCGGACGAGAATGTTCTTCCGATGATACCGCCCGGAAAGACAGTAGATGAAATGATAACGGAAATGGAGTGATACAGATGGAAAACAAACATATTATCGGACTTTTCGTACACAATCACCCCGGGGTGCTCCTCAGAGTGACAAGCCTTATTTCAAGAAGAGGCTTCAATATAGACAGCCTGACTGTCAGCCCTGCAGGTGTGGAGGGTTATTCAAGAATGACGATCCGTATCAACGGCGACGACGATCAGGTCGAGCAGTTCATTAACCAGACTATGAAGATAGTTGATGTGAAAAGAGCGCAGGAGCTTCCCGAAAGCGGCAGCGTTGCGTCTGAGCTGATCCTCATCAAGACCAGCACGGCAGGTCATGACAATAACGAGATACTTGCAGTGACGTCAAAATACCATGCTTCACTTGTCAATCTCGGAGACAGATCAATGACATTCCGCGCAAGCGGCACTCCCAAGGAGATAGATACTCTTGTATCCGAGCTTGACCGTTTCGGAATACTTGAAATGGCGCGAACCGGCATTGCGGCTCTTGAAAACGGCGACAAGACCCTGAATGCATGACAGTCTGACAATTTATGAAATAACGGCAAGGTTTTGTTCCGTCGGAAAAGGCAGGCAAAACCTTGCCGTTTCGCCTGCCCCGTGATATATGCTGATTTATTCGTCCTGAGCCTTTGGCGCGCGCGGACAGGTATCGAATACCTCGACGACCTTGTCGCGCATCCACAGGAACATATTTACCCTTACCGAAAAGCCGTAACCGTTGTCCATGCGCCACTGGTAACTCGGCGCCTGCGGCAGACCGTAAACGGCAAGCAGAGTCATTATAACTCCGCCGTGTGTTACAACCGTCGCCTGAGTTGTTCCTTCGGCTGACATTTTTTCGATCAGACGCTCAAAGCCCTTGCATATGCGCGCGGCAAATGCCTTTCCGCTTTCGCCGCCGGGAGGGGGAGTGCTGTCGGAATTTTGCAGCCATTTCCCGAAATCCGGATCGCCGGATAATTCTGCGGCGCTTTTTCCCTCCCATCTGCCGAAATCACATTCGGCAAATGCGCCGACTGTCTGTACGGGGTGCCCCGGGAAAAGGATCTCGCAGCTTTCCGTACAGCGCAGCAGCGGACTGCTGTACAGCTTTCCGGGATAAGGATATCCGACAGTTTCGCGGATCGTGACAAGCCCCTCTCTGCCTTTTTTTGACAGGCGCACATCGGTGGAGCCTATGTATTTTCCTTTGAGGGTTTCGTCTATGGCGCCGTGTCTGATGAAATTGATAACATATGACTGCATGGTATGATCTCCTTAAAAAAATATTGGATGTATTAACAAAAAATTCAAAAATAACTTTACAAATTGTTTTAAATGGGTTATAATTTACTTGCTGTTTATACGCAGTATTTTGTCGGAATCTGGATACTGCGTTGATTTTTTTAAACTGTCCGTGCTTTATATATTAAGCTTTTCAATCTGTAAAGTCAAGAGGTGGAATATGAACAGTGATTTTCCAAGGATCATCACCCTGCTGCGTAAGGAGCGGGGACTGAGCCAGAAACAGGCTGCGATGGAGCTGGGAGTTTCACAAGCACTGCTGTCGCATTATGAAAAGGGAATAAGAGAGTGTGGTCTGGATTTCGTTATTCATATTGCCGATTACTATAATGTTTCCTGCGATTACCTTCTGGGCAGGACGCCCGACCGCGCAGGCGCGACGCTGCGGCTTGAGGATATCCCCGATACCCAGCTGCCCAAGGCTGATGATGAAAGCAAGTCCAATACACTGATATCGCTGAATAAAAAGCTTATTCTGAATTCTATAAATATTATGTATGAGCTTCTGGCGCAGGCAGGAAGCAAGGGGCTTACAACGGAAATATCCTCGTACCTGATGGTGTCCGTTTATAAGATGATGCGAATAATCTACTCGTCTAACAGCAGGAACCCGCAGGCGATGTTCTCTGTTCTTCCCGAAGTGTACAGCGGTCTGTCGGCAGCTTTGCAGAGTATCATAGAAACAAATGCGTTGCGTATTGCCAACGGAAAGCCAGCCGACGGTTTTCAGGGCGCTGATACGTCATCTGCTCCGAATCTGTCGCCTGAGATTATCTCGCGTCGCTATCCGGAATCCGCGCCTTCACTTTATAATCTTATACAGAAAACTGAAGAAAAGCTCAAAAGGCTCAGTTAAAAAAGCACCGACGCGCCGGCGTGGGTGCTTTAATTGCATCATTGATGATATTTCAAAGGGGAAAAGAAAATGGAGAAGAAAAGGAAATCACGTTTTTCCGCATATCTTGCGATAATATATATAATAATATCTGCGTTCTGCTTTGCGGTAATGAACCTTTGCGTCCGTCTGTCGGGAGATCTTCCGTCCATGCAGAAATCATTTTTCAGGAATCTTGTGGCAGTATTCTTTGCTGCGGTGATACTTCTGAAAAACAAGGCGTCGCTTCGTCCGAAAAAAGGAAATATAAAATTTCTGTTTCTCAGATCGGCGGTAGGAAGTCTGGGAATAGTCTGCAATTTCTATGCGATAGACCATATACCTTTGTCGGACGCATCTATTCTGAATAAGATGTCGCCGTTTTTTGTAATAATCTTTTCCATAATACTTATCAGGGAAAAGCTGACCTTTCTGCAGGGCGCGGCAGTATTTACAGCATTTATCGGGACCCTGTTCGTGATAAAGCCGTCAATGCAGAATGTCGATCTTCTTCCGTCCGCCATAGGGCTTGCAGGGGGAATGTGCGCAGGCTTTGCATATACGATGGTCCGTATTCTCGGACTCAGGGGAGAGAACGGATCGCTGATTGTATTTTATTTTTCGGCATTTTCATGCGTGACCATGCTGCCGTTTCTGATTTTTGATTTTCATCCTATGGAGTGGCAGCAGCTTGCGGCATTGCTCGGAGCAGGACTTGCCGCAGCCGGGGGACAGTTTTCAATTACAGCTGCATATTGTCATGCACCGGCAAGAGAAATATCCGTATACGATTATTCTCAGATAATATTTGCAACTCTGCTCGGATTCATATTTCTCGGAGAGCTTCCGGATGTTTACAGCATAGTGGGATATATCGTAATATGCTCCATGTCGGTTCTTATGTTCATGTATAATAACAAAAAATGGATATTCAAGGAAAAGAATAAAATATAATAAAACTATATATTATATTAGATAAACAACACATATTGCGTCAATTATGTTGTAAATACTTTATTAGTAATTGATATTGACTAATATAATATAATATAATATAATATAATAAGGTCATACTTTTTGAAAGGATGATCTAAATGAATAAGTCGTTTTTTATTGGAAAGGCAAAAAAGGTATTTTCTGTTTTTTTGATGTTGGGTATATTCTGTGTTTCTTTTGTGCCTTGTGTCTATGCCGCAAGTAAGAATAAATATACATCAACATTATCATTTGACACAACTTGTACTGGTGCAACCAGATACTATAGCGGTGATAATATTCAGATCAGTTTATCAACACATCCGACTAATATATCGAATAAGGATTTTAATAAATCAAAATATTCTAAAAATTATTATATTACTTTATATCGTAAGGGTTGGTTTTGGCATACTGATAAAATAGGTCAGGGAAAAGCTACTATTTTAAAAAATAGCACAATCAAATGGTCAAATGTTGGATCGGGTGATTATTATTTCTATTTTAGTAAAGAGAGAAATGGAATTAACATTGCTTCGAATTATGTTGTAATGAAAAACTATTAAAGGAATTAAATAGAATATGATAATTGAAAGACCGTTTGCATTATTTTTGGGTATTGTTATTCTGATCCCTTTATTAATCGTTTCAATAAAGAAAAAAAGACCGACAGGCAGAAAAATACTGTTGATATTATGTGTTATGTACATAAGTTTGGTTGCTGCAATAACTATTTTTCCAATAATAGCAGATCCGGAAATCATGGTATTTACCGATAAGACTATAAACTTGCAACCTTTTTCTACAATATCCGAATTGCTTCATGATAATTCCGATACTGAAACCGTAGTATTGCAGTTAATTGGAAATATTGTTATGTGTATTCCGTTTGGTGTTTCTTTACCCTTTATAATTGTACATAAACACAAATTTTTGTATATTTTAGATGCCGTATTATTTCCGATAATTATTGAAGCGGTTCAACTTCTTATTTCATTCATTTATAACAGCTATTACAGAACGATAGATATTGATGATGTCATTCTGAATTTTTCGGGAGTATTGGTCGGATATCTGATCTATCTTCTGCTGCCGAAATTCGTTAAAGAATTCTTTTCCTACACAGGAAAAAAATCCGATTGTAATAATGCAGTAAAAAGTTCATGAATCCCAAAAGCTCTGCAAGCCAAGCAGGGCTTTTTTACTTATCATCACAAATCATTCTTAAAAAGTAATTCAAACTCTGTTTATGCATTAATTCTATATTGTAGATTTAAATAAAGATATTTATAGTACCTATGATCGCACCGAGTACTGCGCCGAGATTGACCACAGCCTGAAGCTCGTTTTTCATTACGGACATCAACAGCTCTTCAAGCTCACGCACATCCATGCCGTCGATTTTATCCCGTATCATTCCGCTGATATCTATTCGTTTCGGTATTTCTGCGGCGATCTTTTCTGCAAAAACATCAAAGCCCTTTTCGGCTGCCGCCGATACTGTTTCACGGGATACGCCGCTTTCCCTGGCTGCCTCGCAAAGCGGCTTATGTGAAATGCTCCCGATCATTTCGGTAATATATGAGGAGAAAAGCTCACTGCCGTTTTCCCTGACATAGGCTTTTATGCCCTCTTCGATCTTGATATCAGCGGCAAGCATTACCTTGTCTGTCAGGAACATACCGATCATCGGGTTGCGCCGGTATTCCTTCGTTATTTCGCTGAGAGCGCCGTCGATTATCGGCTGCATATCAGTTTCGAGAAGTTTTTCCTTTATTTTTTCCGCAAGACCGTCGGCAAGCTCAAGGGCAAGGTCGGATTTTTCGGGTTCTTCTTCACCTGTTATTCCCGAAATTGATATATCGGAATTGAATACGGCGTCGGTCAGGGCTTCGGTTATTTCTTTTTTTGCGCCGCTGTTTGTCAGTGTGCCGGCAAGATCCTCGGGCGTGAGCAGACGGCTGCTTACCGCTTTGCCGACTGCGGCTGCCATTTTGGACCGGTTCCTTGGTATAATGCCCGGAGTAAAGGGGATCTTGTGCTTGCCTATATGATGTTCGTTATACGGGCGGAAAAGCATTTTTATTGCGAGATAATTCGTAAAATAACCTATTACCGCGCCGATGACCACGGGCGTTATTATATGCAGTATTGTCCGGATATCCATAACTGTGACCTCTTTCAGATTTACTGATCTGATTATATATTTATTTTCTTTTCCTGTCAATAAGCTGCTGTACAGGCTTTCTTGCACAGTGAGCCTTCATATTTGTCAAAGGTGGTTGACAATATCGGATTAATAGTATATTATATAGTATATGAAAGTTTAAATCGTAATCGGATAGAGGCGCGGTATATGCGCGTAGTACGATGAAGGCTGCCGTGAGCCGTTGATATCGTATGAATAGCAATGCCGCCGAAGGGAAATGTATGGCAGCATATTCCCTGGTTATATGCCAAAGGGGCATATGACTGTCATCATTTGTACTGTGATGGGGAGCTATCGTTACTTTACGCGATCCTGTGTATCGCGGAAAGACCCTTGTGATAGTGAAATGACGGACCGGTTATGATCGGTCCGTTTTTGTACGGTTTCTTTCATTTGCAAAACCGCCGAAAATAATAAAAGGAGAGGAAACAAGATGGAAAAGAAATTCAACGTAGGTATAATAGGTGCAACAGGTATGGTGGGTCAGCGTTTCGCAACACTGCTTGAAAATCATCCCTGGTTCAATGTTACTGTTCTTGCCGCAAGCGCAAGAAGCGCAGGCAAGACTTATAAGGAGGCAGCAGGCAGCCGCTGGGCTATGACTGTCCCGATGCCGAAGGCTATGGAGGATATGGTGATCGTTGATGCTGCAAATGTAGAAGAGGTCGCTTCAAAGGTCGATTTCGTTTTCTGCGCAGTAGATATGAAGAAGGAGGATATCCGTGCTCTTGAAGAGGCTTATGCAAAGGCTGAATGTCCGGTCGTTTCAAATAACAGCGCTCACAGATTCACTCCCGATGTTCCGATGGTTATTCCGGAGATCAATGATAACCACCTTGAGATAATCGAGGCTCAGAGAAAACGCCTCGGCACAAAGAAGGGCTTTGTTGCCGTTAAGTCAAACTGCTCTCTCCAGAGCTATGTTCCGGCAATACACCCGCTTATGAAGTACGGCGTAAAGAAGGTCCTCGCCTGCACATATCAGGCTATCTCCGGCGCCGGAAAGACCTTCGAGAGATGGCCCGAAATGGTAGACAACGTAATTCCCTATATCGGCGGCGAAGAGGAAAAGAGCGAACAGGAGCCGCTCAAAATATGGGGCAGGATCGAAAACGGTCAGATCGTAAAGGCAGCAGAGCCGAGCATCACTGCTCAGTGTATCCGCGTTCCCGTTTCCGACGGTCATACGGCGGCAGTATTTGTAGAGCTGGAAAATAACCCCGGCGTCGAGCAGATCATAAGCGATTGGGAAAGCTACAGCGGAAAGCCGCAGGAGCTTGAGCTTCCGAGCGCGCCGAAACAGTTCCTCCACTATTTCAGAGAAAATGACAGACCTCAGATCAAGAGCGAGAGAAATCTCGAAAACGGTATGGCTGTTTCTGTCGGCAGACTCAGAGAGGATACTCAGTATACGATCAAATTTGTATGTATGTCCCATAATACGCTCAGAGGCGCGGCAGGCGGCGCAGTTCTTCTTGCAGAACTTCTTTGCGCAGAAGGCTACATCACTAATTCATGACGCTCATGTATCAGTGAGTGAGACCGCCACTATGACTGCTGCGCTGATGCCGCAGCATAATACAGTAAATCAATCAGGGAGGATATTATGTCAGATCATATTTTCACAGGATCGGGCGTTGCTATAGTAACACCGATGAACAGCGACGGCAGCGTTAATTATGACGAATACGGCAGACTGATAGATTATCAGATCGAAAACGGTATTGATTCTATCATTGCCTGCGGTACTACAGGCGAATCCGCAACAATGGACGCCAAAGAACACTGCGAGGTCATTGAATATACAATAAAAAGAGCAAACGGACGGGTTCCGGTTATCGCCGGAGCAGGCAGCAACGATACAGCTTTTGCGGCTGAGCTGTCTGTTGAAGCTGAAAAGCTCGGCGCGGACGCTATTCTTTCCGTAACACCTTATTACAACAAGACAAACCAGAGCGGTCTTATCCGTCATTACACCTATATTGCAGACAGGATCAATATTCCTATGATCCTTTATAATGTTCCTTCAAGAACAGGCTGCAATATCAAGCCCGAAACTTATGCGGCGCTTTCAAAGCACCCGAATATCCGCGCTACCAAAGAGGCAAACGGGGATCTTTCGGCGCTGGTACGCACAATGGCTCTTTGCGGTGAGGATTTCGATATCTACAGCGGCGAAGATTCACAGGCTTTTGCGATAACCGCTATGGGCGGCGTCGGAGTTATCTCCGTATTTGCGAATATCTTCCCCAGGGAAAGCCATGAGCTTATTCAGAAGGCTCTTGACGGAGATTTCAAGGGAAGTTTCGCAATGCAGAAAAAGTATATCGCTCTTATGGATATGCTTTTCTCAGATGTTAACCCGATCCCGGTAAAGGCGGCTATGAATATGCTCGGCTGGAACTGCGGCCCCTGCCGTCTGCCGCTCGGTGAAATGACCGAAGAGGGCAAGGCTGCGCTTGAGGCTTGCCTGAGGGATTATGGTCTGCTCAAATAAAGGAACAGAACAGGAGAAAATAAAATGACTGAAATAATTTTATCCGGATGCTCGGGCAAGATGGGCGCTTCCATTCTTGCCTGCGCCGGCGGACGTGATGACTGCGCCGTCACCGTCGGTATCGACCTTGCCGAGCCGAAGGATGCGGATTTTACATATGCCAGAAGCTTTGACGGGCTTGAAGCAAAGGCAGATGTCATAATTGATTTTTCAAATCCCGTCGTGCTTGACAGTATGCTTGCATATGCGCTTGAAACCGGAACTCCGTGCGTTATCTGCACAACGGGCTATAACGAGGAGCAGAAGGCAAAGATCCGTGAGGCTGCAAAGAAGATCCCGGTTTTCTGGTCGGGAAATATGTCGCTCGGCATAAATCTGATCATCGAGCTTGCAAAAAAAGCCGCCTCCGTTTTCGGAGAGGATTTCGACGTAGAGATCGTAGAGCAGCACCACAATCAGAAGCTTGACGCTCCGAGCGGAACTGCGCTTATGATCGCAGACGCAATATCCTCCGTCCGCAAGGAAAGCGAATATGTCTATGACCGCCACGCATACCGCAAAAAGCGTGAAAAAAAGGAGATCGGTATACATTCCGTCCGCGGCGGAAATATTGTCGGAGAGCATGAGATAATCTTTGCCGGCACAGATGAGGTACTGACTATCAGCCACAGCGCGCGTTCCAAGACGGTATTTGCCGTAGGCGCGGTGAATGCTGCGGTATTTCTCAAGGGCAAAGCCCCGGGAATGTATGATATGTCTGATCTTCTTGCAGAAAAATAAATCAGTGCAGCAATTTCCTGACGGAAATCTCTGAATAAAAAAGGAGCGTGTGACTTATGAATCCACAGATTACAGTTTGCGAAGACATTACCCTTATTACCCTGCAGAATATCCCGGCGGATATAACCTTTATCGCGTCGGTATTTGAAAACATCTCCTCTATGGGTGTGGATGTCGATATGATATCCCTTGCGCCTGTACAGAGCGCAAGAACCGGTTTGTCGTTTACCGTCATGGACGACGATCTGGTGAAGATACTCAGCTACACCTCCCGACTTGATGACGGATCGGTAAAATCCATTGTCAGCAGCGGCAACTGCAAGATCAGCATTGATGATGACAGCATGGTAAACTGTCCCGGAGTTGCAGCAAAGGTATTTGCGCTGACATCAAAGGCAGCGGCAGAGATAAGGCTTATTACCACGAGTGAATCCCAGATCTCTATGCTTGTTGCAAAGTCCGACTTTGATGCGGTATACAAGAAACTCACGGAAGAATTGAAATAATTTAATAAATTAAAACGGCTGTGAAGCTGCTGTATTTTAACAGTTTGCTTCACAGCCCTTTTTTTATTTTCCTCTGTTCAGACGGAAATCTACCGATCTGCGCAGATATTCGAGATATGCATCATCTTTGCACATTGCCTTGCCGGGAGTATCCGAAAGCTTTGCCACGGGACGTCCGTTGACATACTGGAGTTTTATAACTATATTCAGAGCTTCGACCTCCGTATCATTGGAGCAGAAGGTACCGATCCCGAAGGAAACCTTTGTCTGGCCGCTGAAATAATCATAAAGCGCCTGTGCGCGGTCGAAATCAAGGCTGTCGCTGAACAGCAAAAGCTTTGTTTTCGGGTCAACTCCGTATTTACGGTAATGACGGATCATCTTTTCGCCCCATTCGTATGGGTCGCCGCTGTCATGACGGACGCCGTTATAGTTGTTGACCATCGAGCGGTTGAAATCCATCAGGAAGAGATCAGTCGTTACCGTATCGGTCAGCGCTGTACCGTTGTCGCCCTGATATTCGTCATACCAGTCGCGCATAGCATAGTGATTGGTGAACGCCAGAGGTATCTCATCGATCCCCTGATACATCTGTACATATTCATGCGCATAGGTCCCTATCGGAGTAAGATCATATTTCATTGCAAGATATACGTTGGAAGTGCCTACGCATTTGTCGGTTTCCTGAGCAAGACGGCGTACAACAATATCCTCCCATTCTCTTGATAGCCTTCTGCGGCAGCCGAATTCTGCAAAACGGAAGGTATATGTTCCGTCACCGAGAGCCTTTATCTTTGCGTCAAGCTTTTCCTTTGCCGATGCAAGGAGCCTGCTGTAATCGTATTTCATGCGGAAATATACTTCATTTACGATCTCAAGAAGATATATCTCAAACTGCATTGCCGAGAAAAGCGGACCGCTTACCTCGATATTCAGACCGCCCTCATCAGTCCTGCTGATATTGACATAATCCCTGATCGGGTGCCAGAGCCGGAGAAATTCAACATAGTCGTTTTTTATAAAGCGAATGGAGCGGAGATAGTCAAGCTCCTCGTTTGTGAATTTCAGGGTGCAGAGGTGATCCACCTGATTGCTGATCTCCTGCACCATTTCCTCGGTGAATACAACGTCTTTATTACGGCATTTGAAAAAATACTGTCCGCAAAGATCAGTGTGCTTATGGAAAATGACCTGATCCATATTGAATTTGTATAGATCGGTATCGAGCAGCGATACCACGATCGGTTCAAGCTTCATGGTTATCTCTCCTTCTTAAAGCTCAGGCTTGAATGCAGGCATGAGCTGTAATTTGAACTGGTTCATTTCGTGCATACGGTCGATTTTAGCTTTTTTATCCTGATCCCCGATAATACCCTCTCTGATATATCTGTCAAGCTCAGCATAGGTGAAGCCGAGATTATCCTCGTCTGTCTTTCCGCAAAGACCGTCGATCGGTACTTTATCGACAAGCACAGCGGGCAGTCCGATAAGTCTGCCGATCTGTTTCATTTCGTTTACCGTCAGGTATGAGCATGGGCTGAAATCTCCTGCCGCATCGCCGTAGCGTGTGGAATAGCCTACCCAGTCCTCGCTGAGATTGCAGGTATTCGCAACTCTTCCGTTATTGCTCTGTGATACCGCATAAAGAACGGACATTCTTATTCTCGGCGGAAGATTGGTGCGGCTCTGAGCGGAAAGCTCAAAGGGTATATTTTTTGTCACGCCATCAACTGCGTCCTTGATATTGACGATATAGTGCTTTATGCCGAGGGTGTCCACAAGCAGTTTTGCCATATCTATATCGTGCTGTATACCGTTCGGCATAAGAACGCCGATGACTCTGTCCCTGCCGAGAGCCTCAACGCAAAGAGCAGCAACGATCGAGCTGTCCTTGCCGCCTGAGATACCGACTACGGCATTGCAGCCCTTGCCGTTTTTCTCAAAGAAATCCCTGATCCACTGTACACATTCATTTTTAACTTTTTCTGCATCAAACATGATGAACCCTCCTGTGAAATAATTGAATTATCTGTTTACTATATTTATCTGGCAGCTTGCCATTGTGTCGAGAGCGGCATTGTGAAGCTCAGGCGTTACTCCTGCGCAGCATTCTGCGTCCACGGTTATCTCCTTTTCGGGGAAAGAAGCCTTCAGCAGCAGCGCATTGCTTACAACGCAGATATCGGTGCAAAGTCCGATAAGCTCTATTGTGAAATCCTCTTCTCCTGCATTTTCAGCGATAAGCTCAGGGAGCATAACGCTGCCGAAGGTCGTTTTTTCCACGATAGTGTATTTTTTGTTTTCGAGAGCCTGAGCTATTGTTTTGTCAAGCTCCCAACCCTCGGTATTCCTTATGCAGTGGGGAACAGGCAGCTTGCGTCCCTCGGCGGTCTGCAAATAGTTTTGCTCATGTGTGTCCTTTGTTGCGAAAACAGTACCGTCAAAATTTCTGATCTTGTCAGCAGCCGCTGCAACGATAGCCTGAGCCTGTTCGCTGCCGAGAGCGCCGTCAACAAAATCCTTCTGCAGATCAACTGCAACCAGATATTTTTTCATAATGATTACCCCTTTCTGTAAGCGCTGTAATGTGTTGTTCTTTCTGATATGATAATATCATATTGTTATTAACAAGTCAAGACCTTTTCCGAAATTTTTTTGAATTTTTTTCCTTTTGCAATATGTATAAAACAAACATTGATAATTTGTATTGTTTTTCAGATAACAACTGCTTGACAATATATATATCTGTGTGTATAATGTATATAGTGTATATATACAATTTTAGAGAGGTACGGACATGGATATAATAATAAGCAATTCCACGGGGAAACCGATCTATGAACAGATCGTATCACAGGTCAAGGAAATGATAATGAGCGGAACACTCAAAGCAGGGGACGCCCTGCCTTCGATGAGAAATCTTGCTCAGCAGCTGCGTATCAGTATAATCACCACGAAACGCGCATATGAGGAGCTTGAGCGCGAGGGCTTTATTGAATCCTTTACAGGCAAGGGCAGCTTTGTGTGCGCGCAGAATAAGGAGCTTATGCGTGAGGAGGGACTGAGGCAGATCGAAAGATGTCTTTCCGAGGCTGCCGCAAAGGGAAAACAATATGCGGTAGGGCTTGATGAGATGAAAGACCTGCTCACGATGCTTTACAAAGGAGAATTATCATGAACGAATATACTAACGCTATTGAGGTAAAAGACCTTACGAAAAAATATGACGGCTTTTTGCTGGACAGTATCAGCTTTAATGTGCCTGAGGGATCGATCATGGGCTTTATCGGACAGAACGGTGCAGGAAAAACCACAACGATCCGTCTTTTGCTGAATCTTATAAGAAAAGACAACGGCAGCATAAAAATGTTCGGACTTGATAATATTGAAAATGAAAAGGAGATCAAATCACAGATATCAGCCGTATTTGACGAGCTGCCGTTTCATGAGATACTCAATGCGAATCAGCTTTCCGTTATACTCGGCGGAATTTTTGACGGCTGGAACAAGAATACCTTTTTCAATTATCTTGACCGTTTCGCTCTGCCGAGAAAAAAGCGTTTCGGGGAATTTTCAAAGGGTATGAAAATGAAGCTCCAGATCGCATCGGCGCTGTCGCACGGCGCAAGGCTGCTTATCATGGACGAGGCGACAACGGGGCTTGACCCCGTCGTAAGAAATGAGATACTCGATATCTTCCTTGAATATCTCCAGGACGAAAACAACAGCATACTTCTTTCGTCCCATATTACGACCGATATTGAAAAGATAGCCGACTGCGTTACCTTTATCGAAAAGGGAAGGATACTCCTCAGCGGAAACAAGGATGAAACAATCGAAAACCACGGTGTTATAAAATGCACCAAGGCGCAGTACAAGGATATTGATCCCGATGATTACATCAGCGCAAGGATCTCCGATTTCGGCGCCGAGGTAATGGTAAGCAATAAGAAAAAGATCGCTGAAAAATACAGTGGTCTTACGATAGACAATACTTCCCTTGAAGAAATAATGCTCTTTTATGTCCGCCGCGAAAGGAAGGAGTGGAAATAATGAAAACGCTCATTTACAAGGACTGGCTCCAGACGCGGAAGCTATATCTGACGCTGCTGCTTTTTTCAGCGTTGATAGCGGTGTTGTTTCTTCTTGTACGGATAAGCATGAACTGCGGGAATCTTGCAGATAACGAAGAAGTGCGGCTTTCTCTGGAAAGAAATATTTATATATTCCGGTATATACCGCCGTTTGTTCTGATGCTGGCTCTTTCGGAAAATTCTTATATAATAAAGGAATCCGAATGTGGTTTTTTGCGCTTTATGCGGACTACTTCCGTAAGGGAGGAAACCATCGTCCTGGAAAAGATGCTGTATAAGCTCATAATACTGTCCGCAGCATTTGTCATATCGGTAATATATAATGCCTTCCTGTGTATTGCGGACGGAAAACCGCTCACTCTTCATATCCTTATGAATATCGCTTCGATATTCTTTCTGATTTCAGGATTATCATTTTCCGATGTTGTTATGTCTTTCGGCTTCAGAAAAAATCAGACAGTATTGATGATAAAAACATCTGTTACTGTTGTTTTATATCTGGTATGGGGGATTTTTACATTTAAAAGGATTGATGAGCTTTCCGGAAACCCCGATTTTGATATATTGGATTTTTTCCGCAGCGAATACAGCCCGATACTTAACAATGCATTCTTGTTTATGCTGCTATTTGCTGTTTTGTCTGCGGCGGCAGGATATTACTTATCCGTAAGGATTCTCAGAAGGAGGGAAATGCCGTGATCCGTATGTTATACAAGGAAATACTGACTCATAAAAAGGGTTTTATATCGGTCGCCGTGCTCATGGTAATACTAATCTTTTTTCCGCTGCTGCCCATGCTTACCACCGATGATCTGAAAAAATGGGAGCTGTACCTGATCCTTGCATGGTGCAATATTCTTGTGGTACTGATCGCAGGAATGTTTGAACAGGGAATATTTTATGATGACGAAAGAGAGATATACAGATCATTTATCATATCCGTTCCGCGCGGAGCGTATATACAGATCGGAACGAAATATCTTTTCAGTTTTCTGTTAACGGGACTGTCGGTGCTTATTATGTTCATAATATTTTTGGTCTGCGCATCTATAATGGACGCGGATATTTCCTTGAATATTGATATACTTATGCTGCTTTTTTCGCTGCAGCTTTTTTTCCGCACAGTAGAAAATCCGTTCATTGTCCGTTTCGGGAGCAAGAACGGCAATGCCTACAGAATGGTCATAACCGGAGCGATAGTATTTGCAGTTATAGTATACTGTCTGTTCGGAGATCTGTCGGTATTCGGTTCAACGGAAAGCCTTGTCAGATGGTTTCAGGATTTTTTCTCAAAGGATAATTCTCTGATATACCGCCTGACGCCGCTGATGGTATTTCCTTTTTACTGTCTGTCGTGTCTGCTTTCGTGCAGGATCTACCGTAAGTCCGGATCATGAAAAGTAAAAAGCGGAGTGTGAAATTCAAGTCACACTCCGCTTTTTTATTCAACAGCTGTCTGAATATTTAAAAGCTTTGCTTTCAACAAGCAAAGGCAAGCCGTAGGCTTGCTGTCGTTCAGTGGGAGATTTTTACTCCCACTGAACGGATATATGGCACCCGCCGCCTCAGAGGGTGCGGGTGTCCAGTGGACACCTCTGAAAGGCAGAAGCACCGACCGAGCCGGCAGGCGAGACTCGGGGGACATACTTTGCGGTTATATTACAGAGAAGGCATTGTCAGCTTATGTCAAGATCGGGCGGTTCGTCAAGATGCTCGGAAACGTATTTCCCGTTTTTCTTTCTCTGACGGACACATTCGGTAAGGAGATATTCTATCTGACCGTTGAGGGAGCGGAAATCATCTTCCGCCCATGCGCTGAGAGCATCGTATAATTCTTTTTTCAGACGCAGCGGGACCTGTTTCTTTTCAGCCATGATATTTCATCTCCTTAGCAAGTATAAACGTGATATCACTTATGTAACTCAGTAGAGCGATCCTGAATTGACTATCGGCTGAGCGTCATGGTTGCCGCAGAGGACAACAAGCAGATTTGATACCATTGCTGCTTTGCGCTCGTCGTCAAGGTCAACGATCTTGTTTTCGCTCAGGCTGTCAAGAGCCATCTGAACCATGCCTACAGCGCCGTCAACGATAAGCTTTCTTGCGTCAACTACTGCGGACGCCTGCTGTCTTTGGAGCATTGCCGCAGCGATCTCGGGCGCATATGCAAGATATGTGATGCGGGCTTCGATTATTTCAAGACCTGCCTGACCGACTCTTTTCTGGATCTCTTCCTTTATCCTTGCGGCAACGATCTCGCTTGAACCGCGCAGACTGCCTTCGTCTGCGACACCGTCGCCCGTTGTATCGACATTCTGAGCAACATCATACGGATAAAGACGGACGATCTCGCGCAGAGCCGCGTCACACTGGAGAGAAAGATATTCCATATAATTGTCAACGCTGAATACTGCGCTCGCAGTGTCAACTACCTTCCAGATAACTGCAATGCTTATCTCTATCGGGTTGCCGAGGCAGTCGTTGATCTTCTGCTTGTTATTGCTGAGGGTCATCATTTTCAGCGAGATCTTCTTGCTGACAACGCCGTTTGCCGAAACGCCCTGAGCGCTTATCTTCACTCCGCCCTTGTCATTTCCGACATCGTCGCTCTGACGGAGTTTTGTGCCAGCCGTAGGGTTGAAATTGGAGCAGAAGGGGTTTACATAATAGAAACCTGCTTCTTTGAGAGTACCCTTATATTTGCCGAAAAGGGTAAGCACAAGCGCTTCGTTCGGGTTTATAAGGCGGAACCCTGCGCACAGGATCCCTGCGGCAGTCATTACTACAAATGAGCTGACAAATATCGCTATATCTTTTGCGGACGGGTCAACTCCTTCGGGTACGGACGCCATGCCGGCGATGCCGTATATCATCAGCGCAATGCTGCCTGCAAAGATCAGAATTATCAGCAGGAGCATGAGGATTCCGAGTTTCTTTGTTGTATAGATTTTTTCTTTCATAGTGATAACCTCCTTCAAAGGTCAGATGTATATTGCCGGAAATATCTGTGTATTCTTTAGGATTTATTTCCGTATCTATATGATATCAAAATGATATCAGGTTGTCAATAGCTTTATAAAAATTTTTTTTGACTTTTTGCTAACCCGTTCCGACAAAGTAATTGCCGCGCCGCAGGTATAATAAAGGCAACACCGCAGAGAATACGGCGGAAAAATATTATCGGGGTGATCAATTTGAAGCTTAGTGAAACGGCAGCTGTGCGCAGACTCAGAAGCATTGACATAGGCGAGGGGACAAAAGGTCTGTTCAAACAGATAATAACATTCTGCTGCGGATTTATCTGCGCCGCGGCATCGCTTTACGGCAGCTATGCGCCGTTCGGCATTTCGATAACCGCTGCCGTTCCCATGAGGTATGTGCTCAGCGCGTTCACGGGGGCAATAGCAGGATATGTGGTTTTTCCGACAGGCGGAAGCTTTCGCTATATTGCGGCTATGGCGGCGGTAATAGCTATACGCTGGACGCTGAGCGATATAAAAAAACTGAGCCGTCATTATATGTACAGCAGTACCGTAAGCTTTCTGCCGTCGCTTGCAACGGGCTTTGCAATGATGAGCGTAAGCGGCTTTGCAATGCGCCCGGCGGCGCTTTATCTGACAGAATCGCTTTTATGCAGCGGAGCGGCGTTTTTTATTTCGAGGACATATATCATTCTTTCAGGGACAAAAAGTCTTGGTATGCTGACGCCGCAGGAAATGACCTGTCTTGTTATGAGCGGCTGTATAGGTCTGCTTGCTTCGGCAGGTCTGATGCTGGGGCCGCTTTCGGCAGGAAGGATGCTTTCTGTGCTGATAATACTGTTTTTTGCCAGGTACGGCGGAGTTCCGGGCGCTGCCGTTGCAGGAGGCGCGTCGGGGATAGTAATGGGTATGTATTCGGGGGAATACGCTTTTCTCGGATCGGCTTTTTCTTTCGGCGGACTTGCCGCAGGGGTATTTGCTTCTGTGGGAAGGATAGCCTCCTGCGCGGCGATGCTGCTGAGCTGTCTTATCTGCGCGGTACAGCAGGCAAGCTCCGAAGAAACGGTCAGGATAATTATGGAGATCATAGCCGCATCTGCTGTATTTATTATACTTCCGAAAAGCACAGGGAGCTTTCTCCGCGGAGCATTCATGCAGGGCAGTGACGAACACGCCGAGGGGCTCAGACGTTCGGTCATAATGCGGCTGGATTTCGCGTCGAAGGCTCTGTCTGATGTATCCGATGAGGTCGAGGAGGTTTCCGAGAGGCTGTCGAGGCTTGTTGCCCCGACGATAAGGAGCGTATATGAGGAGGCAACGGATTCTGTCTGCCGCCGCTGCGGAATGAGGGTATTCTGCTGGGAGCACAGGGACGGGGTCAGCATAGAAGCCTTCGATCATGTAACGGAGCTGCTGCAGAAAAACGGAAGTATAACCGAGGAGGATCTGCGTGATGATTTCCGGCGGAAATGCTGCCGGGAAAGAGAGATAGCCGAAGCGGTGAATAAAAGCTACCGTCACTATCTTGCAGGCGAAGCCGCGGAAAAGCGCATAGATGAAGTGCGGCAGGTCGTTGCAGGACAATTCTGCGGACTGGGCGATATTCTCGGGGAAATGGCGGAGGAATATGCCGATTATGAGATATTCGACAATGAGCTTGCCGATCAGGTGACAATAAAGCTGAAGGAGCTGGGCATTGCTCCGGAAGCTGTAAGCTGCCGGACGGATTATCTCGGCAGGCTTACCATTGAAGCTGAAACTGCCGATACCGACCGTAAAAAAATAAAACGTGCCATGCTGATGCATGAGCTGTCGCGGTTATGCGGAAGAAAGCTTGAGGCACCGTCAATAACCTCGGCGCTCGGCAGTCTGAGGATAACCATGTGTGAAAGACCGTGCTTTGATACCGAGATAGCGTCGAGCCAGCACATAAGCGGTGACGGAAGGCTTTGCGGAGATCATATGACATATTTCACAGACGGATCGGGCAGGCTGACTGCTATACTCAGTGACGGAATGGGCACAGGGGGCAGAGCGGCAGTTGACGGAGGAATGGCGTGTGGGATCATGGAAAAACTCATCAGGGCAGGGCTTGGCTATGACTGTTCGCTGAAGGTTGTCAATTCTGCGCTGATGGTAAAATCGGGAGATGAATCGCTCGCCACGCTTGATGTTGCAGCGATAGACCTGTACAGCGGAAGGGTATCATTTCTTAAAGCAGGGGCGGCGCTTACATTCATTCGCAAGCAGGGGGATATGTACAGAGTGGACACGCCGTCGCTTCCGGCAGGAATACTTCCGCAGGTGGAGTTTTCCGAAACCGCGGACGAGCTTACGGAGGGTGATATTATCGTAATGGTATCGGACGGGGCGCTCGCAACGGGAGAGGACTGGATCGACCGGATCATTTCGGAATGGGAGGACAAAAGTATGCAGCAGCTTGCCGATCATATTACGGACGAAGCTGTTTCTCGCCGGACTGACGGGCATGACGATGACATAACGGTCATAGCAATGCGTCTGAGAAAATCGGCAGCGTGACTCTTGTATCGGGCTGCCGCCCGAACCTGCCCGGGCTGCCGCCCGAACCTGCCCGGGCTGCCGCCCGAACCTGCCCGGGCTGCTCGCCCGGACCTCGGCAGGGAGCAAGCTCCCTGCACCCGCGCACTTCGTGCTATTCGCGCTGAAAGTTCTGTCGGGATGAAACAATAAAGCCGCGATTGGTATTTAGTACCAACCGCGACCGGTTAATATTCGGTATGAGTCCAGAGCGAGCGCAGTGAGCGACCAACGCGAACTGACAGCGGAGGCGCTCCGGTCGCCGTAAGGCGGCAAAGCAATATGTAACGAAATTGAAAGAAAACAAGCGTTACGGAGAAAATAGGGTATTATGGAATAAACTATAAAGCAAAGCCGCGATTGGTATTTAGTACCAACCGCGACCGGTGAATATTCGGTATGAGTCCAGAGCGAGCGCAGTGAGCGACCAACGCGAACTGACAGCGGAGGCACTCCGCCGCGCCAAAAGCGCTTCTTTCAGACTTTCTGGTTCATGACCAGCATTTGCAGACGATTTTCAATATTGGCAAAGCTTACGTCGGGGTCATAGTCGAGCGGAAGCAATTCGATGTCCGGGAACATTTCCTTGAGCTGCTTGCTGACGCCTCTGCCGATAACATGGTTCGGCAGACATCCGAAGGGCTGGAGAATAACGAAATTCTTGCAGCCGTGCTTTGCATGATGTATTATCTCGGCAGGGATAAGTATACCCTCGCCGGTGTCAAATGTGTGGTGAATGATAGGATCGCTGTCAACTGAAAGATCATCCATCAGTACGCTCTTTTCGTGGAGCTTTTCCTTGCGCGCAAGGAAGTCAATGTATTTGTGCGTGAAATTGAAGAATTTATTTGCTACCTTTGACCAGAATATAGTGTTGCGGTCGCGCTTTACCTTGAATTCCTTGATCTGCTTGCCCTGACAGAAGTATGATTTCTGGATAACGTCAGTCATCTTTGCCTCGATTATCTCGAAATTGTTGTTTTCAAGATATTGCTCGATATCGCCGTTCGCACCCGGATGGAAATTCAGCAGGTATTCACCGACGATAAGTACCTTCGGCTTCTTAACGGAATCATCATATTTGACGTCATGCAGAAGTCTGAGCGCTTTCTTGAAACCGCGCACAGCTCCGAATGCGCCGTGCTTTTCTATACCCTTTGAAAGCAGTTCCATGCCTTCAGCAAAGGCTTTGTCCGCGCTGCCCTTGACAAGCTCATACGGACGTATCTTCCTGAGCATTTCCTCCAGAACGTCGATCATCGGAAGAGCAAAGGTGACATTGATAAGCGTATTCATATTGATCTTGTATCCGGGGTGGAGCTGGTGCAGGTCTACGTCGTCGTTCGTCATGATGGAAACATGGGCATATCCGGCGTCGTCCAGAGCCTTTCTCAGGATCGTCGCATAATGCGGCAGACGGCAGCAGCCGAGATATTTCGCCATGCCGACTGCGACCTCGTTCGTATCGTATTTTCCGCTTTCGAGTGCGGCGAGGATCTCACCGATAACGATCTGCGCAGGGAAACAAATATCATTGTGGGTATATTTCTTTCCAAGACGGATAGCTTCCTCACGTCCGACGTCCAGCGGAACAGCCTTGATCTTCTGTGTGCGGAATGCAGCCGTCATTATCTGGCAGAAAGCATGGGAGCTGTTCGGGATAAGAACGATCTTTTCCTTTCTCTCCTTTTTGCCGTACTTGACGGGATAGGGATCGGGCAGCTCATTTATTACCGGCGTGAGTTTCATGCGGCGCTTGCGTTCGATGGTTTCGATAAAGGAACGTACCCTTATGCGCAGCGGTCCCTGAGCGTCGCTTTCGTCCACCTTGAGGATAAGCGGAGCCTTGCCGCTGATCTCCTTCATGATACGGACGACCTCGTCCGAAAGAACAGCGTCATGACCGCAGCCGAAGCTTACTATCTGAATATATTCAAGATGCGGATTATTTGCCGCAACAATGCTGCTGCTAAGCACACGGGCATGGAAATTGTTTACTATATCTATTCTTGATTTGCGCAGCTCGACCTTGCCAAGCTCCGGTATGCTGTCTGCGGTGAGAACGGGAACGCCCATATTGACGAGCATTTCCGGCAGCTCGTGGTTTACGAGGGGATCATTGTGGTAGGGTCTGCCTGCCATGACAACGGCAAAGCGATCCTCCTTCGTTACCTGATCTATTACCTCCTGCCCCTTTGCTTTTAGCTCTGTATCAAACTGAGCCTGAGCGGCTTCTGCAAAGCTGACTGCCTTTTCCGTGATCCTGCGGTCAATGCCGAATTCCTTTTCCATATAATCGCAGAGCTGACGTCTTCTGTCGTCATTTGAGTACCAGTAGAAATACGGCGAATCAAACGGAACGCCGAATTCCTTATAAGGGTTGTCTGAATTTTTTATTACGATAGGATAACCCTTGACGAGAGCGCAGCGCGAAAAGCTTGTCGGCTCGGGATTTTCGGAAGGCATTACAACAATGATCGGCATGAACACACGGTCTACCTTCATTTTGATAAGCTCCCTGATATGACCGTGGGTAAGCTTTGCCGGAAAACATTCCGTATCCGAGGAAACGGCGTGTATACCGTTTTCGTATATTTTTCTCGTACTGATCGGAGAAACCTTTATGTCGAAACCGAGGGATCTCCACAGTGTGCTCCAGAAAGGCATACCCTCCCAGAAATAAAGCACTCTCGGCATACCGATAGTGATATTCTGCTTTTCAAGAAGCTGCTCATACGGATAATCCTTGAACATGAGCTGCTTGCGTATCTCGAACATATTGACAGGTTTATCCTTCCTGTCGTTTATTTCCCTGATCTTATCTCTTGTTTTGCTGTCCTTGGGATCACCGAGGACTTCTCCTTTTTCGCAGCGGTTGTTGGTTACCCAGCTTTCGCCTGTCGAGAAGGTAAGTATAGTGCGGTTGCAGTGATTCGTGCAGTACGGACAGGGAGAATTTGCCTCCTGTCTGAATGAAAAATCAGCAAGATCATTATATGAAATAAAGGTCGAAACAAAGCCTTCCTTGGCAGCTTCTTCCTTAGCGGTAAGAGCCGATCCGATAGCGCCCATCAGTCCGGGATAGGGAGCGCGGATAACGTCCTTGCCGACATACTGCTCCATAGCGCGCAGTACCGCATCATTGCGGAAGGTTCCGCCCTGAACGACGATCTTGCTGCCGAGGGAATCAATATTCGGGACTCGTATTACCTTGGTGAAAACATTCTCTATAATTGAACGGCACAGACCTGCCATGATATCATCGGGCTGTTTGCCGTTTCTCTGCTCGGTGATGATGGAGCTGTTCATGAATACGGTGCAGCGGCTTCCGAGCTTTGCAGGCTTTTTTGATTCAAATGCACGGGACGCGATATCCTTTGTTTCGATATTCAGCGTCTGGGCGAAATTCTCAAGGAATGATCCGCAGCCGGAGGAGCAGGCTTCGTTTACGACAATATTTGTTATGATGCCGTTTTCAAGCCAGATCGCTTTCATATCCTGACCGCCGATATCGAGTATAAAGCTGGGGTTGTCAACATATTTTGCCGCAGCCATAGAATGAGCGACAGTTTCGACAATATGCGCCTCGGTACGGAAAGCCTTCGAGAAAAGAAATTCTCCGTAGCCCGTGGAAGCGGCGGCAACGATATTGAGCTTTGCCCCGTTTCTTTTATATTTGTCATACATTGCGAGCAATGCTTTTTTTGCGACATTAAGGGGATTACCCTCGTTTGAAGAATAGAAAGAATCAATGATCTCTTCCTTTTCATTCATAAGTACGAGCTTTGTTGTGGTACTTCCTGCGTCGATACCGAGATAGGCATTGACGACCTCTCCCTTGCGCGGGATATAATCCGGCGCGTCGTTATGGGGGTGTTTTTTCAGGAACTGCTCATATTCCTTATCGCTTTCAAAATAGAGTCTGCCGCAGTTTTCGGGATGCTCTGTTTTTTCCGCGGCAGCTTTCATGCTGCTGATAAGCGCGTCAAGCTTATATTCTCCGCTGTCTGGGTGAAGCTCGTCTATGCTGAGAGCAGCGCCGTATGCGACCATGATCTCAGGATTTTCCGGGACAAGGATATCCTCAGGTCTGAGCTCCAGTCTTTCAGCGAAAACTTTGCCTAAACGGGGGTGGAAGGTCAGCGGACCTCCCTCGAAGGCAACGGGCGGTTTTATCTGAAGTCCCTGAGAAAGACCGCCTATTGTCTGTTTTGCGATAGCATGATAGCTTGACAGTGCAATATCTGATTTTTTGATACCCTGATTGAGCAGAGCCTGAATATCGGTTTTTGCGAAAACTCCGCAGCGTCCGGAGATATCATAGACGCTTGTACCCTTTGAGGCAAGCTCATTCATATTGCAGTCCTCAACGCCGAGAACAGCAGCCACCTCGTCTATGAATGCTCCCGTACCGCCGGCGCAGGATCCGTTCATACGCATATCGTATACAATGGGTTCGCCGTTGTCATCTTCGCGGAAGAAGATTATCTTTGCGTCCTGACCGCCGAGTTCGATAGCGGTGCCTATCTTATCATATTTCTTTTTCAGTGCAAGGGAGTTTGCTACGACCTCCTGAGTAAAGGGCACGCCTATTCTGTCGGCAATAACTCTTGCGCCCGATCCGGTCATACAGACCTTGAATTCCTCCTGACCGATCTTATCTCTGATATCTTCAAGGAGAGTGATTATGCTTTCTCTTTGTTTGGCGAAATGTCTGATGTACTTATGGAACAGGATCTTATCATTATCCGCAAGTACGAGCTTAACGGTTGTTGAACCGGCGTCGATACCGATTCTGTACTGATGATTTTTTTCCATTTTCTCTCTCTGCCTTCTCTGAAAATTTCGGGCAATGCTCAGGATTTATCATATATCTGCCCACGATAATCTTTTATGATACATACATAGTTTATTATACAACAAAATCCGATAAATTCAATGTATTAACCCGAAAAGAAAAAGGTAAGTATTTCCGGCTTTTTTGTTTATTTTGTATTGAGGAGAGAAAATATTGTAGGATTAAAAAAAGAATGAATAATACTATAAAAATATATCACTCACGGAGCGGCAAAAAATTACGTCCTGCAAAAGCAGAACGCAGAATCGGGTGCGGCGGCAGTACGCTGTGATACGAATGTAAGAAGGTATTATTATCAGACACATATCGGATCTGAACTCATGCAGTGAACTGTTTTTCGTTCACGGTCAAACTGAAAACTTAAGACTTAAAACTTAAAAATGAATAATACAAAGCAAAAATCCCGACACTTGCGTGTCAGGATTTTCGCTTTGGCGTGCCAAAAGGGATTCGAACCCCCGACCTTTCGCTTAGGAGGCGAACGCTCTATCCTGCTGAGCTATTGGCACAAATCATAAATGTATTCTAAACTATTTTTACCCGAATGTCAATACAACACTTTATTTTTTAAAAATAATCATCTCCGGTGATTGAATAAAGAAATGAAATATGCTATAATAAACTCTATCTATATACAATAACAGACTATATGCAATAACAGAAAGGAAGATGCAAAATGAACAAGCTTCTGAAATTATTAAACGACAACGCGGATTTTACTCCTGCACAGCTTGCGGTCATGCTCGGCGTAACAGAACAGGAGATCCGCAGACAAATAGATGAATATAAGGCAAAAGGTATCATCAGAGGAACAAAAACCCTTATTGACTGGGATAAGCTCCCGGATTCCGGAGTAAGGGCGATTATCGAGCTGAAAGTTACTCCCAAGCCGGAAACAGGCTTTGACGATATCGCAAAGATAGTTATGTCCTACGATAATGTAGAAAACGTATATCTCGCAGCGTCAAACAGCTATGACCTTATCGCTATGGTGCGCGGAAGTACTATCCAGGAAATAGCTGAGTTTGTTTCAAAGCGTCTGTCTACGCTCGATTCCGTTATCGGGACCGCTACCAATTTCGTTCTGACGACCTATAAGCAGGGCGGTATCTGCTTTGTGGATGACGAAGAGGAAACAGAACAAAGGAGTATGGTGCTGTAATGGATTATTCAAGCTTACTTAATCAGAAAATACAGAACCTCAGACCTTCGGGAATACGCCGCTTTTTCGATATCGCAAATGAAATGGATCATGTCATCTCGCTGAGTATAGGTGAACCTGACTTTACTACGCCGTGGCACGTCCGTCAGGAGGGTATAGAATCTCTCCGCAGAGGAAAAACATGGTATTCCCCGAACAGAGGCTTTGCAGAACTGCGCTCACAGATCAGCAATTATTTCGCAAGACGCTTTGATGTTGAATATGACCCCAATGAGGAAATACTTGTTACCGTCGGCGGCTCAGAGGCTATCGACCTGTGTATCAGAGCAATTGTTGACAGCGGCGATGAGGTGCTTATCCCTCAGCCGTCATTTGTATGCTATGAGCCTATGACCGTTATGGCAGGCGGAACTCCTGTGATCCTCCGTACACGCTCGGAAAATGAATTTCGTCTTACCGCTCAGGAGCTTGAAGCAGCCATCACTCCGAAAACAAAGCTCCTTATCCTGCCTTTCCCGAATAACCCGACCGGCGCGGTAATGCGCCGCGAACACCTTGAGGAGATCGCAAGGGTAATAGAAAAGCATAATATCCTCGTCCTTTCCGATGAGATATACGGCGAGCTTACATACGGACAAGAACGTCATGTTTCTTTTGCATCAATAAAGGGAATGAGAGAGCGCACTATCGTTGTAAACGGTTTTTCAAAATCCTATGCAATGACCGGCTGGCGCCTTGGCTATGCTCTCGGTCCTATGGAAATCATATCTCAGATGACAAAGCTCCACCAGTATGCGATAATGAGCGCCCCCACTACAGCGCAGTATGCCGCTATAGAGGCGCTGAAACACGGCGACGCCGATATTGAGCGTATGAGGGAGGAATATGATACCAGAAGACGGCTTATCGTTGACGGCTTCTGCAGAATGGGACTTACCTGCTTTGAGCCGGAGGGAGCTTTCTATGTATTTCCGAGTATCAAGATCTCAGGGCTTACATCAGAGGAATTCTGCGAAAAGCTGATATATGCACAGCACGTCGCTATCGTGCCGGGAACAGCATTCGGAGAATGCGGAGAAGGCTTTGCGCGGGTTTCATATTCCTATTCTCTGAATCATATAAAACAGGCGCTTGAAAGGATCGAAATATTCCTCAATGAAGGTAATAAAGTTTAAGGAAGGATCATGCAATAATGACTCGAATAACAGTGGCGGCTCCTGCAAAGCTGAATCTCTTTCTCGATATCACGGGAAAGCGCAGTGACGGATATCATCTTCTGAATACGGTGATGCAGTCGGTATCGCTGTATGATGACGTTACGGTAACGCTTGAAGAGGACAGCAGCGAAATAAGCATAAGCTGCAGCGATCCGGAGATCCCCTGTGACAAAAGCAATACGGCATATATCGCCGCAGAAAAATTCTTTGCCTATACCGGCATGAAACCGACAGGCGTTTCTGTCAGAATAAAGAAGAGGATACCCTCCCAGGCAGGAATGGCAGGCGGCAGTACTGATGCCGCTGCGGTTCTTTATGCTCTGAATGAGCTTTGCGGGACAGGTCTTGATCGTGAACAGTTGGCGGAGATAGCCGAACAGGTCGGCGCGGACGTTCCGTTCTGCATATACGGCGGCACAATGTCCGCAACAGGCATAGGCAATATTTTTTCGCCGCTGCCGGATATGCCGGACTGTACTATAGTTGCGGTGCGTCCCGGATTCAGGGTATCGACCCGTGACGCATATGAGCGCTCTGATAATATGGGATATCATCTACCGAAAAGCTCCGACGGAATAATTGCCGCTATTTGCAGCGGCAGCGTAAAAGAGCTTGCGGAAAAACTGTACAATCGTTTCGAGGAGCTGACCGATGAGCCGGAGCTGCCGGAAATAAAACAGAAAATGATGGAATGCGGTGCGCTCGGCGCGCTTATGACAGGCAGCGGTTCAGTGATCTTTTCGATTTTTGACGATGAAGAAAAGGCTCAGCACTGCCGCGATCAGCTGCGCGCAGTCAGCGACAGCATATATGTTTTCCGTCCCGACCCACAGGGGCAAAGACGCATCGGCAGCGGTATCTTTTCTGCCCTCTTCGACTAATAATAATTTATAATCAATGCGCAGTATTGCATCTGCTGCACAATTCCGGTCAGGTGAGGGAGAAAATGATAAAGGAAAAAAATAAATTGTCATTGCAGAAAAAAGTTTCATGGACAGAAATGCTGCTGCTGTTTTTCATTGCAGCGGCAGCTGTTACAATATGCTCCAAATGTTCGCCGTTGTACCCGATCAATGACTGGGACGACCCGAACTGTTTTTTTACCGTCGGAAAGGCGGCGGCTGACGGCAGGGTGATGTACAGGGATATCTTCGAGCAGAAGGGACCTCTTTTGTATTTTCTGCATACCCTCGCATATTATATATCTCCGCGCAGCTTTCTCGGGATTTATTTTGCAGAGATCATCTGCGCCTGGGTGTTTCTTTTCTACAGCTACAGGATGATCCGTATGTACTGCTCACGGCGCAGCTTTGCGCTTATGCCGCTTGCTGCAGGCTTGTGCTATGCATCATATTCTTTTCAGGGCGGCGACAGCGTAGAGGAGCTTTGTCTGCCGTTTATCGTATTCTGCCTGTGGGCAGGTCTTGAATGTGCGGAAGAACGCAGGGTACTTACATATCCGCAGTGTTTTGTCACGGGAATAGCAGCAGGCTTTGCGCTGTGGGTCAAATTTACCTTGCTCGGCTTTTATATAGGCTTTGCTGCGGCAATCCTTACGCTTTACGCAAAAAGAAAACAATACAAGGCGATTTTTCCTTCGGTGATGACGGTTCTCGGAGGAATGTTTGCGGTATCGCTTCCGGTGATAATATACTTCGCCTGCAATAACTCGTTTGATTATCTTTTTGAAGTATATTTCTATGACAATATGTTCCTGTACAGCACAGACGGAGCGTCGGTGCCCGTTATAGGAAAGATACTGAATCTTTTTATCGGTATCGGTTCGGTCGCGGTAAATAATATTTCTGCCTTTATACTTATTATCTGCGGTTCGGTATTTTTAATAATGCAAAAACGCCGCGGAACGGTTTTTTACTGGTTTGTCGTGCTTGCATCAACATTTTTCTTCGTATATATCGGAGGAAGATTCTATGCTTATTATTCACTTGTATTCAGTGCGTTTTTACCCGCAGGCATGGCGGCGATTTATCGTTTTGTGAGGAAAAGATTTCCGTCCCTGCGCCGGAAGTACATTATCATTGCCGCATCAGCGACAGCGGCGGCGGTGCTTTCGCTGCTGATATGCCCGAACCTGCCGCGGCTGATGTACAATAAGGACGATTATCCGCAGTATCGGTTCGATAAGATCATTTCCCGGAAGAAAGACGCGTCGCTGCTCAATTACGGCTGTCTTGACGGAGGCTTTTATACGGTGAGCGGTATAGTTCCGGAATGTCGTTTTTTCTGCGAGCTGAATGTTCAGTATGATGAAATGTACAGACAGCAGAAGGACATTGCCGCTTCGGGCGGTGTGGATTTTATCGTTACCAGAGATGAAGAATTGATCTCAGATATGTATGAATGTGCCGATACCTGCGAGTTCCCGTATGGAAAGGGGATATCGGTATACAGACTGTACCGTCTGCGCAGCGCATGAGGAATATGGGCAACACCGCCGGGAGAACGCCTTACGGCTTAGCACCGCATATGCTGCGCCCGAAGGAAGTGCCCTTGGGGTACTCTTTTTCCGTCATTCTGCACACTCGCTTGATAACCGTCAGGTTAACTACGCTCGTTTTGCACAATCTGACGAAAAAATTGGCGGCGCATCTGCGGCACTATCTTTGTGCGGTATTGCCTATGATCTCTCCGTATTGCTCTGCGGTAAAGCAGCAGTTCCATATTATTTCAAAAGGAAGGAATAAAATGAAAACATCGGATTTTTATTATGATCTGCCGGAGGAGCTTATCGCGCAGACTCCTGTTGAGCCGCGTGACAGCTCGCGTATGCTTGTTATGAACAGAAAGACCGGCGGACTTGAGCATAAGCATTTCTATGATATTATCGACTATCTTAACGAGGGTGACTGCCTGATACTTAATGATTCAAGGGTATTGCCTGCGCGAATATACGGAATAAAAAACGGTACCGGGGCGAATGTCGAATTTCTGCTTCTGCGCCATATAGGGAACAAGAGATGGGAAACCCTCTGCAAGCCGGGGAAAAAAGCGAAACCCGGAACAAGGTTTGTTTTCGGTGACGGGATAATGAGCTGTACCGTAGCGGAGGTGACGGAGGAAGGCAACCGTATCGTTGATTTTGAATGTGAGGGAAATTTTTACGAAACGCTCGACAAGCTCGGACAGATGCCGCTTCCGCCGTATATACACGAAAAACTCAAGGATAAGGAAAGATATCAGACGGTATACAGCCGTGAGCTGGGCAGTGCGGCGGCGCCCACGGCAGGACTGCATTTTACACAGGAGCTTCTTGAAAGGCTGCGCAAAAAAGGAGTAAAGACCGGCTTTGTGACCCTTCATGTGGGGCTTGGGACATTCCGTCCTGTAAAGGTCGATGATGTGACAAAACATCATATGCACAGCGAGCATTACGAGCTTCCGCAGGAAACGGCTGACCTGATCAATGAAACAAAGAAAAACGGCGGAAGGGTGATCTCCGTCGGAACGACAAGCTGCCGCACACTTGAAACGGTAGCGAAAAAAGAAGGCTGTATCCGCGCAAGCGAGGGCTGGACGGATATATTCATTTATCCGGGCTTTAAGTTTGAGGTCCTTGACGGACTTATCACTAATTTTCATCTTCCGGAAAGTACGCTGATAATGCTGGTATCGGCATTTGCCGGTTTTGACAATGTAATGAATGCGTACAAAACTGCCGTAGAAGAAAAATACAGATTTTTCAGCTTCGGTGATGCTATGTTTATTGGAAGCGGGATGTTCGATAAGTAAAAAACAAGCCGGAAAAGCCCGATTTTAGCGGTCTTTTTCCGGCTTATATCTTTTTATTCCTTATACAAAAACTTGTGCTCTATGCCGTTTTTAAAGCGAATACTGATGATCCTACCGTCTTTTATTACAATTTTTTGGATGATAGATTTTACGAAATCCTTGACAATTTTTGGATCTATTTTATGGATCATCGAAACGAAATTGATGAATCTTTTCTCTTTGAGTTCGTGAGTCATTATGAACAATGATGCTTTTTGCAGAAACTCTTTGTCTGACATCGAAAAGTGAGTTGAGCTTTCTTTTTCGAGTTCTTCAAGCCTTTTGTTTATCTCCGAAATTTGCTCTGTAAGAGATTTTGATGAAACGAGAAATTCTGTTTCTGACATGGCATCCTCTGAGTATAGATATAGAGATTTGAGCCTCTCTAAAGCTCTTTCCTTTTTTCGTTTCTCAGATGCAAGCAGATTTCGCTCGTCGATAGTTTCGTCGATCTTTTTTGCTATGTTTGCTGTAGGAGAAGAAAATACATCTGATGATTCAGAATCCGATTTGAGAACTGAGTACATATCTTCAAGACCAGCTCGTTCTATGCTTGCGATCTCCATAAACGGTGTGCCTCTAAGCAGCTTTTTTTCAAAAGCCTCGACTGTTGTAGATTTACCGAAGTTATTCTGAGCCTTTAGTATGTTCGCTATGTAGTTGAAAACAAAAGGACCTACTACCACATCGGAAATGTACTTATTCTGACAATCAGAGAATCTGCGTTTTCTTGTACATGCGTAAATTGACGGACGGTAGCCGCCTTTTCTTGCCCTGTCTATTGTAGCTTGCATCTGCAGGTTACAATATCCGCAGTATAGCAAACCTGCGAAGATATGAGTATTTTTACGTTCGTATGTTTTCGATGAATCCTTGTTGCCACGCCGTTTTTCTTGAAGCTTTGCAACCACCATCTCCTGCAAGCTATCATCAATGATAGCAGGATGATGTTCCTCTGCCAATATCCACTCCTCCTCCGGTTTAATATGGCTTGGATGACTGTTCCCTGTTGCCCTTTCGTCGTGCCTGTTATATCTGTATCTGCCTGTGTAAAACGGATTTTTCAGAATGATGTCAATAGTGGTAGGATTCCAATGATTGCGTCTCTTTGTTGCGATCCCCTTTTCGTTTAGTTCACGGGATATTGATAGAAGGGATTTGCCGGAAGCATACATTTCGTAGATAAGCCTCACGATGGCAGCTTCTTCTTCGTTTATTGAGAACAGTTTTGCCTGCTTGTCATAATCGTACCCGAATGGGATCCTGCCTCCGTTCCATTCTCCGTTTGTTGCTCTTGCAACCATAACGGCAGAAACACGCTCCGATGTCATGTTTCGTTCAAGCTCTGCAAAAACGAGGATGATTTTGAGCATAGCTTCCCCCATAGCATTTGATGTGTCGAATTGTTCGTTCTTTGATACAAATGTAACGCCAAGATTTTTGATTTCCGCATACATCCCTGCAAAGTCGAGAAGGTTTCTGCTTATGCGATCTATCTTCCAAACGCAAAGATGTGTGAACTCCCCTGTTCTCAGTCTTGCCATCATTCGTTGAAACGCAGGACGATCCGTGTTCTTTGCAGAATACCCTGCATCCTCAAAGATTTCGTACTTGTCGATACCGAGAGCGTATTTTGAATAATTGATAAGATCTTCCTTTTGCATAGGCAAGCTGTCCTTATCAATTTGATATTGAGTCGAAACACGAACATATAGTGCAGCCTTTTTCTCAGAAGTAGTTTTCATAATGATCTCCATTAGTCTGCGTGAGCAGGCTTTATTTTTTGCGTTGTCAACGATGCCATCGTTTGCTATTGATATTAAGTATCTTACTCATTCTGCCTTTAACGCTTGCTCTGATTGATGCAAGAATCCCCTTTCATTCTGTGATAAATAAGTATCGAATAATTGCCAAGTTATTGTTTTGTCACGCTCTGACGCTCTACGAAAAGCAGTTACAAGCAACTGTTCCTCTGCCGTAAGATCGTTCCTTGCATTTTTTACATCAGAAAGACCGAGAAGATAGTCTGTTGTTGTGTTTAGAGCTAATGCTATGCTTGCAAGGATCTCAACATTCGGAGATTTATTTGCAAATGTAAGATACCTGCTGATTGTAGCCTCTGTTGTTCCTGCTTCATCAGCAAGCCATTTTTGGTTGACACCTCGCTCTGATATAAGGTGTTCGAGTCGTTCACTGAATTTGATTTCCATATATAGCACCTCTTCCGTATGATAGTATCTTTATGAATTATAGCACAATTTTATAGGTTTAATAGAAAACTTACTGAAATTATAATCTTTTTATTAAAAACTGATTGACAATTACCGTTCAGTAAGATATAATAAAGTTACAGTCAAAAAACAAATGGCAGGAGGGATTCGATGAAGACAAGAGAGCTTAAAGCTGAAAGAGTCAGACAAGGCAAAAGCGTAAAGTATATGGCTCAGGTTATCGAAAAATCAGACGATGCCTACGCAAAAAAAGAGCGTGGAGATGTAAAGTTTTCTCCTGACGAGATGGTTGCTATATGTAACGATCTTTGCCTATCGCCTGAACGCTTTAATGCTATTTTTTTTGACTCCGAATTACCGTTCAGTAAGTTTCCTGATACTACGGTTTCTGGACTGTAATTATTGTATCACGAAAGAGGGTGAAACAGAATGGGAAGTGACCGTATGAAAAGCATCGAAAATATGTACTTCCGGTGCAGAAAAGAGGCTTCGTTATACAACGACAAGCTCAATAGCAGGGAAAGTGCAGCTGATATGCTTGGAGTATCACCTTCTTCGCTTGCAGATTATGAACTCGGTAACACAAAGGTCGTTCCGGTTGACAAGGTTGTTCTTATGGCTGATCTCTACAATGCACCTGATTTGCTCAATATGTATTGTGCATCTGAATGTCCGATAGGTTGCAGAAAAGAAATTGCAACCGAGATCAGAACACTTGAAAGAACTACCGTTGCTCTGATTGATTTGTTATCAGGTGGAAAGCTCGACGACTATATGGCAGAGCTTGCTCATATAGCAAGTGACGGCAGAGTTGACGAAGACCAAAAGGATAAAATGAGCGAGATCATAGGATATTTAAGCAGGCTCAAATTACTCGTCGAGGAGCTTATGCTTTACGACGAAAAAAGGAGAGGTGCTGAAAATGTTAAGCGTTGAAGAAATGATAAAACTGCTCTCAGATGAATATGGCATCACTTCCGAAAAACAGCTTGATGAAGAAATTAGAAAACTTGGAGGTATAAGAATTGATGTGTTCACTAAGTCGCCGAGCGATTGTTCTGATGATGCTGCTCTTACTGCGTGAATACTTGAATAGGTGAAGATAATGAATCTTAGTAAAGAAATCCTCATTGAGCTTCGCCGTTCAAGAAGAGAAGCTGAAATGGAACTCGGTTTTATGATTCCTGATGATATCGCGAGAGAAGTTCTTGAAATCTGCAAAAGAAAACTCATTGTTTCAGGTATGGATAAAGACTATCTCCCTTTACTGTACAGATACGAGCTGCCTTTGAAGGTTCAGGGATCTATGATTACAACAGCAACAGTATTTGGAATGTCAATAAAGGAGGCGAACAAAAATGTGTTCGGTGTGTATGCACAGTCCATGCCTTGTAGGTTGCCCGAATGATGTAGGTGATCCGGTTTACGAGTGTGAATTGTGCGGAGATGACATCGTTGAGGGCGATGAATACTACGAATTTGATGGCTGCTACTATCACGAGGATTGTTTCAAAGATAATGCTTTTGACATTCTTCTCGATAGCGGAGCAGAGAAAGGAACAGCAGGTGATTACTGATGAATGTACCTGAGTTAAAAGAACTCACTTTTGAAGAAGAAAGACATATTTACTGTCTGAACGGTAACAAGATACCGAGTGTTACAACGATAATGCGTCCGCTTTCAAATGCAATGTACGGCTCGGTTGACGAAGAAATTTTGAACAAAGCTGCCGCAAGAGGTACTGCCGTACATAACGCAATAGAAAACTATTCTCTTTTCGGAATAGAAGACATTGACGAAAGATACGAAGGTTACTTCAAAGCCTATAAGTCTTGGGCGAAAGAGCATAAGCTGAACATCGTAGCCAACGAAATCAGAACTTATCACAAGTCGATGCTTTATGCCGGAACTGCTGATATGATAGCGGAAGTCGATGGAAAGCTCTTGCTTATTGATTTCAAGACCTCTGCTTCGATCAACAGGATGCTTACAGGAGTTCAGCTTGAAGCATACGCAAAGGCGTTTGAAAGTCACGGCTTCAGCGTTGATGGAAAGGCTATTCTTCACCTGAAAAGCGACGGGCTTTACGAATGGAAAATCTATGAAAAGAACGACTATGAAAGTTGGGAAGTTTTCGGATCTCTTATGGTTGTTCATAACCATATTCAGAAATATAAGAGGAGGTAAATTATGATCAACACAGAAGAAAAGGTTGTAGCTGTTATCGACCAGAAAGCAATCACGGAGACAGCACTTGCAACAAAGGTAGCAAATGACGAAGAGGCTGCATATAACCTTGTGGTTGAAAACGATGCACAGTATGCAGAAGCAGGAGAATTTGGTATTCACCTGAAACAGGCAATGTCCGAGGTTACTGAGTTCTTTGCTCCGATGAAGAAAGCGGCTCACGAAGCTCACAAGAATATTTGCGACAGAGAAAAGCAGATGCTCACTCCCCTCAAAAACGCCGAGGCGGCTCTCAAAAAGTCGATGGGAGCTTATGCTCTGAAAAAGGAGCAGGAAAGAAAAGCTGCCGAAGAAGCTGCGAGAAGACTCGCTCAGGAAGAAGCTGAAAGAAAACTCGCAGAAGCAATCAAAGCCGAAGAAAACGGTGATGAAACAGCTGTAAAAGCGGCTCTGCTTGACGCTGAGATTGCCGATAGTGCATCAAGAATGGCAACGGTAGATGTTGCATCTCCAAAAGCTAAAGGCGTAAGCGTAAGAAGAGATTGGGAGATAACCGACATCGACTTCGGCAAAGTGCCTGATACTGTTATGGGAGTAGTTATCAGGCCTGTTGACACAGCTGCTGTAATGAAACTTATCAGGGCTTCAAAGGGTGCGATAAAGATTGACGGCATCACCTACAAAGAAACAGCAAACATGAGCTTCAGAAAGTGATTGGAGGTATTGCAATGGCAAGCGATATGACGAAAATTGTGCAGTACGATACTGCACTCGGAAATGTGCAGTTAGACGCTGAAACTGTTAAGCAGTATCTCGTCAAGGGTAACGGAGCAGTAACAGATCAGGAAGTTTTCTTGTTTATCAAGATGTGCGAGGCACAGAAGCTCAATCCGTTTGTTACCGGAGAGGCGTACCTTATCAAATTCGGATCACAGCCTGCTCAGATGGTTGTCGGGTATGACACATACAAGAGAAGAGCGGAAGAAAATCCGAACCATCTCTACACGGAAAGTGGCATAGTTGTAAGCAGAGGATCTAATGGAGAGATTGTTCAGAAACAGGGTGCTTGTCTGTATCCATCAGAAAAGCTCATAGGTGGTTGGTGCAGAGTGCATCGTATGCGAAACAATGTAGAAGTCACCACCTACAAGGAAGTCGGCATAGACGAATACGACAAAAAGCAGTCCATTTGGAAAGACAAGCCTTGCATGATGATAGAGAAGGTAGCTATCAGCCAATGCCTCAGAGAAGCGTACCCGAAAGATTACGAAGGACTGTACAGCGAAACAGAAATGGGACAGTCTGATGTTCCGTCAATGATACCTGCAAACGCAGAGCCTGCACCTGTAAAAGAAGAGACCGTTACTCAGGAAGAGAGAAAAGCGATGTTTAGCAAAGTTCACAATGCTTTCGGAGACAAGGATGGCAATGATGTTATTATGGCTTTGCTTAATGAAGAAGGACTTAAATCCACTACAGGCATGACCAAGACCAGTTACGAGAGAATAAACAGGAAGCTCGACGAGATGATACTCGCAAAAGCTGAAGAAGAAACTCCTGAAAACTGATGTAAGAATGAAAGGAGCGAACAGATAATTGTTCGCTCCTCGATAAAGGCAGGTGATTTGCTATGTGGATAGCGGTACACGAAGAAGTCCTCAGCGGAAAGCTCCGAGGGTTTCGTAAAAAAGTAGGATGCTCAGAAGCTGAGGCACTCGGAATACTCACCATCCTTTGGCTATGGGCGAGAAAAAACGCCGATATGACAGGATTGATAGACAATGCAGACAGAGATGACATAGCTGCTGTAGTATCGCCTTATGTCGGCAAAGTAAATCCGAGAACAGTTGCTGACGCTCTTGTTGAGGAAGAATGGCTCGACGAAAAAGACGGCGTATTATATGTTCACGATTGGTATGAGTGGCAACAATACTGGTTCAACTATCTTGATCGCAAAGAGAAAGATAAGCTCAGGAAGCGTAAAGAAAGAGCTGAAAAAGCAAGTTCTGCTCGAAAGAAAAACCAAGAACAAACACAGTCTCACGATGACGACAAAAAGCCCACCAAGAAAAAAGAGGTTAAGCCTCCAAAGACAAAGTACGCAGATGCAGTAACGATGTACCCCGAAGAAAGACAAAAACTTGTTGATTCATACGGAGAAGAATTTACTGTCAAACTGATAGAAGAGTTGAATAATTATAAGCTATCCAATGGCAAGAGTTATAAGGATGATTATAGAGCAATCCTGAGTTGGGTTGTAGAAAAATGCGAAAAGAAATATCCGAATCTGAAAAAGAGTCATCCGGTTCAGATGTCAGGTAATCCGTTCGCAGATTGTTTGGAGTGATATGTATGAGTACAGACAATTACTTTGCTTCCGCAATCAACAAAATGATCTCAATAGCGGTTGAGCGTGATCCGAAAAGTGATGAAGATTATATCGGAGAAGGCGGTCTATTGTATTGCGGAAAATGCCATACTCCTCGCCAGTGCATACACAAATGGTTTGATGGATCAATGAAAACGCTGCCTATCCAATGCGAGTGCAGAAAAGCAGAGGATCTTCTCGAAGCTGAAAGAGCGAGGAAAATCGAAAGAATGGAAACTATCAAGAGGTTGAAAAGTAGTAGCCTTATGGATGAAAAGTTCGCTGATTGCACATTCGATAATGTTGGAATTAACGCAGACAACGCACGGCAGGTTAAAATCTGCCGTAGATATGCTGAGAAGTTCCGTGAAATGCTTTTGAGAAATCAGGGGATGTTGTTTTATGGCCCTGTAGGCACAGGGAAAACCCATCTTGCTTGCTGTATCGGTAATGAGCTTATGAGTAAGCTCTATTCCGTACACGCAACTTCATTCATCAAGATACTTGCTCAATCAAAGTCTTTCAACGGTGATGAAGAGAATCTCTATATCAAACGCATGAATGCTGCTGATTTATTGATTATCGACGATCTCGGGGCTGAACGCAGTACAGATTACGCTCTTGAAATTGTTTACAATGTCATAGACAGTAGATACAGAACCAAAAAGCCTATGATAGTAACAACGAATCTTAGCATCTACGATATGAGAAACACCGTAGATGTAAGATACAAAAGGATCTATGACAGAATCTTTGAGGTGTGCTATCCGGTTGAGTTCACAGGAAAATCGTGGAGAACAAAAGAGGCAGGAAGCAGGTTTAACGAAATGAAGGAACTATTGGAGGGATAGTATGCAGATAGAAATACTGAAAGAAGAAGACCGAACAACGGTAGCTGCGATTCTTGTAAAAAACGGCTACAGAGTCCGGCAAGGTAAGAAAAGAAAAGCACCAAACGGCAAAGCGTATGTTTACTTCCTTGAAGTAGATAAGCCCAACGAGGAGGCAAAACCGAATGAAAGTTAGTTTTACCATCCTCGGAGAGCCGCAAGGCAAAGGCAGACCTCGTTTTACCAAAGTTGGCAGCTATGTCAAAACCTACACTCCCGACAAAACAGCAGCCTACGAAAATCTTGTAAAGCTCGAATACGAAAGGCAATGTAGAGGAGTACGATTTGGAGATAAAGACTTCCTTGAAATGAGGATATATGCTTTTTACGGCATACCCAAAAGCACGAGCAAGAAGAAAAGAGGACAGATGCTCGAAGGAATCATCAGACCTTCAAAGAAGCCAGATATGGATAATGTGATTAAGGTCATAGCTGATAGTCTTAACAATGTAGCCTACCGTGACGATACTCAGATTGTCGATTCTTATATAAGAAAGCTCTATTCCGAATCACCTCGTGTAGAAATAGAAATTGAGAAAATAGGAGGATATACGCAATGAACAACGAAAACTACCGTCTTAATATCAATTCAGATTCTTTTGCTTCTCTGCGAAACGACTTCGATGATGTTCTCAAAAGAACACTTGCAAATATGACATCAAAGCAGAGTGAAAACGCCACCCTCACCGTAAAACTTGCCATAACTCTTTCTGATGGAGAGGCACCGGATTTTGATGGTGACGATGACTTCAGAAAGATCACAAAGCCTGCATTTGCTCACAAGGTTAGTTCTGTGATGCAGATCAAAACTGAAGAATCAGGCTCGACTAAAGGCGAGTACGAACTTGTATATGACGAGGATCTTCAGGACTTTGTGATGAAGCCGATTGATTACGGTCAGCAGAGCTTTGACTTTGATTCCGGCGAAGACTATAAGGGAGTTCATAGCATAAGAGGATTGCCGTCCGGAAGGGATGGAGTATGATGGATAGTCAAATGAACAGAGTAGAAAAGTTCAAAGCCATTCGCCACCAAGTAAGCTGCTACGATATGCTTATACAGCTTGCCGAAGAATGCAATGAACTCTCGGCAGCAATCCTCAAATATGTTCGTAAAGACAGAAACGCCAATCCTACTCCTCTTTCCGGACAGGAAATTCTGAACAGGATCGAAACCGAATGTACCGATGTTACAATCTGTCTTGATGTTATAGGTAGGCTTTATGTTGACGAGGATCTCTACGACGAAAAGCTCAACAGGTGGCTTGACAGATTGAATGGAAAAGAGAGATGGGATTTAGGAGGAACTGCAGAATGACCAATAAACAGGCTGTAAATACTCTCCTCGGAAACGGCATCATCCCTATTTTGAAGAAATCAACCGATAAAAGGAAAAAGAATGAACGCCTTATCCTCAGCGGTCAGATAGAAGCAATAAAGATGGGAGCTGACGCTCTCGAAAAGCAAATCCCTAAAAAGCCGAGAGAGGAAACCTATTTTTACGGAAAGATTTATTACTGCCCTTTGTGCGAGAGGTCAATAGACAAGGATGTTTTTGTTCCTCCATCCTTCTGCCAAAGGTGCGGTCAAGCTATAGATTGGTGGTGAATGTCAAAATGAGATCAATAGAAGAAATCAAAAAGAGCATCAGGCTTAATATAGTTGAAGACTACGGCAAAGATGGACTAATGGCGTATTACAGCCATCCGAGATATAATCGCAGACAAATGACTATTGTGTTTTCCTGCGACAGAGGTTGGGAACACGCTTCAGTCAGTCTGAAAGGGAGATGCCCTACATGGGAAGAAATGTGTTCCATCAAAGATATTTTTTGGAACGAAGAGGAAGCTGTAATGCAGATACATCCTCCGAAATCTGAATATGTCAATTTACACCCCTACTGTCTGCATCTTTGGAAGCCTGTAGGTCAGGATTTTATCAGACCGGAAAAAGATTTAGTTTATTGAGGTGAAAGTGATGCGTGAGATACTTTTCAGAGGAAAACGAGTTGACAACGGCGAGTGGGCTTATGGATATTACGCAGAATCACACCGATCAATGAATTCAAAAATAAAACCTCATAAGGCGTGGATTGTCGAGAGTTTTGCTTCAAACGGTGGTTGGCTCACGCCTATGATAAGGCGAGCTATCTATGACGAAACGGTTGGACAGTACACAGGATTGGTTGACAAGTACGGCAAGCAGATTTTTGAAGGGGATATACTTGGTGCTAAACATCCTAAACAAATGAAAGCTGTTCCCTGTCTTGTAAAATACGGAGAATATAAAGACGAGGATAGTTTAAGCGATTGTCGCTATCTCGGCTTTTGTTTACAGGCTCTCGGAAAGTGTTGCTCGATACTTACTCCGTTATCCGATGGTATAGAGTATGAAGTCATCGGCAACATTCACGACAATCCGGAATTGTTGGAGGAAAGCTTATGACTAAAGACGAAGCCAAAGAAATCCTGCAAGGTGAAGTATTGCCCTCATTGCGGTGCAAGAATGGACTATAACACAGATTGGAGAGAAGGAAATGAACAAGATAATTCTTAGCGGCTACATAGCCAACAATGTCGAATTGAAAACTACTCAGCAAGGCACATCTGTAACGAAGTTCAACCTTGCTGTAAAAAGACCGAGATCAAAAAACGGTGATACAGACTTCATTCCTATTGTGTGTTGGAGAAACACAGCTGAGTTTGTAGCAAAGTATTTCTCCAAAGGGGATGGCATTGAACTTAGCGGTATGCTTACTATCCGTAAGTATCAGGACCGTGACGGAAATAACAGATACGCTACCGAAGTCGTTTCTGATGATGTTGAGTTTCCGAAAACCAAGAAATCATCAGATGGAAATTACAGCGACAACGAAACACGCAATCAGACAGCAAGCACAACCTCCAACGCAGACTATAACTCTGACGATTTTACCGAGCTGTCTGACGAGGATCTTCCGTTCTAAAAAGGAAACCGCCCACTGAACGATGTCAGCAGACGGCTACGATAAATGACAATGATATTGTAACACAGTTTGCTGATTAAATCAAGTAAGTGGGAGGTTTATTTTATGGCAGAAGATGACAGAAAAATAACGGCGATAAAGGAAATGCTCTCCTATCACAGAGAGCTTAACCAAGATATTGATAACGAAATTGAACGACTCGAAAGAATGAAGAGCAAAGCTCATTATGTCGGTGCTGTTGCCTACTCAGATATGCCGAAATCCTCTTCTTACATCAGCGACAGAACGGCAGATCAGGCTACAAGGATACTCGATCTTGAATCAGAAATATTAGGTATGATACAAGAAAGAGATGTTCAGAAGGCAAGAATTGAAAGAATGGTAAAGTGTCTCCGTAAATCAGGTGAAAGAGCTGTAATAAGAATGAGATATCTCGATGTGGCATCGTGGAACGAGGTGCAGAAAATGTTGTACGGCAGCAACGAAGATTACGAAGACAAGCTCGAAAACTACAAGCAGAGAATGTTCCGATTACATAGCTCCGCTATTGAGTCACTCGCAAAGATAAAAAGGCTGTAGAAAAAAGCACCCTTGTCGCAAGACTTGGGTGCTTGTCTTTTTGCGATATCATCCTCTTAGAATATCCCTAATGTCAACGCTATTGATTTGAATATAGTAATCAAAGCTACTGTAATCACCAGACGAGACTTCTACAGCTTTTGACAGATCCCCCTCTGGGGCGTATGTGCAACAGGCTACTGTGTATGCGTTATCTATATCGTCTCCTGTGCAATAGAGATAAACTGTTACAGCATTTAACGCTTTGCCTGATACATAATCATCCACTATGCTTTTGAGCATTTCGCTTATCTCGTCGTCGTTCATAGCATAAAGATATTCCTCGTCCGAAGACACTTTGAGATTCATTCTTATTGCTGTTCCGACGTTTGTATCATAAGTATCCTCAATTTTGTACGAATACTTTTTCTTCGGCTCACTCGACATATCGTTTGATTCATCTCCTGACTGATCGGTTGATGTTTCTGCCGAAGACAGACTTGATTCTTCCTCAGAAGAAGATGACGATTCCCCTGCCGAATCAGACGCAATCAAAGAATCGTCTTTTTGCTCCTGATATGATACATTTGGCTCAGATGATTTGCTTTGCTCGTTATTATTACTTGATGAGGTGCTACAAGCAGAAAGCAGGCACGCCGAAAGAGCGATAGCAATTATCCCTAACGATATTCTTTTCACAATGATACCTCCGATACATTTTCAAGTAATGCCCTTTATCACATTAACTTTGGTTCTAAGTATAGCATAACAAAAAGGCTAAGTCAACAGAAAATGTCAAAACGAATTAACAATGGTGTTTATCTGGCATCTTTTTTTGAAAATAGGTTGCTCGATGTTTTTTGTTTAAAGCGATAGCAAATGATACAAAATGATAGTAAATGTAATTGAATAATTGTTGCTGTTGTTATAAAATCGTATCATCGCAAATTGTTCCTGAGGGCGGTGAAAGTTTATGTACGATTATCTTGTTGTTGGAGCAGGACTGTTTGGAGCAGTTTTTGCTCACGAAGCTGCAAAGGCACGAAAGTCTGTTATCGTGATAGACAAACGACCTCATATCGGAGGCAATATCTATACCGAAAACATACAAGGAATCAATGTGCATAAATACGGTGCTCACATCTTCCACACGAGCGACAAAGAAGTGTGGGAATATATAAACCAATTCGCAGAATTTAATCGCTTCACAAACGCTCCTATCGCAAAATACAAAGGGAGCGTTTTTTCGTTGCCTTTTAATATGCACACCTTCAATAAGATGTGGGGAGTTATCAAACCTGAACAAGCTGTTGAAATAATTGAAGCTCAACGAAAAGATGTAATCGGTACTCCTCAAAACCTTGAAGAGCAGGCAATTTCTATGGTCGGCAGAGATATATACGAAACTCTTGTGAAAGGCTACACAGAAAAGCAATGGGGAAGAAAATGTACAGATCTCCCTCCGTCCATCATAAAAAGGCTGCCGTTCAGACTGACATACGACAGCAATTATTTTGATGATCTCTATCAAGGCATCCCCGTCGGAGGATATACACAGATCATAGAAAAGCTGCTGTCAGGAGCAGATGTTTTTCTGAATAACGATTATTTCAGAAAAAGGGATCTTTTTGATTCTATTGCCAAGACCATAGTATTCACCGGATCTATAGATGAATACTATGGCTTTTGTTTTGGAACGCTCGAATATAGATCCTTGCAGTTCTCAGAGGTTTATCTCCATCAGCAAAATTATCAAGGCAACGCTGTTGTAAACTACACAGATGCTGAAATTCCGTACACGAGGATGATAGAGCATAAGTGGTTTGAATTTGGCAAAACATCCGATGGTAAAGAAACAGATCATACGATAGTCACCATCGAATACAGCAAAGAGTGGAAACAAGGGACTGAACCCTACTACCCCATCAACGATCAGAAGAACAACTCGCTTTATGAAAAGTACAAAAGCCTTGCAGAACAGGAGGAAAAAGTATTTTTCGGAGGGCGACTCGGAGAATACAAGTATTACAATATGGATCAAGTCGTAAAATCGGCTCTAAAATTTGCTCGTCGTCTATTATGAGTTTAAAGCGTCTATAAGTGCGGTATTGTATCAATAATATCTTTATATTCCTTACTTGACTTTTGACGAATACAAGCGATTTTCACGAGCATTATTTTTTACATAAAAGAAAATTGCATTAGGAGTGACTATATGGAAAAACGAATTGAAGTTATTAAACTCCCTGTCTGTGAATTAAGGACAGGATTCGGAAATCCAAGAAAGATCGGAAAGAAAAAGCGTGAGGAGCTTGAAATGTCTCTCGATACTTTCGGAGATTTTGGTTCTTTTGTTATTGACGAAGACAACAACATCATAGCAGGAAATCAAAGAGCCTCAATACTTATGGAAAGAAACCCCGAAACTGTTGTTCTTTGTAAAAGACTTATCGGCTACTCTGATGCAGAAAAAAGAGCTATAAACATCAAAGACAACACCCACGCCGGAGAATGGGATCTCGATCTATTGGCTGACTGGACTGCCGACTTGAATGTATCTCTCGGTATTGAGCCAAAGGCAAAAAATCCTGATGAACGCAACAACAAAACTATGGAGCCTATAAGGTATGAAAAGTACGACTATGTTATGATCGTATGCAGAAACGAAGTTGATTATCTCAACCTCACAAGAGCCCTCGGAATCGACAAGTCAAAAGTCCTTATGGCGAAACGCAGAAAAATAAAAGCGAGAGCCGTTTGGTACGACGACATGAAGGCTCAGATAGTTCCAATAGCAGAAAACGAAAGTATATGGAAGGATGAATGATTATGATTACTGTTCTTATCACAGGATGCTCGATGCACTCGTATGATCTTATAACAGAACTGAGAAGGAATTATGAAAACGAAGATATTAAGGTTGTTGGAATAAACTGTGCAGAAGACGCTTTGCTCAGAAAAGGCGTTGATGCAGGGTATATAGTTCCGAGAATCACAGAGCCGGACTATATTCCTACTGTCCTTGACATTTGCAAGAAGGAGAATGTTGATGTCATTCTTCCTTTTATTACCGCTGAATTGCCAATTATGGCAGATAACAAGAAGTTTTTTGAGGATGAAGGAATTAAGGTGTCTGTTACCTCTAAATCCTCTCTCGAACTTGTAGGAGAAAAAACAAGCCTGTACGGTTTGTTTGGATCCTCAATGCCGAAACAGTCTATTGTACACACCATCAACAATGTAGATAGATTTGCTTGTCTTGTAGGTTATCCTGAAAAAAACATCTGCTGCAAATTGCCCAATAGATGCGGAGGACTCGGATTTGCTGTTATTGACGAGGAAAAAGGAAAAGACCTCACCATAATGAACAAGTTCGGAATGAACAGGTACATTACACTCTCAATGCTGAAAGAATATGTACAGTATTCTCTTGACAAAGGAGAAAAAGTAATTCTTCAGGAATACGCAGAAGGAGTAGATTACAGTATGTGCGTACTTGCCGATAACGGTAAAGTTACTCACGCACTTGGCTTTGAGGCAGACCTTATGGCTTATGGCTCTGCGATGTTCGCTAAAATCTCTTTCAATACAAAGGCTTGTGAAATAGCAAAGGAAATAGTTGAAAAGTCAGGGCTTGACGGAAACGCTTGCTTCGATTTCATAATCACACCTGACGGAGAAGCCGTACTGCTCGAATGCAACCCTCGTGTAAACGCTACCCTGCCGTTTATCGCAAGAGCAGGACTTAACCTTCCGTATCTCAGATGCAAGCAGTTACTTGGATTTGACATATTGAAGTACGATATCGACATCAACTATGATCTGAAAATGAGTAAGAATTATGAGTCAGAATATTACATTTAACATTTACTGTATGTCCTACAAAAGAGCTGATGCAATAAAGACCAAAGATCTTTTTGAATACTGCACCTATGTAGTTCGCGAAGAAGAGGAAGAAGCATACAGGAAAGCCGGAGTAACCGACCTGCTTGTTATTCCTGATGGAGCTGTATTCAGTTTTATGTCAACTCTTTACTGGATCATAGAAAACACGCCGGAAGACATCATCTTTATAGCAGATGACGACATAGAAAGATTTCTCTATCGAATGAGAGACACGAGAAGCATAGAGACTGACGATGGTATGCCCGACAAAGAAACTGCGACGGCAGAGGTTGAAAGAATCGCTCAACTCGTTTATGACCTGAATATAGGTCTTGCGTTTGACCAGAACTCGATAGCTCCTTATGCTTATGATGCTGAGTTTAAATTTGTTGGTATTCCTGCTCATGCAAGGTGGATAAACAAGAAAGCATTTAAAGCTACCTACACAAGGGAGGACGATGCTGCATCCGATGTCGATATGATGATGCAGGAGTTATTGAAGAACAGAGTTATCCTTCAACCGAAATATATAGTTGCGAAAGCTCAAATGGATCTCAACGAAGGAGCTACAAGAACCAGAAAAGGTCATTTGCTTCTAATTGAAGCTCTGAAGAATAAATGGGGAAAGTATTATGGATACAATCATAAACGAAATATACCGATTATCAATGTCAAGCGATAGGTTAGATGATCTCCTTCCTTGTTTTGTTTTTGACAGGAATAGGTTTGACAGAAACATAAATTCATTCAGAAAAAGTTTTCACAAGTATTTTGATAGATTTGAAATAGCGTATAGCACCAAAACAAACCCTCACCCTGCTATCTTAAAAGCTGCAAAAGAAAACGGAATAAAGATTGAGATAGTCTCTCATTACGAGTACGACGAGGTAGCAAAGGCAGGATTTATGCCTGACGAAGTTATCTATAACGGCGTTATACCACATTTGTTCAGCAAATACACTATTGCATCCCACGGTGGCAAAGTTAATGTTGAAAATATTTTCGAGATGAAACAAATAGCCGCCATTGCACTTAAAGAGAAGCGAAAAATAAAAATCGGAATGAGGTTAAATATTAACCTTCACGGAGACAATGGACATTCTTCAAGATTTGGCATTGTCCCCTTTTCTCCTGAGTTTTTTCAATTTCTCAATTTACAGAATGATTATTGCATGATCAACGGAGTGCATATCCACATTCACGGAGGAAGAGATATAGATAGTTGGAGAACAAGAGCAAAAAAAGCCGGAGAAGTTGCAGCTTATCTACGATCTGAATACATAGATTTTGGAAGCAATATATTCGGTTTTATGGACGAAAGATTATCCGAACAGTTTAACAGCAACATTCCTTCCGTTGATGAATATGCTAAAGCGATCTTCAATGAGCTTGGCAGATTCTACAACAAAATGCCTGAGATTATTATCGAGGCAGGAACTCCCATAGTAGCAGATACTGTCAGTGCTGTAGGAAAAGTTGAATACATCAAAGCTGGATCTTCCACGCAGGCTGTATCGAGCTGTAGCGTTTATGATTTTGGATTTTTCCACGGTTCTGATAAAAAAGTACCTGTTGATGTTATTCATTTATCAGACGGTAATCAATATAACGGTATAACTATCTATGGGTACGCCTGCACAGAAGACGATGTTGTATGTGAGTCTTATAGCGGAGAACTGTGTGTTGGAGACATTCTTGTTTTCAGAAATCTTGGATCTTATGCGTATTCTCTGTGTTCAGATTTCATCAAGCCAAAGCTCAAACTATATGAACTAATTTGCTAATTTCGCTTGTAAACAAATATGTTTAGTGGTATAATAAAGATACAAAAATAAACATATTTGTAAAGGAGCGATGCTTATGAGCAAACTAACAACGGCAAATGGATATGATATGTTTGAAATGTCCTCTATGCTGCAAAAAGCCATCAGAAGAAGCGATATTCCCCACGCAGCCTATGCTGCAAATGAATTGTCTGTCAGATACAGAGCGTACCTTTGGAAAAGATTGCTTACTGTTTCTGCTGAAGATTGTTACGGCATTATGACAAAGGAAATAATCGCCTTGAAAGATGCTGATGACTTCGTAAACAAGAAAGCAAAAGAAGGAGCGACAAACGATCTGTTTATCGCAAAAGCTCTTGTGCTTCTTTGTATGGCAAGAAAAAACCGTGACGCAGACTATGTTGCTTGTAACTTTATGTGGAATGACAAGTTGCTCACCGATGAAGAGTTTGACGAATTTGTTGACTACGAACAAGTAGAAAAACTCAGAATATCCTACGGAGAAAGACTTCCTGATTATGTGTACGATTGCCACACTTGGCAAGGGAAAAGAAGAGGCTTAACAGCAAGGGATATGTTTCAGACAGAGAACGATGCTTTAGAGCCACGGCAGCTTTCGTTGTTTGATGACGGAAGTTTCGGAAATTACTACGAGCATTACAAATCTAAAGGAGAAATATCCCCTGAAAGCGACAGAAAATGGCAAGAATTTATGAAGGGTAAAGAGACCGATCCAACTCATAACGGAGAAAACTGGACAGATTGATTTATTATAGCAGTGCAGACACAAAAGTTTGCACTGCTTTTTGTCAATCCCCTTCTGCTTAGATGGGGGTGAGATGAAATGGCAGGAAAAGACAACCTAAAACCTGTGCGAACCACGGAAGAAGCAAGAGAAAGAGGACGAAATGGTGGTAAAAAGTCAGGAGAGGCTCGAAGAAAAAAACGAGATGCCAAAAGTGCCGCAAGACTTATTCTTAACCTTCCATCTACCGAATCACTTGAAGCTAACCTCGAAGCTCTTGGAGTTAAAGAAGAAGACTATACCAACATGGTTGCTATGATGGCAAGAGCGTTTCATAAGGCGATGGCAGGAGATGTATCTGCTATGAGCTTCCTTATTTCTATGTCAGGAACATCTCCATCCTTCAAAATGGAAGAGCAGAGACACAAGAAGTTTATGAACAGTTCGGCTGTTAAGTCTGATGTCATAGACGAATGGGTTTCGAGCATACCTGATGTCGAGGTTGACAATAACAATGAATAGAAAAGAGTTTTTTAATAACAGGGTTCCTTCTTATCAGAAGGACCCTGTTTTGTTTGCGAGAGAAGTCACCAAATTCAATCCTGACGACTGGCAAGTGCGAGTCATGCAAGATATAGCTTGTTCTCCAAGAGTTTCTGTCAGATCTGGACACGGAGTAGGAAAAACTGCACTCGAAGCAAATATTGTATTGTGGTTTCTGAGTTGTTTCAAGTTCCCGAAAGTAATTTGCACAGCCCCTACTTTGCAGCAGCTTCACGATGTATTATGGTCTGAACTTGACAAATGGAAATCGAAAAGCCCATTACTCAATCAAATGTTTGAGTGGACGAAAACCTATGTATATATGAAAGGATACGAAAAGCGGTGGTTTGCTGTAGCAAAGACTGCATCATCTCCTGAAAATATGCAAGGCTTTCACGAAGACAATATGCTTTTTGTTGTTGATGAAGCGTCAGGTATAGACGAGTCCATAATGGAAGCTATACTCGCAACTCTATCCGGTGGAAATAACAAGATTCTGATGTGTGCTAACCCTACAAGGACGACAGGAACTTTCTTCGATAGCCACAACAGAAACAGAGGCTTGTATAAATGCCATCGTGTCTCTTCGCTTGACAGTAAAAGGACGAACAAGGAGAATATCGCTGCCTTTATACGCAAGTACGGAGAACACAGCAATGTTGTTAAAGTTCGTGTTTACGGGGACTTCCCTGAACAAGAAGATGATGTATTTATTCCTTTGCAGTTAATCGAAAGGGCTGTAATTACAGATATACAGACAGAAGAAATTTCAAGGATTTCTATCGGAGTCGATGTTGCGAGGTTTGGGGATGACGAAACAATCATCATTTCAAACATCGGAGGAGCAACAGATATTTCCGCAATAAGGCACGGTCAAAACCTTATGCAGACTGTTGGAGATATTGTCAGAATCTATAAAAAGCTCGTCAAAGATTATCCTCAGTACAAAGGTCCTATAAGTGCAATAATTGACGACACAGGACTTGGCGGAGGAGTAACAGATAGACTTGAAGAAATAAAGATCGAGCAACAGCTTCGCAGACTCGAAATTGTTCCTGTTAATTTCGGAAGCAAGCCTCCAAAAGACGGCTCTGACGAAAACTATCAGGATATAACGACATATATGTATGCTATCGTCAAGTCTCTTATGGAGAAGTCTGAAATAAAAATACCTGACGATGAAGAACTTATCGCTCAACTGTCCGTTAGAAAATACGGAATAATGAGCAATGGAAAAATTGTTCTTGAAAGCAAAAAAGCTATGAAAGACAGGGGAATAAAATCTCCTGACAGAGCCGATGCATTAGCTTTGTCGTGTTACTCAACGAACAAGGTTTACACTTCCTTCCTCGATAAGTCAGAAACCGTAATCATACCGAAAGAAGCCGTCAAGGTAATGCAGATTGCCCAGATCAATATAGGCATAAGCATAGGCAACTCTATACGAGGAACATCGATTGTAGCGACAGCTATCATTTCCGGCCATAAAAGGGTTGTCGTTCTTGCGTCCGAAAAATACGACGGAGAAATAGAGACAGACAAACTCGGAAAAAGATTTGCTGAATTTTGCAACGAAATCAAAAACAAATACAGTCGGCTTGATTACGCCTACTGCGATGATAAGGAAACATTTTTGTTCAGATGCATAAGAGATGCTGCTCAGGTTTATAAAATTCCCATCACAGTAAGAGTCGCTGCTAACGACAGCATCAATAACCGCATCAGGCTTACTACAAGGTTGCTCACTCAGAATAAATTATTCCTCGTAGAAGGATGTGACACTCTTGCAGAGGCTTTCAGCAACGCTGTGTGGGTAGGCAGAAATTCCAACGACGCAAGAAGCGACTCGTCGGATATAGGTACGCTCAACGCTTTCGAGTACACTATCGAGCGTGAAAGTGCAAGGTTTATCTCAGGATAGATGGAGTTGATACTGTGATTATTGATGGAATAAAAGATTTTTTTAGGAGGCTGAAAGGCTTGTTTAAGAGAAATTTTTATAGAAGCGTAGCTGAAATAGCCAACAGCAGTAGCGTGACTTCCGAAGTTATGATGAACGCCATCGACATTTGGCTTGATATGTTTTCCGGAAACGCTGAATGGCTCAAAGACAATCCTCAATCGCTTTGCCTACCTGCTATCATTGCATCTGAAATCGCAAGATCTGTAACCGTTGAGATGGAAGTAAAAATCTCCGGATCTCAAATGGCTGACTATATCAACACTCAGTTCGATAACGTCAGAAGCGATATAAGATCTAATACAGAGTATGCCTGTGCAGGTGGAGGAATAGTCTTCAAACCGTATATCTCTCCTGATGGTAAGAACATAGGCACAGAGATCATTCAGGCGAATGCATTCTTCCCTATAGCGTACAGCAACGCTCAAAAAATCACAGCTGCATACTTCATATACAGGCATTGGGACGGAAGAAAAATTTACAGCAGGCTTGAAAAACACGAACTCAAAGGAACTAAATACATCATCACAAACAAAGCGTATGTTTCCACTAACGACGAGTCTCTCGGCAGCGAGTGTTCACTTGGAGAGGTTGAAGAATGGCAGAACATACAGCCGGAAACATATCTCGATGGTGTAGAAAAGCCTCTGTTCTCCTATTTCAAGATACCAATAGGAAACACCATTGACTTTAATTCTCCTCTTGGAGTTTCTGTATATGCAAGAGCAGTAGGTCTTATAAGGGATGCAGATTTACAGTATCAACGCCTTATGTGGGAGTATGAAGGTGGAGAGTTGGCTATCGACGCATCCAAAGACGCTTTTACAGCGGTCGATGGTGTACCTGTTCTTCCGAGCGGAAAAGAAAGACTGTACAGAACGAATAACATAGATCCTATCACAGCAGGCTCAGGAGAACTCCTCAAAGCGTGGAGTCCTTCTTTAAGAGATAGCAACTACATAGCAGGTCTGAACAGGCTTCTCATTCAGATAGAGGACGCTTGTAGCCTTGCGAGAGGCACATTGTCCGATCCATCTCAGGTGGATAAAACAGCCACCGAAATCATCTCCACAAAGCAAAGATCGTATGTAACTGTTCACGACATACAAGCGTCGCTTGAAACGGCACTTGATGATCTCGTTTATGCTATGTACTGCATTGCCATCCTCTACGATCTATGCCCTGATGGAAGCTACACTACCAACTATGTGTGGGATGATAGCATTATAGTAGATGCAGAAGCCGAAAGGCTCAGAGATCAGCAGGAAGTAGCACAAGGTCTTATGCAGGCTTACGAATATCGTATGAAGTGGCGTGGAGAAGACGAAGCTACAGCAAAGAAAATGGTAGGATATACCGAAGAAAAAACCGATGACGAAATACTCGGATTTGGTAACGAAGGAGATGTTGATGATGGCGAAATGTCAGACAACAAAAAGCGGAAAGACAACGGCAAAACCAAAAGCAAAGGGTCAGAGAACAGTAAGGAGGACGAAGAGTAATGGATGATATGAGAGAACTTGATACTATCCAGAAGACGAACAAACTCAACAGAGTATTTGCTGCCGATGAAAAAGGCAACGGAGGAGCAAATCATGTTTACCTCGTTTTCTGCGGTGAGTCAGATCCTGATACACAGGATGTAGAGCTTGTGCAATTTCAGGACGGACCGAGAAACGAAGAAGATAGCATAAACGGGCTTCTCGATACCGACCTTCTCGAAATCGTAAGAGACAGGCTTCACGGCTTTCAACAGGGCGAATACGCTACAAGAGAAAATGCTATAGCTCTCACGCATATTGAAACAGCTCTTCTTTGGATGAACAAAAGAGTCGAAGACAGAGCAGCAAGAGGTGTTCTTGGAACCAATAAAAAGTGATTGATGGTGTGTAGTATGCAGATGAACAGAAACCCTATGTATAACGAAGAGGGATATGCAGACCCTACTGCCTACGCTGTAATCAAAGGAGAAAGTGAGCTTGAAAAAAGAGCGAACTTGCTCGTTAAGGTTCTGAAAAGCACTATACGCCTCAGTGGATTTGAGCTTGCTAATCGGATAGAACTCAAAGACACCGAAAGCGGAAGATACTTTCGATAGGCGGTGGTTATATGCTCACTCCTGAATACCTCGTTTCTGTTGCCGATGATGTTATAGACATATATAGCGAAGTCGAGCAGGATATTATCAACGATATAGTCAGAAGAATAGTCAAAACCGGAAAACTTACAGAGACTGCAAAATGGCAGCTTGAAAGAGCACAGGCGTTTGGATATTTCAGGCAGGATGTTGAAAAAACTCTCGCAAAAGCAACAGGCAAATCGCAAAAAGAGATCAGGAGAATAATGGCTGAAGCAGGTGCGAAATCCCTTGCTTATGACGACTCGATTTATCTTAAAGCCGGATTGAAGCCTATTCCGTTCAGCAAATCTCCTGCTTTACAAGCTATGCTGCTTCAAGGGACGAGTGATGTAAATGCCCTTGTCTCAAACTTCACCAAAACGACGGCTATATCGTCTCAAACGGCTTTTATACGAGTTTTAGACAGGGCATATATACAAATCCTTACCGGAGCTTTCGATCCTACAACAGCGATTAAACGAGGAATAAACGACCTTGCCCAAAATGGTATCAATAAGGTCGCATATCCAAGCGGTACATCTTGCACTATAGAAGCTGCTGTAAGACGAGCTGTAATCACAGGACTTAATCAGTCTGTATCGAAGCTACAGCTCGAAAGAGTCAAAGAAATGGAATGGGATCTTGTCGAGGTTACAAGTCACGCAGGAGCAAGACCTACTCACGCAGTATGGCAAGGAAAGATATATTGCGTAAATGGTAGCACAAGGCATTACGGCAATCTCGAAGAAGAAACAGGCTACGGCGAAGGTGATGGTTTGTGTGGATGGAATTGCTATCACAATTTCTACCCTTATCTCGATGGATATTCCACCCCGACCTTTATCAACGATCCCTCGGCAGATGCAGGAAGGGATAACGACGAAGACTATGAGATACAGCAAAAACAGCGATATTACGAAAGACAAGTAAGAGCCGCCAAGAGAGAGTGTGAGGCATACAACACCGCAGTCGAAGAGGCTGACGATGAAGGTCTCGCAAAGGAAATGTATAAGAGCTTTCAATCGGCATCTGTAAAGCTCAAAAACAGAGAAGCAAAGCTCAAAAAGTTTGTCACCGACAACGGAATTACAAGATACCCCGAAAGAGAATGGATAGGTAAATGGGATAGGAGTGTAAGCGGTAAAGCTGTATGGGCTAATCGAAAAGCAAAGAAGAGGTGACGAAATGGAAAGCTTGAAAGAAATTGTAGCTCCTGCTATTCAGTGGTTAAAGGATAATGGCAACCCTCACACTCGGATAGTTGTCACTATGGACAGAGTTTTAGTTACAGAAGATGTATGCAGTCTTCCTGTTAATGACGATAAATCTATCACAAATAATGATTAGGAGGTGGTTCTGTGAACAGCACCCAAAGTGGTTTTACTTAGGCGTTTTTCAGCCGGATACGATACCGATAAGTTTGTCTTCAAAGTCGGAGATGAATTTGTTAAACGGTTCTATGGTGATAGGCTGACAGACGAACAAGCAGTAAATACGCTGCGAAATGAAATAGAACGAGGCGAGCTTTAATGCTTGCCTTTTTCTTTTTGCCTGCCGAGGTGCAAGGCATATAAACTGCACGCAAATTTTCCTTGCGTATGGGGATATATCATACGATAGCAGATGTCGGAGTGAACCGACGATTAAACTAAATCAGCGAAGAAAGGCAATGTTATGTACGAATATCTGAAAACTATTTTTGGCACAAACGACAAGGGAGAGCCTGTTGCTCTCACGTTCGATGAATTTGTCAGCAAGATCAACGAAGCGAAGGACATCAAGCTCGTAAACCTTGCCGACGGTGGATATATTTCCGAAGAAAAATTCAAAGCGAAGGATGTGGAGCTTAAAGGCGTAAGACAGCAGCTCGACTCAGCAAATGCCACCATCCAGTCTTACAAAGATATGGATATTGATGGCATCAAACGATCTGCTGCTGATTGGGAAAAGAAGTACAATGATGATACCGCTGCTCTCAATCAGAAGATTGCAGACAACGAGCGAGCGTTTAACGAAGAGTTATTTCTCCGTGGCTATCATTTCTCCTCAAAGGCTGCCGCTGCCGGAATCAAAGCAGAGTTTGTCAAGAGAAAGTTTCCTTATGAGGACGGCACATTCATCGGTGGAAAAGAGTTCATCGAAAAACTTATGGCTGACGATGATTACAAGGCTGCTTTCGTAACTGAAACACCTGCACCTGCTCCCGACGCAGGAAAGCCTAAGCCGCAGTTCTCAGATCCCAACCCACAGCCTGCTCCCCCTCCGAAGAAGAAGAGCTTGGCAGAACTAATGATGTTCAAAAACGAAAACCCTAATGCAACCATCAAATATGATTAAGAAAGGTGGAAACCAATATGCCTACGACTTCAATTTTCGACAAGAAGATTTTTAACGGCGAGGTGTTTCAGGGGTACATCGACAGAATCCCCAACCCCAAAAAGACAGAGCTTATCAAAAGCCGTGCCATCAGACCAAGACCCGACCTTGCAGCGGCAATGTCAGATCAGGACGGTGGTAACTACATTACGACCACCCTGAGAGGTCTTATCAGCGGAACTACTCCGACCAACTATGACGGATCTACAAATATTTCTGCAAGCAATACTGCGACTTTCAAGCACAGCAGAGTCGTTGTAGGTCGTGCAGCCGCTTGGACTGAGAAGGACTTCAGCTACGACATCACAGGCGGCGAGGACTTCCTCGAAAACATCGCACAGCAGATCGGTGACTATTGGGATGAAGTAGATCAGGCTACCCTTATCAGCATCCTCAAAGGCATCTTCAGTATGTCCGATACAGAGGGAGCAAAGTTTGTTACTGCTCACACAACCGATGTGACAGGCAATGCTGCCGCTATTGATGTAGCTGCCGGATTTATGAACGCCACCACTCTCAATAGTGCTATTCAGAAAGCCTGCGGAGATAACAAGGGTAAATTCAGCCTTGCTATTATGCACTCTGTTGTTGCAACGAACCTCGAAAACCTGAAGCTCCTGTCATATCTCAAATACACAGACGCTCAGGGTATGGAGCGTGACCTCTCTCTCGGCACACTCAACGGCAAGATTGTTCTTGTTGACGACTCTATGCCTACAACAACCGTCGGATCAGGTGCATCTGCAAAGACTGCTTATATCACCTATGTTCTCGGTGATGGTGCTATCGAGTTTACCAACTGCGGTGCAAAAGTGCCGTATGAAGTTGATAGAAATCCGAGTACAAACGGCGGTCAGGACACTCTCTACAGCAGACAGAGAAAGTGCTTTGCCCCCTACGGCATCAGCTTCACAATGGCATCTATGGCTTCTCTCAGCCCGACTGATGCAGAGCTTGAAAACGGTGCAAACTGGGAGATTGTAAACTCTCAGGCGGCGTCAAACAAGGAGTATCTGAATCATAAGACCATTCCGATTGCTCAGATCATCTCTCTCGGCTGATTGGAGTGATAACGAATGAAACTTATGAAAAGAGGAACTCGTTACGAGTATGTTCCTGATATTTTCGTAGAAGCATTCAAAGATAACGGCTATGAAGTAGTTGGTGAAGAGGCAACTGAAAATGTTGCCTCTGATCCGTTTGATGCAGACACAAATCCCAAAACCTCGAAGCCTAAAAAGAAGCCAGGCTCGTAAGGAGGGATTGTATGAGCTATATCGACAAGTCGTTTTACGACGATATATTCTGCGGCACTCCCATAGAAGAAGACAGCTTGTTTAATAGACTTGCTGATATATCGTCTGATGTAATATACGGAGTATGCAACCTCGAACCTTCCCAAGCTGATACCGAAACAGAAACATTCAAAAAGGCTGTCGCTTATGAGGTTGAGATGCTTTATAAGCAAGGTGGAATAGATGCCATCTCAGGCTTTGCAGAAAGCTCTCTGACAGGGGTTAGCGAACACTTAGGAGATTACTCCATTTCTGGAGGAACGCCATCTCAGGCGGCTGTAAATACATTTGAGGGCATACCTGTTTCATCAATGGCTATAATGATGCTCCGTAGAATGGGACTGATGTGCAGATGGGCTTATGCCAGAAGGGAGTAAGCTATGAGAACTCATCGAATGTTGGAAGAAACCGTTGTCTTGTACAACTATATCGGAGAAGTCGATGACAGAGCTGCATATCAGAAAACCATTCTCAAACACAGCTACTGCGTACTCAATGAAGGAACATCTCTCGGCAGCGTGGGTCACTCCACAAAAAACACAGGAAAGCTATATATTTTCGACGAAAAAACACTTGCTCAGTCTGAAGACGGCAAAACAAGGACCTTCCTTCCCTACGATCAATGGAAGTACACTGACGACAAATCCGGTTTTTGGACTTTGGGAGACTGCGGTAATGACTACTTTCAAAAGGTCGGCTCTGATGTAAAACTGAGAATATCAGGTTTCAACCGAAAAGCAACAGGAAGAAAGATTATGTGGCATTTTGAGGTGAATGGAGTATGAAAGCAAAAGTTCACATCAATACACAGGCTTGTATCGGAAGATTCAATAGCAAGTTTTCTGCTGCTCAGAAGTTTCTCGACAATGAAGTTCTCAAAGACAGCGATCCTTTTGTTCCGTTTAGAACAGGTAATCTGCGTAACAGCGGTATTACCGGAACTACACTCGGAAGCGGACAAGTTATTTATTCTGCTCCATATTCAAAACCGATGTATTATGGATTTGGCTTCAATTTTTCAAAAGTCAAACATCCGCAGGCTTGCGCTCAATGGTTTGAAAAAGCCAAAGCGTTAAAGAAAAAAGCGTGGTTGGCAGGCGTTAACAAAATAGTGATGGGGTGACTATATGGAGAAGGTTTATACCAATGATGGCATCGTAATTGCAAAGGTAATGAGAGATCATCTGAACACTTGGTCTAAAAAGCCTGTTGATGTGATGCTCGAAGACTTAGGTAAGCGTGTTCCGAGTATGATGGTACAACAGCTATCTGCCTCAGAGAAGAAACGATCTTATGTCAACGGCTCGTACATAGGAGTTTGGAACTTTGCACTCTATATACGTGTCAACGGAGTTGATACAGCTTCAAGAGTCGATGCCATAGCCTGTTTGAGCGATTTTGCTGCATGGCTCACAGAACAGGATGAAAATGGCGATTTTGTCAACCTGCCTCGTATTGACGATAAGAGAATTGCAACAAGCATAGAGCTTCTTGCAAATCCATCTCTTGCTGCGAGATACGAAAATGGTTACGAAGATTATCAGGCGTTACTATCGCTTGAATACAAAGTGAGGAGGAATTGAATATGTCAACACCCAATGAGCTTGTTCTCAGGTGTCAGTTTGAGTCGTATATGAAATGCGGCATCAACACACCGTCGTTCTATCTTATCGGAGAAGGTTTTACAGCTTTTCCTGAAGCGAAAAACCCTGTTGAGTACACGAGAAAATACATCAACGATAAGACAGAACGCACAGATGTAATCGGATATGCTCCCAGCATCTCATACAGCTGTGATGCCATTAAAGACGATCCTTGCGTCCAGAAGATCATGGAAATCACAGACAAAGAGTATCTCGGCGTAAACACCTATGTCGAGATTGTCAATGTAAACTGTTGGGAACAGACCAACAGCAACGAGTACAAGGCTTGCAAAAGAACATACGCAGTCATCCCTGACACAAAAGGTGATGGCACAGAAGCTCTGATATACTCAGGCACTCTGAAAGCTGTTTCCGATCCTGTGTATGGTGCTTTTAATAGAAGCACATTCACATTTATAGAGGACCCCGGCAGTTCATCGAGTAGTTTGTCAAGCGGTTCGTAAGCAAAACAGAAAGATAGGAGAATGAGCAAATGAGCCAGATAGAAACAGTATTTGAATACAACGGAGAAAAGTTTGAGTTTGATGTCAGAGATGCAGACGACGCAGAAAAGTTTGAGGATGCCATAAACGATCTCTCGGAAGCCGAAAAGTCCGCACCGAAAGATGGCAAGGCATCCACTCAGATTCGCATTACCTGTCGTGCAATCAAACAATTCTTTGACACCTGCCTCGGCAATGGTGCAGGAGAAAAGATCTGCGGCGAAAAGGATAATGTCGCACCTCACTATGACGCTTATGAAAAGTTCATTGAACTCGTCAGATTGCAGAGGAACGACATACTCGCAACGAAGAACACTTTCGCCAAGTATTCCAACCGTTCACAGCGTAGAAACGCGGAAAAGCAGAAGAAGTGAGCGAAAACATCTTACTCGATTCCTTGCCTGAGACCGTAATGGTTGATGGCAAGGAATTTTATATTGAGAGCGACTTTCGTGCCGGAATCATAATGGAGAAAATTCTGCTTAGTGATATGGATGATGAAAATAAAATCCTTGACCTTGTAGGAGTATTCTTCCCAGACGAACAGCCGGAAGACCTTAACAAAGCTGTTGATGCCATACTGTATATGTACAGATGCGGCGATAATAAACCCTTGAAGCAGAAGCGAAAACAGAAGAACGGTAATGTTGAGCTGAAGCCGAAACAGATTTACAGCTTTGAGCATGACGCTCCTTATATTTACGGTGCATTTATGTCTCAGTACAGAATAGACCTGAATGAAATCAAATATCTCCATTGGTGGAAGTTTCAGGCGTTATTCAAAAGCCTCAACAGCGACAATAAGATCGTTGAAATAATGGGCTATCGTTCTGCCGACCTGAGCAAAATCAAAAACAAAGCTGAAAGGGATCGCATAGCAAGGATGAAAAACCTTTTCGCTCTGCCGCAAAACCTTACTACAGAAGACAAGGTTGCTCTCGCAGGAGCCGCCTTTGGAGGTGCTTTTATGTGATTAAGAAACTTGCCACAGAAAGAATATGGGTTGTTTGTCCGTATTGCAAAGCGAAGAACACTATTTACGATGACACAGCAAACTGTCACGGAGTATTTCTCAAATGCACTCGTGGGTGTAAAAGAGAGTTTGAACTTGTCATCAAAAACGGCAAGCAAATCATCAAAACCGTGTGTCCGTAGGACTGTCCGTGGATACGGGCGAGGACTGTCACGCATTTTCAGCTCGGATAATCCGCAAAAATACCGTGGAAATGAGCTAAAATCTTTCAAAAATCAGCAAATTTTGGTTTCTAAACCATTCGTCCGCAGGACTGTCCACGGACAAAAATATGGACGGTCACATAAGAAAAAATCGGATTGTCTTTTCAAAATCAGAAATTGACAGATTTTTTGTCATTTTTTCTTGTTGCCGTTCAAAAACTTCAGGAAGCAACGGAAGTCGCAAAAGCCTATAAAATCTACACTTTTGATTTTTTCCTGAAAGTGTCACACCCTCTGTCCGTAGGACTGTCCGCAGATAATCTCAGGCTATATAAAATAAAAGAATATAATATATATTTATATATAAATATATGCACCGATTGAGCCAATGAGCCGTGCAAATTACTATAAGGAAGTGATTTGTATGGCTGATGGCTCAGTTGTTATTGATACGAAAATAGATCAGTCTGGCTTAAAGAAAGATTTGTCAAGTCTTGGCAAAACCCTTGTTACAGGCATCACAAGTGCTGTTACAGCAGCAGGTACTGCTCTTGTAGGGCTTGGAACCTATGCGACGAAGGTAGGTTCTGAATTTGAGGCTGCTATGTCAAAGGTCGCAGCTATATCAGGTGCATCCGGCGATGAATTACAAAGCCTTACTGACAAAGCAAAAGAGATGGGTGCAAAAACAAAGTTTTCCGCATCTGAATCAGCACAGGCTTTTCAGTATATGGCAATGGCAGGTTGGAAAACCGAAGATATGCTCAACGGCATCGACGGAATTATGAGTCTTGCTGCCGCAGACGGTCTTGATCTTGCTACCACTTCCGATATTGTAACCGACGCATTAACAGCCTTTGGTCTGAAGTCGTCGGACTCGGCACATTTTTCAGATGTTCTTGCTACTGCCGCATCGAACGCAAACACAAATGTTTCGATGATGGGCGAAACATTCAAATATGTCGCTCCTGTCGCAGGTGCACTTGGCGTTGATATAGAAGATACAGCAGAAGCTATCGGATTGATGGCTAATGCAGGCATCAAGTCAAGTATGGCAGGCACTACGCTCAGATCAATACTTACAAGGCTTTCTACAAACGCAGGCAAAACATCAAAGTCTCTCGGAGCTTTAGATGTCCTGACAGAAAATCTCGGTGTTGAATTTTACAATACAGATGGCACAGTACGAAATCTGAATGATGTACTCGATGAAGCGAGAGCAGCTTGGCAAGGTTTAAGTAAAGAACAGCAAGCGAACTACGGCAAAACCATAGCAGGACAACAAGGCTTGGCAGGATGGCTTGCGTTAATGAACACAGGCTCTGACGATGTAGAGAAGCTTCGTGGTGCTATAGAAGATTGTGACGGAGCTGCTGATAGAATGGCAGCTACTATGATCGACAACTTACAGGGAGATTTGACAATCTTAGGCTCTGCTGCCGAGGGATTTGGCATATCATTCTATGAATCGATGAACAAAGCCGGAGAAGGCACAGGCATAATGCGTGGTGCTGTTCAGGAAGCTACTGAGATAATTGGCGACCTGACTAAAGCTATTAACGAGAACGGTTTTGACGGTCTTGTAAATGCTCTCGGAGATGCTCTCGCAAGAGCTATAAATAAAATTATTGAGTATCTGCCGCAGATAGTAAATGGCGGAACGAAAATTGTTTCCTCTCTTGTTCAAGGCTTATCGCAGTCCGCTTCAAACATCGCATCTGCTGCATCGAGCTTGGTTTCTGTTCTTATCGGTGGAATATTAGATATTACCAACGACCTTGTTACCCTCGGAGCAGAACTTATCATTGCACTTTGTCAAGGACTGTCTGAAAATGCAGGAGAAATAACTCAAACGATAGCAGACGGTCTTGTACAGCTTTCAACGACGATTGTAAACTATCTGCCGCAGATCATACAGGCAGGGATTGATCTTCTTTCTTCCTTCTTGCAAGGAATAATGAGTGCGTTGCCTACGCTTGTAGAAGCTGTGCCTGAAATAATCTCTACCTTGATTGAAGGTTTGAGGGAGTCTATCGCAACTTTCATAGAGTTTGCAAGCGAATTGATTACAGCTATAACAGAAGCTCTGCCTGAGCTGATAATAGCCATCGTAGAGGCTTTGCCTGACTTGATACAGCTTGTAATAGACGCACTTGTTGAGCTGATACCCCTATTCCTTGAATGTGTAGTACAGCTTATCACTTCTATAGCCGAAGCGTTGCCTGAGATCATTCTTGCTATTGTAGAGATACTTCCCGATTTACTTTTAAGCATAGTCGGAGCGTTGATTGAACTTATCCCTACGCTTCTTGACTGCGTAACTCAGATGGTTATGGCTATAGTTGAAGCCTTGCCTGAGATTATAGTAGCGATACTTGAAGTGCTGCCCGATATTATCATAGCCATAGTAACTTGTCTGCTCGGCATGATACCGCAGATAGTCGAGGCAGGAGTAACACTCCTCACTTCTCTTGTTTCTGCTCTACCCGACATCATATCGAAGATAGTTGAAGTGCTTCCGCAAATAATAGGAAGTATTATTTCAACTCTGCTCGGTATGCTCCCTCAGCTGATTGAATGTGGAGTACAGTTGCTCGTTTCCCTTGTAGAAGCTCTGCCTGAGATAATCGACAAGATAGTTGCTGTAATTCCTCAAATCATAGAAGCTGTAATAAAAATACTTACGGAAAACATTCCGAAAATAATCGACACAGGACTAAGACTATTTGTCGCACTCGTTGACAATCTTCCTGCTATAATAGACGGCATTATAGCTGCATTACCAAAGATTATTAACAGCGTAGTCAATGCTCTATTTAAATCCATACCTCAGCTCGCTACCGTTGGATTGAAGCTGTTTGTAGGTATAGTTCAAAAGCTTCCTCAGATCATCTCGACCATTGTAGGCAAGATACCTCAAATAGTAAGCAGTATTATTTCTGCGTTTGGTGGACTTGTTTCCTCTATGGCTGACATCGGAAAAAATATGCTCGAAGGTTTGTGGAACGGCATTTCCGGTGCAGCAGGATGGCTTTGGGACAATGTAAGCGGTTGGGCTAACGATCTTTGGGGTGGAGTATGCGATTTCTTTGGAATACATAGTCCATCAAAACTGTTTGAGATTGGTATGGGTAAAAACCTCATGCTCGGTCTCGCTAACGGTATTCAGAAAAACGGTAAGGCTGCCATTGATGCAGCTATGGATGTTTCTGAGGATATAAGCAATGTTGACTTTGATTTAGGAGACATCGACTATAGCTCTCTTGTAAGCTCTGTAAGCAACAATGTAAATTCTGCAAAAACAGACTACTCTTCAATGGTTGAAAAAATGAGAGGAGCAGTTGATGACGGAAACATTGGAGTCGCAAGTGTTCTCGGCAGTCGAAACAGCACTTCTCACACAAGCAACGAAGGTAACAAAAAAACAACAAGCGGAAGCGATGCTAAACCTGCTTATATTCAGAATGACATCTATATAGACGGAAAGAAAACGGCAAGAGTGATTACGCCTTATGTATCGCAGGAAATGAAATGGAGTGATAAGAAATGACGATTGAGCCCAAAATCAACTACGAGCGATTCGACTCCTACAGAGCTAAACTGCTTTCGTTCTCGATAGGCTTCAGCGAGAATAGCGATACATATCACTCCACTAACAGAAGGATGTTTCCTGTCAAACTGAAACCTAAAATGACACTCAGAAGCATAGAGCTGAAAATCGACTTTGAGGGTGACTCGAAGCGTGATATTGAGATGAATATCTCACGGTTTATATCTGCTCTTTATGAAGGAGCAGATATTTTGCTTCCTGATGGGTTTTGGTATTTCTGTGTTTTTGAGAGTGCATCAGCTCCCGAAGAAAAAGCTCCTTGGATAATGCAGACAAAGTTTTCTCTTTCAGGTATAAGGCACGACGCACTCGAAACCACAGATACTCACACATCCACTTTTGATTTGTTTGTAAAGGGGAACTATGAAACGCCTGCTATTATCGAAGCAATGTGCTACGGCACAGCAGTAACTATTGCAGGTATCACTATTTCCAATGTTTATGGAAACCTCGTTATTGATAGTCTGAATTGCACAGTCAAGCAGAACAATTCCAATAAGTTCAGCTATACAAATCTTACTGAGTTTCCGAAACTACAAGCAGGAAATAACACCATAACCATAAGTGGAAATACAAGCGTAAAAGTCAGCTACTACCCTATCTACATTTAGGAACGGAGGAATATAGATGCTTATTATAACTGATAAATACGGTATTCCTCAGCCTATAACAGACTATGACGATTTGTGCATCAAACACAAGCAGGACGGCAGAGATGAAATGTCGTTCACTATTGATGTTACTCTCGATCAGTACAAGCTGATATATGAAGAAGCAAAGATTGTTTCTGACGATAATGAGTGGCTCGTAAAAAAGATAGATGACGACAAGATAGACTGTGAACTTAACTTTGATTTTCTGAAAGGCACTTTTTATAAGGATTTCAGAAGCGAGACACAGTTTTTGACCCAAGTTTTGCAATCTCATCTTCCGGCAGGATGGACTGTAGAAGGAGCAGGTGTTTCCTCTATTAGACGGACGATAGAGTTTGATTTCTGTACAGATTTCGATATTCTCTATCGCTGTATGTCTGTGTATGGAGTATTCTTTGTTTGGAAAATCAAAGAGAAGAGACTTATCGTTTATTCGCAGACAGATATGCCTGTCACCGGAGAATACTTGACGAGTGAGCTGAACTTGAAAAAGCTGTCTTTCAAAGGAGATACCACAGAGTTTGCCACAAGGTTGTATGCTTACGGCAAAGACGGTATGACGATGGAAGAAGCTGTTATAAACGGAAGCAGATACGGTCTTACTTATGTAGAAAACAAGCAGTACGCTAACAAAACGATTTGTGCGTATTGGTCTGACGAAAGATATACCATTCCTGAGAACTTGTATGAAGATGCTGTAAAAAAGCTCGAAAGTGTATCTGCACCTGTCAGATCATACGAGTGCGATGTAGTTGATCTCGCAAAGCAAAGTGCAGAATATTCCTTCCTCGATTTTTCGCTGCACAAAAAAGTCACGCTGATAGATATTGACAGAGGTATTCGTATTGTTCATCAAATTGTTGAGTATGTTGAATATCCAGATGATCCTCGAAATAACAAGGTTACGCTCTCTTGTGTTCCACAGACAATAAGCTCCTCGATAGACAGTGCAATATCGTATATTGATAACAGCGTAGTTCGTATGCAGACCGATTACGAGTCGAGAATACTTATTGCTACCGCAATGCTTACAGGTGCTTTCGGAAGTTATCCGTATAGCGACGGTTCAAACCTCTATATGATGGACGATCCCGACCCTGACGAAGCAGAGGTCGTATGGATCATAAATTACAAAGGCATAGGTAAATCATCGACAGGAATAAACGGTCCATATACAACAGCTATCACTTACGACGATCACTTTATCACAGAGGTTATTAACGCAATGGTGATAAGAGGTGAGCTGATAGAGGCAGGAAGCATAAAGTCAGGTTCTATCTCTCAGTCGTACAAATCTGAGGTTACTTCTGAGATAAACGAAACTGTTAATTCTGCTGTGAGCGAAGCGTCAACTACTCTAACGCAAGAGTTTACAGCAGCTGACGGTCAAGTAAGGAGTGAAATAGCCACTTCTGAAAGCAATATGCGAACGCTGATACAGCAGACTGCTGATTCGATATACTCTACTGTATCAAGGTATGATACAAGCGACTATACTATCTCGATTTACAGCAACGGTAGACCGTCTGCTACGATATATCCCCCTGTGAACTATAACAATAAGTATTATCTCGACCAGTCAACCGGAAAGCTCTGGAAGTCAAACGGAACATCTTGGACGCTTCAAACGACACTCTCTACTTTGCAAAGTAAGATAGAACAGAACGCAGACAACATCTCTTTAATAGCAAATAAAAACTCCTCAGGTACGGTTCTATCTTTAAAGTCTGACGCTGTAAAAATCGCCTGGAACAATGTGAGTAAATACATCCAATTTGAAAGTGGAGAGCTTAGAATATACGATAGTGCAAACGTATCGACACAGCAGCTTGTTTCAAAGTTTAATTATAGTGGCTCTCATTTCTACCACTCAGGAACTTATGTCGGAAAAATAGGAACCAACAATTTTTCTGGAAAGCCGAATTTTAAAGGTCTTGTATTTGACCTTAACTACGGTGCTGAGTATATGTGTTGGGCACATCAGGAAAATAAAACAGATAGCGACTATTCAGTAGAGATGATTTACTATGCTGATGATACAGAAGAAAAAAGAGGTATTCATTTTTCCTGCCCTACTTATGTTTGGGGAAATCTTAGAATAAATGAATATGTCAGAAGCGTCAACTGGTCAAGCGGTGCAGGAGGATGGTATTCCGATACAAAAGAGGTTGGACTGTATGGTCCATCTGCAAGGGTAAAGGTTAATTCTGATATTGATTTGTATTCCGATTATGGTGTTGTAAGTTGTCACACCAACCTCGATATGAATAACCACAGTATCGTAAATACTTGTGACGCAAGACTGAAGACAAATATCGCACCTTCTGACGTTCGTGCTGTTGATGTCATAAACAGCTTGGAAGCAATGTCGTTTGACTGGATAGAAAACGAAGAACACAATGATATAGGCTTCATAGCTCAACAAGTGCAAAGTGTTTTGCCTGATGTAGTTGTTGAATCTACTAATGACGGAAAGCTATCTATTGATTACATCAAGCTGATACCTTATCTTGTAAAAGCAATTCAGGAACTCTATGCACGATCTGCGGCAAAGCCATCTTCCCAGAAGAAGAAAACTGCACCATGGTCTGATCCTTATTCTAAGGAAGAAAAAAAATCTTTCTTTGACATCGTGAGCGGAGTTCATCGTAAAAAAATGGAAGAAGTTGCACGGTCGAAAATAAAAATACCGATAAATGAGGTGAAAAAGAAATGAGTAAAATGCCTCTTAGCGTAATTATGGAGTCTGCAAAAAATTCGCTGAAAGCGTCAGTGAATAGTGTTCTGAATGACACAAAACTCCCTGCCTATCTTGTCGAAGGTATGATATGCGAAATACTTGCAGAAGTCAGAAATCAGAAAAACATTGAACTTCTTGCTGATATAAACACTATGAACTCTCAGCAGGATGATTCCGAACAGAAGGAGGAGTAAACGATGCAATACGAATTGCCTATATCCCTCGATGTGTCTTGCAGGCAGCAGAAAAAGTATATTGATGCAAAACAGGGCGATCAGAAGACACGGTATCTCCGTATTACGCTGATTAACGGTACAACGCAGCTTGCTCCTGCAAGCGGAGATGTAGCAGTTTTCAGGTGCTTGAAGCCTGACGGCAAAAGCTGCCTTAACAACGGAGTAATCAATAACGACAATACAATTTCTGTTGAGCTTACAGATCAGGTGCTTGCAGTAAAGGGACTTGTTGAAGCTGATATATCTATCCGTAATGGAGAAAAGGTATTATCTTCAGCGACTTTTTTTATTCAGGTTGAAAAAGCTCCGCTATCGGCAGATCAGACAACAAGCTCGAATGAATTTGGCGTTCTTACAGAAGCTACTGCCGATGCAGAAAGTGCAACCTCTGCTGCAAATACAGCTGCTCAAAACGCAACAGCAGCAGCCAATAGCGCAAACTCGGCAGCATCCTCTGCTACGACAGCAGCACAAAACGCAAACACGGCAAAGCAGAAAGCTGAAACTGCTACTCAAAACGCCAACTCTGCCACAACCTCAGCAATCAACGCTTCTCAGAGTGCAAATTCGGCGGCTGAAAGTGCAAATTCCGCTGCCTCGTCAGCCACGAGTGCAGCTCAGAGCGCAACGACAGCTGCAAGTAGTGCGAATAGTGCTGCATCTTCCGCTACAACCGCTACGCAAAATGCCAATACCGCTACAGAAAACGCAAATGCTGCTACGCAAAGTGCGAATACTGCTGCGGCAGCAGCAACCGCAGCTGCATCTGCGGTTGGAGAAGAGATAGACGGAATTGTATTCAAAGACACAGATAACGACACCGACTATCTCTGCAAATTCAGGGTAATGAACGGCAAGCCGTGCATTATATATAACACCATTTAAGGAGGAAAAATAATGAGCGAACAAACAAATCCCCTGCACCTTCTCTCTGAGGAAGCCTTTATTGAAAACATAGGCGGTCTCAAAGACGGGCTTTCGTCTGAATTGAAGACAGTAAGCTCAATACTTTCCACTATTGCCGCAGGAAGTGGCGAAGTAAGTGCAAACAGTTTTGGCGAGGTCAAAAACCTTGTCCGTCTCGGTCTTCATCGAAAGATACCTGTCGAAGACTCGTTCGTTGCTGAAAGAGAGACAGCTCTCGCTATCAGCGTTGGCGACAGCACAGGTATCACAGCTGCAACAGTTGACGAAGATGCCTTTATTGCCGCAGTAGGCACAGCACACAGCGGAGTGTATGAAGCTGTATATGACGGTGCTGTATGGCACAAAGAGGATAACGAAGCGATCTCTCTTGCCGCTTATGGCATTACCGTGACAGGAACACCTGCCGAAGGAGACAAGGTGGTTATCACCGAGACAGCATCAAGAATCATTCTCGATGTTGCAGATCACGATGTAAACTGTGCTGACAATGAACAGAGTATTATGTTTATTTCTCGTGATGTCATAGCTTACGGCACAATTCCGTTCTCGGCTCCACAGCTAATGATCTATGCCTTAGCCGAGCTTCCTGCCGGAAAGTATAAGTTCACCCTCAATCACGCTGATAACGGCGGTGGTGTGCTTCAGAACGGAACATATATGTTTACGACTACACAGGCTATTCCTGCCGGAGGCGGTATCAGGCACAGCAAAGTCGGCGAGTGGTCTCAGAACGCACATACAAAAGCTGAAATTACAGCCGGAAAAATCACGACTTATGGCATTCAACCACAGAGAACCGTTATCGAAAGCAATATCGTTGTATCTGAATGGGATGGCGAAACCGTCTGCACAGATCTCGGAACTGTTGCTGCAAGAGATAAGCAGTACATTGTCGAAGTCGAGAATCTGACAAAGGTGAATTTTTCCGAAAGACAGATTTATGGCTCAAACCGCTATGCTCACTCCTGTTACCGCAAGTGGCTCAACAGTACAGGTAAGGCAGTTAAAAGTGGAGATACCACATTCTCTTATTGGTGGACTCCATCTGATATTTTTGATATGCCTCCTTCGGCAGCAGCACGACAGATGGCAGGATTCCTTCACGGTCTTGATCCTGATCTTGCTGATAATATCGGAGAAGCTACTATCGTAGTCGAGATACCATCTCCTGATAGAGTGTCAGGAGACGACACCACAGAAACTCTGAATGACAAGGTATTCCTGATGTCAAAGACAGAGGTTTACGGTGGTAACAACATCAGCGGAAAAGAAGGAGAACTGCTTGAAATCTTCTCAGGGACAAGCAACAGCGATAAAATCAAATATCAGAACGGCACAGCTCGGTACTGGTGGCTGCGTTCTGCCCGCCCTTCCTTTGCGCACTATGTGCGTTGCGTGTCTGCATCTGGTGAGTTGTACGACATCAACGCCGGCAGCACGAACGGTGTCGTCTGCGGCCTGCTTATAAAATCTCGCAAATCCGATGAATAATAACGAAAATCAACAATACCACAGATGGCGGCAATCTGCCGCATCTGTGGGAGGATAATACTATGGCAAGGAAAAACAACGAATACAAAGAGGGATTGAAAGTCCTTATCCAAGCTCAACAAATGACTGATGAAGTTTATCGTCTGCAAACAAAGACTATCACCGTTATTGGCGAAAACTGCAAGAAGACAAAAAGAGAGCTAATGCCAAAGAGAAGCAGATGGGAATACGGCACACGCATACTTGAAAAATGCGATCAGTTACTCGATCTCATAACCTATGCAAATGATTTGCCAATGGATATTCCTGAGCTTTTCAAAGAGAGAGTTAAAGCTGTTTATAAATCGAGAGCCGTTGCGAAAACAATAGCTCGTTCAATAAACGATCAGCAAAGAAGACTGCAATTATCAGCAGATCACTTTGAAAATTGGGCGAGGCTTTACAATGTTTTCTACGATACTCTTTATGGATGGATAAGGATGCATGATAAGATTTACAAAAATCAATAGGGAGAGGCTATTCAGCTCGGAACTGGTGGCTGCGTTCTGCCAACCCTTCCAATGCGAACAATGTGCGTAACGTGAATACATCAGGTGAGTTGAACAACAACAACGCCAACAACACGAACGGTGTCGTCTGCGACCGTGTGTATGCGAGATCGAGTAAGCGAAAGCCGAAAGCAGTACAACTCACGCAGGGAGCCTTCTTCCTGTCCCAAAAGGCGAAAAGAAGCCGTGATGGTGCTAAAATCCTTGTAACCTACGATGCAGGCTGAGAAAAACTCAGGTCTCTGCTATAAACGGCGGCGGTGTTCCTTTTTGGAGCGTTGTTTTACGGTAATTATGGGTGAACAATTTGACAAAGCAATCAGTCTGAATGAGTTATGTAAAGCGTCAAAACGAACAGCAAAAGGTGTAGGTCATAAACAAGCAGTAATGCTTTGGAAGATAGAACGACTTGAACGGTGTGAAAAGCTGAAATATTCTATCACTTCCGGCAGGCACAGGACAGGTCACGGTGTACCCTTCAAGATATACGAACCGAAAGAAAGACTTATCTTGCCGCCTTTGTACTGTGATCGTGTATGGCAGAATGATATGTGCTACAACGGAGTTTACGATGATATGACAACATCGCTTATATACGACAGCGGAGCTTGTCAGAAAGAAAAAGGAACAGAGTTTGCGATACTGCGTATGACGGCAGCACTTGAAAAATATTGCCGAAAATACGGCGATAACAATGGTATTGCAAAGCATCTTGACATCAAAAGCTATTTCCCATCAACGCCAAACAGCGTCGCAATAGATGTCATTGAAAGATATTGCAAAGACGAAAAGATAGTTCCCTTTCTCGTTGATGTTTTCAATAGTTTTATTGACAGCAGAGACCCTGACACCATAGCTGCTGATCCATTCGGTAAAAGAGGTACAGGTCTCGGCTCTCCGGTATCACAGCTTATTCAGCTTGCTATACTCGATGATCTCGACCATAAGCTCACTGGCGACAAGGACCTTTTTACTGTTCACAGGACTATGGACGATATTGTTATCATAGCTCGTGATAAAGACGCAGTTCGTAGAGCTGAAGAAACCGTCAAATCATATCTTGCCGAAAGAGGTCTTATCTGCACCGATAAAGGTGGCAACAATAAGCTGAGTAAAGGCTTTTACTTCCTGAAAAAGAAGTTTATCCTCACAAAGACAGGAAAGGTTCTTGTGATACCTATGCGTCAGAAGTTCGAGAAAGAGCGAAGAGTTCTCCGAAAACAAAAGCGTGATCTCGATGCAGGTCTGACTGATATGGATACCATAATGAACAAGTATGAATGTTTTATCTCTACGATGCTTATCTGCGACTGCACAAAGCAGATAAAGAAAATGGATTCATTCTTTGCAAGCCTGTTCGGAACAAAACCAATCTACAAGTGCAAAAGAAAGTCAAGGAGGAAAAATGCAATGACAGAGCATATCAACAAAAACCGCAGACTGCGTGAACTTGAAGCTGAAAACGAAAGGTTGAAGGCTGAAAATACAGAAATGAGGCAGCGGATCGAAATGATAAACGGTGACAATGCTTTTATGGCAATGTGCCTCGGCGTTGATCTCGAACAGGATGATCTTCCTGAAGACGATGCTCCGTTTGATGTAAGTGGAGGTGATGCAGAATGAGCAAGCGTTATGAGTATGTAAAGAGGCTGTATGATAATCATATTTGGGGGAAAAGCCGTGTTCACAAAGCTGTAGAATACGAGTGGATTACTCCTGAAGAGTACGAAACCATTGTAGGCGAACCATATGACAATGCTTGAAATAATAGATCGTCTTTGCAGTGTGACTCAGTTACAGGCTGATATTATCCGCAAGCAAACGATGATTATTGAACAGGCAAAAATAGCAGATGAAGTCCGAGGGGATCTCCGTCTGCTATGTCAAAAGGCAGACAGCGAGCTTGATCTTATTGAGTACGCAAACAGACCACTTATAGGGAGTGATGACGATGAACGATATTGATATGATAGCTACCGTCCTCGGTGTATTCGGAACGGTCTGTGCTATCATTTTTGGCTACCTTGCATTCAAAAGGAACGACAAGAGTGACAATACCACCGAGGGCAAAAAGGACGGCATAATGCTTACCGAAATAGGCTACATCAAATCCGGTGTTGATGACATCAAGCGTAAGCAGGAAAAACAGGACGAGCAGCACATAGAAGTTGTGTCAAGGCTCACAGCTGTAGAAGAGTCTGCGAAGCAGTCCCATCATAGGATTGACGGACACGAAAGCAGGATAGAGAAACTCGAAAGGAGTGGCAAAAATGATTAACAAGGAATGGCTCAAAGCGGCAGGAATAAGGGCGTTGAAGACCTTTGCACAGACGGCAGTAGCAACTATTTCGATAGGTGTAGCCGCAAATGAAGTCGATTGGATCAATATGCTGTCTGTCGCAGCTGTAGCGGCAGTTTGCAGTATCCTTACAAGCCTTGCAGGTCTGCCGGAAGTTAAGGAAGGAGATGACAGATAATGAAAAAAGGGATTGATGTATCATATTGTCAGGGAAATATTGATTTCTCCAAGATAGACAAAAATCAGGTTCAGTTTGCAATCGTCCGTTCGTCTTTTGGATGGGAAGCAAATCAGAAAGATAACTACTTTGAAAGAAACTACGCAGGCTTCAAAAAGCTCGGTATTCCTGTCGGAGCATACCATTACTCCTACGCAAAAACGAAGGAGCAAGCTGTCAAAGAAGCTGAATACTGCCTCGAATGTATCAAAGGCAAGAGCTTTGAACTTCCTATTTTTATTGATATGGAAGAAGCGTCGTGTGCTGCTGCCGGAAAGAGAGCTTGCACCGATGTTGCCAAAGCATTCATCGAAACGATTGAAAAGGCAGGCTACAAATCCGGTATCTATACCAATCCGAATTGGCTTGAAAACTATCTGTACAAAGGAGAGATCATCAGCAAAGTAAATCTTTGGCTTGCTCAATGGCAAAGCTCAAAGCCGTATTGCGACTGTATGATATGGCAGTACAATGTCGGCAGAGCAGGAAGCATTAGCGGCATCGCAGGAGAAATCGACCTCGATTATTGCTATGCTGATATTCAGAGCAAGAGTACATCTGCCAATAAATCGTCAACAGTTCCCGTGAATGTTCTTGCTGACAGAGATAAGTTCCTCAAAAAAGCTGCTGAGTACATCGGAAAGAACGGCTATTATGTATGCAAGACAAAGCTCGGTCTTGATACTATCTTAGATTGGTGTGCGTTTGCCGTTTCTGCAATAATGAAAGATTGCGGTTTCATTGGCAAGTACACAGATGGAGTACATTCCTTTGCTTCTGACGAAGCAAGATACGGCGATGGAAAGTATGGCACCTTCTTCGTCAAAGGCAGCAAAGCTCCACAGGCAGGCGACCTGATTATGTTCAGGTACAGTAGCTTGTCTCCGATTGACGATTACTCTGCGAGCCATGTAGGTATCGTAGAAAAGGTTGACGGAAACACTATAATCACCCTTGAAGGAAATGTAGAAGGTAGCGGAGATAACTGGGCTGAAACCTCTACATTTAAGCGTAAGACAAGATACCTGAATGACAGTAGCGTTTACGCTTTCTTCCGTCCGAATTGGAAAAGTTCTACTACATCCACCTCGACATCGACCAAGAAGAACAGCAAGACCGTTGATGAACTCGCAAACGAAGTTATCGCAGGCAAGTGGGGTTCTGGCGACGACCGTAAGAGCAGACTGAAAAATGCAGGTTATGATTATACTGCTGTGCAGAACAAAGTAAATGAAAAACTTCTCGGATCAAAGAAACAGCTCAAATCCACAGAAGAGATAGCTCGTGAGGTCATAGCAGGTAAATGGGGTTCAGGTGACGAGAGAAAGAAAAAGCTGACCTCGGCAGGATATGACTATAACGCTGTGCAGCTTCTCGTTAACGCTCTTATGTCCGGCAGAAAATCCGTTGACACCATCGCTCGTGAAGTGATACAGGGCAAATGGGGCAACGGCGATGAAAGAAGAAAAAAACTTACAGATGCAGGTTACAATTACTCTGAGGTTCAGAGCAAAGTCAATCAGCTTATGAAGTAATATCGAGAAAATCAATCCCTCGGATCACAGGATTTCATCTTGTGGTTCGGGGGTTTTTCGTTTATGTATATTGCACAAACAAACGATATAACATTTGACAAATAGAGCCCCCAGAAGCTTTTAAGAAACTTTAATATACTTACATACCCCCACCCAAAAACGCAATACAACGAATTTCCAAGCGTTTAAACGATATACAAACTGCACAAAGCCGATTTTCAGAGCAAAATAAGCGATTTTAAGCAGCAACAGTCCGTAAAATGTCACGCATTTTGTCCGCACGACAGGTTGCGGATTTTCCAAAAAAAATCTCAGGCTATATAAAAGAAAATAAAAGAATATTATATAGTATATATAGATATATAAACAAAAATAGAAATTCCAAAAAATTTTTCAAAAAACTTGTCAAAAACGCTTGCAAAACGAATTACCATGTGGTAAGATTAAATCATCAAAAACAACTTACCAAATGGTAAGGAAACGGAGGAAACGAAAATGACAGAGATACACAAGTTGTACAGAAACCTGATGGCAAACACAATGGAAGTCAGAAAGATGATCGAATCCTGTAGCACAATCATGTGGATAAAGAAGAGCAACACAGTTGTATTCTTCAAACACGAGGGTGAGATCGGAGAAGCCGAGAACATCGACAACATGAACATCAGGACGGTTGCACAGTCATTAGGAAAAAGATACGATGAAGTAAGGTAAAAAAATTTACCTCACAATTACCAAACGGTAAGTAAAAAAAGGATGGTCAATATGTTACCAAAAATCGAAGAGTTCAAAAGATGGTCAGCAGATAGCGTAAGGAAGGTTTGCATCGAAAACAACCTCTACACAGCAGGAGATAACGAAGACTACGAACACATGCTTGATTGGGTTGGAAGACTTTACCCGAGCACCGAAAACATCTACTTCATAGCCGATGACATCTACAGGCACAGCGAAAACCAGACGATCTCGAACATAATGTTTGTTCTTGCAAACCACGCAGTAATCACCTGCTACGAAATAGACGGAGACGATAACAGGTGAAAGCAAAGTCCACTGGCGGTAGGACTTAAAACAAAAGCCGCTGCCACATCCCCGAAAGAGGAGCTGAAATAAAAACGAGGAGGTAATCGTTATGACAACGAAAGAGCAGGAACGCAAGGCACTCGAACAGATCAGAAAAATCGTTGAAGGTCTTGGAGAAAACAGCTACATCGGAACAGCGTTTGAAGGATGCTTCGAGATAGCCGAACAGAACATCGACAACGACTTCGGATGCTCAATGAAGCAGAGAGCTGAAAGTGCAGAGAAGAAAGCAGAAGAATTCAGAAGAGCCGCCGATTACGAGGGTGCTGAAACCGAAAGAGCTCGCTCAGAGGCAGAAAAGGCTGTAGTTGAGAACGAGCAGCTCAAACGCCAGTTGGAAATGGCAAGACAGCTTGCACACAACACCGAAGCTGAAACGATCGAGCTTCAGAAAATTGTCAGAGAAACAGAATCGAAGCTGAAAGCGGCAGAAGAACAGATCATCCGACTGAAGGCAAGGCTGTTTGACCTGATAGACGAGGAGGTGAGTTGAATGCTTAATCTTCCGACAAAAAGTGGATGGATGGTAGAGTGGGAAACCGGAAAGGTTTCAAAGAAAGGTGTAAAGTTTACCGACATCTACGAGTCCACAAGCAAAGAAAAAGTCGAGGCAAAAAAGGAGGAACTTGAAAAGCAGGGTTTCGTAATCAAAGGCATCTACGAGTGCATCTTCTGATTAACGAAAAAAGTACATAACCGATAGCCGCCCTTCATCGGGCGGCAGAAAGGAGAATCACGATGAAAAGACAGGAATATTTAAGAAGAGCTTTTAAGGCGTTTAACGAAGGAACTGTAAGCGAGGAAGCCTACGACGCAATGTTAGAAAACGCTGATGTCTTCTGCGACGATGATGCAGAATACGGTCTTCCTGATACATACGCAGAAATTGAGTATGATGATTTTGACAGCTACGAAGCTGTATATGGTGCAAGGTGGGATGATATGAACTACCTGCACTATTTGGAAAGATAGGAGGAGACAGCAATGAAAGAGCTTATGGTCTTCAAGAACTTGGACGATTACGCAAAATGGCTCGAAGCCGTTCAGGAACCGTCCGAAAAGCCTGTGATGATAGATGACGGATGGAAAATATCCATCGACCTTATGACGAGCTGCAAGAAATGGAAGACGGCTATCAGAAGACTCGCAAGAGCTGTTGCAGACAGCAAGCTGCTGTACGATTGGCTTATGGAAACCGTGATGGAAAGCTGCGTAAACGGATGCTTCAAAGATATAGACGGATGGCAGGTGTACGGAGCTGACAACAAAGCACTCAGAAAGCTGTATGGATGCTATGGATGGGGAGTTGAACAAGTCGATGAAGACAGATGGTACATATACCTGAACCTGTCCGGCGTATGGGCTGACTACAATCCGAAAGCCTACAGCGGAAAGGAGGCGTAAAGATATGATGCCTAAAAGCAAGCTGAATCTTATCGCAAAAGAGATTGTTATGGATAGACTTGCTTGTGCTTACTACAAGCTCGAAGATTCCGAATATGATTATCTCAGCGAAGATGAAAAGGATGCCATCGTAGAGCGTATTCACAAGCTCGGCACAGCAATGGCGAAGAGAATCGGAGAAAACTACTACACGCTTTAGTAAAATCCGGCATCGGAAGGAGGTGGGAACGAAATGCTTGATCCGAGAGATTTGAAGCCTCGTAGCGAGCAGTACGAAGAATACGAGGATTTCCGTGGCAGGACGCTTGTACAGTATGATTATCGTGCATCAGACGGCAAACTGTTTACCTGCGTAAGAAGAAACTATAATGAATGCGTAGAAGCCAAGAACAAATGGCTCTCAGACATCGGAAAGGATGATTGATTATGGGTAGAGGTAATGTATGCGTATTAGGCAAGTGTGAGGGCTTGTACTATGTAGACAATGAATTCATTGACGAGCTTACAGAAGACGGCGAGTATGATGAAATAGCAAGCTATTTTAACAGGAGCGAATTTGAATACGAGCTTGCAAAGAAACTCACAGCAAGGTTTAGCAGCTTCGTCTATGTCGATAAATGGATCTCAGGCAGCAGAAGAGCGTTGCTTGAAAATGAACTGTTCTACATTGTTGTAGAAGACAACGAATGGAGCGTAGCTGTTGAACTTATCCAGAAGTACGACACTTACGGAAGTGAGAGCTTGATCGGACTACAGATGGGCTTGTACAAAAAGTATCTGAAAGCGATTGAGGATATACTGCTTGATATGAATGGAGAGGTTGGTATATACGCAGGAGCATGGACACATGGAGTTATAAGAAAGTGAGGTAAGATAAGTGAAAACGAAAGTTGCATTCGTAGAAGAAACTAAAATGGTCAAAAAGGAAACCTACATAGCGAAAGACGGAAAAGAATTTGTCACCAGAGGAGAATGTATATCTTACGAAGAGGAGCTGCTTGACAAGGAGATAAGCAAGATAAGAACCTGCAAGGCTCTTGATGGTCGTCGTCCATTTAATGGTGATGAGTACAGCGAAAACCATACATACAAGTGGTTTTACCCTGTAAGCACAGAGGAAGTTGATCTTCTTAGAGAAAGATACTTCGATTTGGCGATTGATGACAGCAGCATCGGTCAGTGGGTATGTATTGAAGAAAATGACTATGGGGACTTCAGCTATGCTACCAATCTGTCTGATTGCATAAAGCACGCCAAAAGGATTCTTGAAACACTCGGATATAGCATGACTGTAGAAAAGGTTGGTGAAGCAGATGTATGAAAGAAAGACTCGTGATGAGTACGACATCGAAACAAACTACGGCTACGGTTGGGAAGTTGAGTGCTGCGAGTTCACAATGAAAGAAGCAAAACAGCGCAAGAAAGAATACATAGAAAATGCCAGAGGTCTTGTTGACATCAGAATAAAAAAGCGCAGAGTCCCCATTCAGAAAGGAGCAGATTAAAATGACAATCGAGGAAATCATCAGAAACTGGAGCAAGGCTCAGGATGCAGGCTGCATCCTCCCCTGTCCGAGATGCGGCAAGATTGCAATGAATGAACACATAGAGCTTAACGCTCTTAGTAGAAAAGCTGACATCTACATCTGCGATGAATGCGGACAGTGGGAGTCTGTGGAAGACACTATTGATACGCCGTATGAAAAGTCTCTTGAAGAATGGTTTATCGCTACAGATGTGTATAAGATAACTCCATATCGCACACGAAATGGCTATAAATCATACAAGATATGTGCAGGGATAGATGTCAATATTACAGCTCAGGACATAGACGACATTATGGGCGATGCTTTGGACTACATCACATACTGGTGCAGAAAAGCAGAGGTTGCGGAAGGTGCCTATTACGGCGAGTATGCAAGCGACCAGATTTCAAGAGGCGGTACCCTGATACTGTACGATAGAGAGTCCGACGATAAATGGACGCTCACGCTCGAAAAGTTCCTGTTTGGCTTCAAAGCTGCCATAGAGGACGGATATGCTGATGACTGGTTTGAGGACGGCAAAATTGAATGGTCTTACCTTGACGGACCTGCTGTAGATGTTATCGTTCAGCTTGCTTTGTTCGGGGAGGTGGTATATGGATGACCTCGTTATACACTTCACAACGGAAGGAGGTGATTGTTTTATGACTATTGAAAGAGCGATGGAGATACTTGACCCAAAGCACAGAGAGAACTATGAATCAATAGCGGTAGTAGAAGAGGCTATGCAAATCGGCAGATCAGCTTTGGCTCTGCTCAAAAGAGATGCTGTTTATGTTTGCTACATCGAAAACCACAATGATCTTGCCGATACTAACGGAGCAATATCTGACCTGACAGTTCGTTTTAACAAAGCTGATGTTCTTACATGGGCTAAGTGCATAACATCTTGGGCTTTTGAAAATGGATATGTCACTAATACAGGAGATGATGTTTCGGAAAAATATTTTTTTCCTCGCACCTACGGATTTTCTCGATTCAGACTTTTTTGGAAATCGGTAGGCAACGACAATGTGTCTTTTGATATTGTAGTTTGGCGTAAGCGTATAGGAATGACAAAAAACAACATTTTGGAGGTATCGGAATGATCAAAAGAGGACAGATTTATTACATCGAAAGCAACAGGCAGAATATGCCCACAGACAGCGAACAGTATGCAGGAAGACCTGCAATCATAGTGTCGAATGACAAGAACAACAAATACAGCGAGGTTGTCGAGATTGTATATCTCACCACCCAGCCTAAGAACGAACTCCCGACCCATGTTCGCATAAGAAGTTCTAATCGTGTATCGACAGCTCTGTGCGAGCAGGTAACGACTGTATCTGTAAGCCGCATAGGAGATTATGTCGCCACCTGCACCGATGCTGAAATGATGAACATAGACACAGCTCTTGTAATCAGTCTCGGAATTGATTTTGGCTGTCTCGAAAACGCACCGAACAGCGATGAACATAACGAAGATATATCGAATGAACCTCAGCAGAGCCAAAATAGCGACGAAAGCTGCAACGAAGAGTACATAAAGGTGTGTACCGAGCTTGAAGTGTATAAACATCAATACGAATGGCTTGTAGATCGTTTCCTCGGCAGAAGTAAGTGAGGTAGCAGCTATGAACGAGATCATTTTCGGAATACTCGTTCTTGTTGTGCTTGTAGTTAGCTTTGCCATACTTAGCTGTATGGCAGCTGCTTCACAAGCAGACGACGAGTTTCAAAAGCTCAATGATAAAAAGAAAAGAGATGAAAGCGATGGAGGACACGACGAAACTTAAAAAATGTCCGTACAGCGGAGGAGATGCTCGTGTTTCACTTCACGAAGACAGGAATTACATCGGTGTATTAGGCTATGTATGTACGATAAGATGCGGCTCTTGTAGTCGTGAAATTTCGATTTGGAGCATAGATCCAAAGATAGCTGAAGAAAGAGCAAGGAGGTATTGGAATGGAGAAGCATAGCTTAGAGGAATATTTGACCGAGCTGAAAGCAAGCATAGTCGGCTTAGGCTTCCAATGCCACAAAGACACATACGAAGCTGCCGTTGAAGCACTTGAAAAGCAAGTGCCTGAAGATGTCATAGAAAATGGTTACGGTGTCTATTTTTGCCCGAAATGTCACGGCTCTGTATGGCAGATTGCGTGCGAAAGCAAGTTTTGCTTCAGGTGCGGTAAGGCTTTGAGGTGGAGGTGGCGAAAATGAAGCTTATTGACGCAGATGATTTGATTGAGCAGATAAACAGCACAGACTTTGATACCTACAGAGACTATGAGAATGTGTACGATCTCATAGATTCAGCTGAAGAAGTCGAATGCTTTGATTTTGCTCATTGGGTGTGCGGAGAATATGACATCCCCCATTGTTCGGCTTGTGGTTATGAAATTATGCCGAACAGAATCTATCCCTTCTGCCCGAACTGCGGTGCAAAGATGGAAAGCGAGGAAAACTGATGGATGAATCACCCGAGAAGTTCGGAGAAGCTATTAAAGCAATCAAGAAATGCTATTGGCGAAGGAGCTTAGGTGGAGTTTACATTTGTTCCGGAGCGTGTTCGTTATGCGATGAAGTGATAAGTAAGGGCGAATGTGACACTCTGATTAAGCTTTTTGAACAAATGCGAAAGGAGAAGCTGAACGATAATGAAAAACGCAGTAATGATAAGCATAAAGCCTGAGTACATCAGGCTTATTGCAAGCGGCGAAAAGACCATAGAAATTCGCAAGACAAAGCCGAACTTAGAAGCTCCGTTCAAGGTGTATATGTATCAGACACTTCCGAAAAAGAAGAAGGATGCAATACAGGGCGAAAGCTACGGTATGGTTGTAGGAGAATTTACCTGTAACAGAGTACAGACATCATTTGATGCCGCAGGAGGGCTTGTTGATGTCGTTGATTTGAAACACTCTTGTCTTTCGCCCAAGCAGATAATTAACTACGCTGATGGGAATGTATTGTATTATTGGTATATATCTGATGTCAGGATGTACCGCACACCGCGAAATATATGCGAGTTCTTCTACCCTGCCGAGAAATATTGTGAACCTCAGCTTTGTGGATGCTGTCCGAAGTACGAAATGCCAAGCGAATATGGAGATGTGAATAACGACTGCTACTGGGAGAAACCTCTCGAAAGACCTCCTCAGAGTTGGTGCTATGTTCAGGATTTCAACGAAAACAGATTTGTTGAGCTTAGAACCTACCCTGACAGAGATGATAAGAAATGCAAGCTATTCGCAGTTCCTCGTTTTTGGCTTACGAAAACGCTTGAAAGAATGGATGAACTGAATAACCGTCAAGGAGTTGACTTAGATAACTTCATAGAAAACTATGTGTATGCGGAAACAGAAGCGATCTATGAAATGGCGAAGTCTTCGTACCTTGTCGAGTATGAAAGAGAAGAGTAAACTATGGTGTTAAGTATTCTGAATATTGACAAAAGTAAACGCTTATGCTATACTTGTGTAAAAATGCAAGTAGGAGGCGTTTATATGTCCGCAACCGATATATGCAAAGAACTGATAGGCAAAAGTAAATTGTTGCAGCGTGAAGTTGCAGAAAAAATGGGATGGACCGAGCAGAGCCTCAGCAATAGGTTCAGACGAAAATCTCTCTCAGCAGACGAGTTTCTCAAAATGCTTGAAATTCTCGGATATGATATAAAGATTGTTGAAGCTGAGAGCAAAGACGAAGTAAAGATCAGGAGAAAAGGCATTGGATCGCCTGTAAAGATGATGGTAGGCGGTGTAAAGTATGATACAAGCAAGGCTGACGCAATCTGCCACTCTGACGAGAGCAAGGATATGTTCTACGAAGTATATCGTGATGACGATGGTAGATACTTCATCGTGAACTATGTCAAGTGGGATGGTGGAGTGAACACGATTACACCTATCGGCGAAGAGGATGCTATACGAATAATTGAAGAAACAGTCTGATTTAACAGGGCAATGGATCTCAAAATCCTTGCCCTGCTTTTGTTTTTTAAGTAGGCTACAAGAGCCTACAACGGCGTTTTACCTCGAAATCAATATATATACCTTGGTAAGCACAAATCAATGCTCAACAAGCTAATAAACTAAAATAGAAACTCTAAAAAATTTTTCAAAAAACTTGTCAAAAACGCTTGCAAAACGAATTCCTATGTAGTAAGATATAATCAATAAATAAATTACCAAACGGTAAGCTAAGGAAAGGTGATCGAAATGACGGATTTACAAATCGGTATGGCAGTTGAGGCTTACAGAGGAACCTGCATTGGTCTTTTGATTCAATGCACCACATATAAGGGCGAGATTGTAAGGATCAACAGAAAGAGCATCAGAGTAAGACTTACAGAGAGTACAAGTAAGTTCGGAAGCAAAACAACGAGCCACTTTGATAATCTCAACACAGAAATAACCTACAGGTTTTCAAAGGTTCTCCGAGATGGTCGATTTCTTTACACAAGCGAGTCCGATCTTTATGGACACATCAAACTATAATGTTTTTTTATGCTCGATAGTTACCAAACTGTAAGGGGAGGAGGCTGGTAATATGAGAAAACTTACCGAAGCAGAAACGAAAAGAACTCGTGATCTTATAGCTTCTGATTTATGGGTCAAAAGCTTGTATAACAATTTGGTTTACAGAGGCTCGACGGATATAGATACTGCATTGTACACCATCGCAAAGAACTTTTGCATCGTAAAAGACAGCAAAGCCAAAAGCTGACGGCAGCCCTCACGGGCTGTAAAGCTACGCCAACATATCCGAAGTAGTTGGAGGCTTAAATTCAAGGAGGTAATGTCAATGAGAAACATAATCGAATTCACGGTACAGCTCGACAGCAAAGGCTTTACTGTAGAAAATCTCGACAAGTTTGATGGAGAGGAACTTGCTCAGATCATGAAGGTTCTACCGGACGCTGTTCGTGAGGTTAAGTCTGAGATCAAACGCAGAAAGATCAGAAGAAAGCTGTTTACGCTTGAAGCGAAGTCCGTTTGGACTGCAAGAGAGTCAATCTTCTACGCAGCATACAGCCCGAAAGCCAACGCTTTCGATACAGCGTGTGACAGATTTAACCTGTTTAAGGAAATGGAGGTATCAGTAAAATGATTAGAGATGGAATGACTATCAGAGAGGCAGCACAGGAATGGGTAAGAGAAATGAACGCCATTCCGCAGGCAATGATACAGAAGCTGATGGCAGCAGATCCTTGTGATTGGACTGAGGTTACTACACCGTGCAAAAACGACAGAGTGTATTACTACGAAGACTCTGAGTACGGAGAGATCGTTTGCATTAACGACGAAGACGATGACATAGTTTACCTTATCGAGCTTGACAGCGGAAAAACTGTTGAAGCACAGGCTGATGATTTTGAGGTCAAAAGATACGACGCCCTTCCTATGTGGGGAACGATGTGGTCTTTTGGAGATGGATGCGATGATTGGTGGCTTGAACACGAAGACGGCATACGCATAATGTCAGAATGTGGATTCAGAGTCTATGAGTCAGAAGAGTTCGGCTACTACTTCGGCATTGACGGAGCAGGCTATTCCTTCTACGACGAACATTGGATTCCACTGTATAAGAAGAGAGGCTTGCATTGGCACGATGAATCTGTAGAGAAGACTGCATAATATCGCTCACAGGAAAGGAGGTGCATTCAAATGAGCGATAACAGAAGCATAATGCAACGACTAATCGACGCAGGATATCCTGTATCTGAAATGGACCATCACGAGTCAGATCTTTATGTGTACGCTACAAAACTTGCTTTTGATACCATCCTCACTTGGCTCGATGACAATGGATATCGGTTTGATGTAATGGTAGATGTATTCACAGACCAAATAACCGGAAGAAAAATGTACGACATTGCATTTGGCTATGATCCGTATTGGAATGATAAATGTGGAAGGATGATTGATAATGGATAAAATAATTCTTTCAACTTCGGACATAGACTTTATCCTCAGATGGAGAGACGAACATAAGGATCTTGTTCGTCTCGGCATCTGCCCTATAAAGGCTGTAAAGATTGAAGTGCCTGAAACGAAGTACATAATAACAGCTGTAAGAGAAGGAAACAAACTGTCGTTTGGCATAAATCACAACGGTAGAAGCGAAGGGAAAATAGTAATAGAACTCCTTTTGTCAGGGATGTATAAGGTTCTCAGAAACACTACAAAGTATGGAACAGAAAATGTAATGTCTGTAGCAACTGTTTATTCTTCCACTATGGCATTGATTGCTTTTGGAGATGATACTATTAAGAATAACGAAATTGAACACAAGAATATCTCTCACAAGAAGAATGATAACACCAGAAAACCGACCAAAAAGAATAAGCAGATAAGCTGCACTTACATACTCAAAAGAAGTGGCAATGCTCCACGAATTGTTACAAAAGGATCTCATAGCAAACCTGAAGGTATGTTCTCCGTAAGAGGTCATTATCGACACTACAAGAACGGAAAAACAATATGGATTGATGAATATACTAAAGGCTGCGGAAAGAAAAAAGACAAGACTTACAAAGTAGGCTCGAAAAATAACAAAAAAGATTAGGAGTGATTTGTATGAAATCTGATGTTATAAGAATCAAGAAAAACGGAAAGCTGATTGCTTTCTCCTGCACATGGCAGTATTGGCTGCTCGGAGATATTCTGTATTACATAAGCGTTGACGGAAACAGTTGCGGAGTATGGTGCGGACTTAGTAGCCTCAATGCACACCTCAGGAAACTCTACGGACTGCTCGGAAAGAAATACTTCACAGAAGACGAAGATGCTGTAATAATCGACAAAGAGTTTTTGTCGCATTATTGCTATGCGTAAGGAGGTGCAATATGAGAGCGACAGGAGTTGTAAGAAGAGTTGATGATCTCGGAAGAATTGTTATTCCGAGAGAGATCAGAAACAAGCTACACATAGAAGACGGACAGCCTATGGAGCTGTATATCGAGGACGACAGCGTTATTTTTAAGAAAATCGAGTACGCAGAAAACGTATCAGCTGTCATCAGAAAGGCTATTTCATATATAGGAGATGAAGACGAATTAAGCTTTAAGCTTCGTAACGAACTCATAGCAAAGATGAAAGAAGCTCTTTCTTTAATCGAGAAGAAAGGAGCTGATTAGTGTGCGAGAAATGTTCCTTGTTGAATACGGATCAAGCTATTCGAGTGATCCGTTTGATCCCAAATGTGTTTGCTTTACAGAAAATGATGCACAAGCATACATTAAACTGCAAAGTCTTAGCAAAAGCCTTTATCATACAAGCAAACTGCCTGTTTATGGAGAAGATAATAGAGAATACCACTTTATTTTAAATTTTGCTAAAAACAGTGATGACTTTGAATATGATTTGATATTTGGTTTTGAACACCTCAGATGCTTATGGACTGCATATTGTCTTCACCAGAATCTCAAACCATACGAAGAAGAATATGATGAAAAAATAAAGGAAATATGGGATCGAGTAAATGATAACGCAGGTTGCCTTCTTTCTGAATTTTCGTATGGTCGCTTCTATGCAAATATGAGTAAATTCTTTATATGAAAGGTGTGAAAGTATGGTTGATTACAGAGAAGAACTCCTTGCAGAGCTTTTGAACTGTGGCTACTACGATGTTTCTTTGCTCAAAGACTGTAAGTATAGTTTCGGTTATTTGATTGAAAATTGTAAGTATGCTTTCGGAAATGATGTGAATGTAAACAACCTTGTTCGGATAATGTTTGAAATTGGTATAGACGAAATAGAAGAGTCTATTTCAGACAGAATAAGAGAGTACGACCCTGAACAAGCGTCCGACGACGAAAGAGAAGAACACGAAAGCCTCCTCTTGCTTAATCCTCGCGAGGATATTGAGTCTTTTCACAACTACCTTGATACGAGTATATGGGTTGCTGAACATAAAGAATTGTACGAAAGATACCTGCAAGACGAGTTAGATCGCTTCTACGAAATGACAGGATTTGAAATATCTACAGATTGACAGTTCAGATGAAAAAATGATATAATACGAACGAAGAACAAAAATCATGCGTCCCGTAAACATAGGAGATAGTATGTGCATTTTATGATTATAATATACTTATATCATATTGACATTTCACTTGTTATGAAGTATAATATCTATAAAGAAATCATAAGGAGTTGATATTATGGCAAAGGTAAGCGCAAATATCAGTATAGATGCCGAGGTGAAAAAGCAGGCTCAGGAGTTGTTTGCCCAGCTTGGTATGGATTTATCAACTGCGGTCAACATTTTTCTTCGTCAGTCGATAAGAACTAAGTCTATACCCTTTGAAATTACTGCGGACGTTCCGAACAATATTACTCTGTCTGCAATGGAATCAGCTGAAAGTGGCAGCGATGTATATGGTCCCTTTGACAATGTAGATGATCTGATGGAGGCCCTAAATGCTTAAAATAGAATTCACAGGACAGTTTAAAAAAGACTATAAGCTTGCTGTGAAACGAGGCTGTGATATACAGGAATTGACAAATGTTATTTCTATGCTGGCGAATGAGCAACCGCTACCCGATAAAAACAGAGATCATGCTCTTGAGAAGTCGAGAAATTATAAAAATATGAGAGAATGTCATATCAAGCCTGATTGGCTGTTGATATACAAGGTTTACGCTCACAGATTGGTATTGGAGCTTATACGTACGGGAACTCACAGTGACCTGTTCTGATTTCCTGCTTCCCGTAAACATAGGTGATGCGATGCTGGTATTATAGCAGCTTATGGAGGTTTTAACAATGAGTGAAAAAGAATATGCAAAGAGTATAATTGATATTATTCCCGAGGAATACTTGGATGAGGTTATCAGATTTTTGCTAAGTTTACCGGAAGGCAATAATGATGATAAGAAATTCGACCTGGTATCTAAACATATATTAGAAAAGTACCACAAAGCATTTGAGGAGCTTGCTAAATGATTAAATTCACTCAGGAAAAGATTCTCCTTCTGCATCAGTTGATCGCACAGGAAACGGGCGGAGACGCAGGAATCAGAGATTATGGACTCCTTGAAAGCGCATTCGAATCTGCATATCAGACCTTTGGCGGTGAGGAGCTTTTCCCATCAAAAGAAGAAAAGGCTGCAAAGCTTGGCTTTTCACTTATTTCAAATCATGCCTTTGTGGATGGAAACAAACGCATAGGAATGTATGTGATGCTGACATTTCTTGAAATGAACGGTATACATATTTCACCTTCCAATGATGATGTAATAACTCTCGGACTTGCTGTTGCTTCAGGAGAATCTGACTATGATGATATTCTGAAATGGATCAGGAGCTTTGAAGCTAAAATGAAATGATCCTGCTTCCAATAAAAGCAGGAGATGCTATGCTTATTCTATAATATTACTATTATTATAATAGAAGTATATTGACAAACGCATACAAACAGCATATAATATCATTAGAAAATCAGCCGATTGTAAAACGGCGAAAGAACGGCGAAAGGTCGTCAGCACGCCGCAGGCGGGCTGACACCTCGCCAAATCCCGAAAAGCTTTGAAAAGCGGAGAAAATTGTAAAAATGTAAATACCATAATCCGCATAAACAGATGATTTTTGACTTTTACAATCAGCTAAATATCATTAGAAAATAATAAGGAGGAATATTATATGGCACAGACTAATGTTAATATAAGGATGGACGAAGCTACAAAGAACGCTTTTGATAAGTTTTGTCAGGAGATAGGTCTGTCGGTAAGCGCAGCATTCAATATTTTCGCAAAAACTGTTGTAAGAGAGCAGAGGATACCTTTTGAGCTGACGACCGAGGCTCCTAATGATAAAACGAGGAGGGCTATAGAAAATGTCAGGAACGATATCGGTTTAAGTCGGGAGTTCCATTCGGTTACTGAACTAATGGAGGATCTGTATGCTGACGATCAGGTATGAAACAACATTCAAAAAGGATTTCAAGCGTATTGTGAAACGAGGATATGATATCCGACTGCTCGAAAGAGTAATCGAGCTTCTTGTAAATGAACAATCTCTTCCGGAAAAATATAAGGATCATGCTCTCAGAGGCGATTATGCAGACTGCCGCGAATGTCATATAACACCCGATTGGCTTTTGATCTATCAGATCAAAAATAAGGAGCTTGTATTGACGCTGACCAGAACCGAAACTCACAGCGATCTTTTCTGAAAACAAAATATAACGGGACGCTCGTTTTTGCCGGAGCGTCCCGTTTTCGTTTATTATCACTTTTATTCTTTGAAAGCCTTTTCAAGATACAGGGCTACTCCGTCCTCAAAGCTGTTTCCGATTATCAGGCCGGCTGCCTGCTTTGTCTGTTCTACCGCATCGCCTACCGCTATTCCGAGATCGGCGCTTTGCAGCATTTCTATATCATTGAGATTGTCCCCGAAGGCAACGACCCTGTCCGCGCCGAGCTGCTCTTTTATTTTCTTCATTCCGGCAGCCTTTGTCGCAGAGCTGCTGAAAACCTCAAGAAAATACATATCGGAATAATTATCGCTGTAAAGCGTCGAGCGTATTCCGGCAATGGCTCCGAGCTCCTCATGAATGGGCAGGAGCTTTTCGCGGCGGTCTACCATCGTGAAATATATCACCTTGTCATCGTCCGAAACTGTGATCTCTCCGGTTTGTTCAAAGCTTTTATAATCCTGATCCCTGCGCGCCTCGAAAAATTCACGCTCAACATCATTCGTAAGCCTTTCAAATTCAACGTGTATGCCGTACTGCACATCAGCCTTATATACGAACGACATTCTGTCATGCTTTCTCAGCACTTTTATGACCGAGCGCGCATCTTCCGGAATGATCGGTATGCAGCCGGTATATTCCCCTTTGGAAAAATCGTATGTCAGAACTCCGTTGAGCTGTACGCAGGGCAGACGGATATCAAGCTTTTTCAGTATATGCAGCGAGGAAAGACTTCTCGCGGTGGCTATGGTGAAAAGCAGTCCTTTCCCGATAAGCCTGCCGATTATTTCCGCGCTTCTGTCCGAAAGACGTGCGCTTTTGTCCAGCAGCGTTCCGTCGAGATCGGAAATATACAGTGTTTTCATATCAGCCCTCCTTTCAGAGAAGATAGTAGTTTACATCTCGGAATGTCAGAGTCGTCTTTGCCGAGGCGTCGTCTGCAAAGGTGAAATTTCCGGTGATCTCGCTGCCGTCCGGCTTGTATATGATACCGTTTCCGCAGGCGCTGCCCGAGGCAAAACGACCGGTGTAGCGGTGATCCCTGTATAGTACCGTTCCCTTGCCGTTCGGTCTGCCGTCTTTGAGCTGACCGGTATATCTGCCGCCGCCGAAATTCAGCTCTATCGCATAAGCCGGGGCAAAGCGGTATTTCTCATAATCAGTATCGGCAAGAGCCGGACATTCCGGCAGAGGCATTATCTCCGCAAGGAATACCTGCATCGGCTTTTCTGTTTCGTTGTCACGGAATATGCCCTCAAATTCCTTTTCGCAGTCGCTGTTGAAGGAGCAGCCCATTCCGTTTCTTTTTCCGTCGCTTACATTTCCGTAATATGTTATCATTCCTTCCGAGGAATACAGCCTTGTATAAATGCATCTGTCATCATCATATACGGATTCACAGCGTATCCTGCCGTTATGTATTTTATTTATGCGGCCCTGTCTTTTTCCGTCCCTGAAACAGCCGATATATGCCGGCTGTCCGTCGCGGTAGAGTATTCCGCAGCCGTTGTACTTATTGTCCTCCCACTGACCGAAATAGATGATCTCCTCATTATCGAACTGAGTACCCGTGCCGCTGCGTATGCCGTTGTCGAAATTACCCGCATAGACGAGCATATCGTTTTCGTAAAGTCTTCCGCTGCCGTGATAAATATCGTTGCAGAATTCTCCGTCATATATTTTTTTGCCGCTGCGGTATGCTATCCCTTTTCCGTTGCGGTGCATATCTGTCCATTCGCCGCAGTAGATAAGCTGCTTGTCCCTGTCGTATTCATTGAATACTCCGGTAGGCTCGCCGCCGACGAATCTTCCCTCCGCATAGCCTCCTGTTTCGTTATAGAGTCTGCCTGTGCCGTTATAGGTATCATCGGCAAAGCTGCCTGTATAGACAGGTCTGCCGAGGCTGTCGGTAAGTGAGCATTGTCCGCAGGCCTTGCCGTCGCGGAAACTTCCGCGCAGGATACAGCCGTCCTCAAGATAAAGCGTACCCTCTCCGTGGTAGAGATTGTTTTTCCACTGACCGGTATATATCACCGTACCGTCGGCTTTATATGATGTGCCGTTCCCGATACGCATATTATTGTCGTAGCCGCCGACATAAAGCATATTTCCGTCGCTGTCGAACTGAGTGCCTTCGCCGGTAAATTCTCCGTCCCTGTATTTTCCGATAAAGAATGTATCGCGTTCATATGAATAAGTAACGCCTGCGCCGCAGCGCTTTCCGTCAGAGGTTTTTCCGAGATATACAAGTCTGCCTTCTTTGTCGAAGCTTGCGCCAAGTCCCTCGGTATAATTATCCTCCCATCTGCCGACGTATATTCCCCCGTCGCTCGGAGAGAAAGCCGCTCCGACGCCGCTGCGCTTGTTCTGTTTCCAGTTTCCGGCATAGCAGAGCTTTCCGGATTTGAAATAATATACTCCGAAGCCTTCGCGCTTATCATCGCGGTAGCCGCCCTCGTATGCTGTTTTGCCGTCGGACATAGCTGTTCTGCCGTTTCCGCTGCGGCGGTCGCCGTCGGTATCTCCGAAATAGAAATACTGTTTTCCGCCGGATTCGATGATGAGCTTTTCCGTTGCCTCATAGGGACATTCCTTCATAAATCCGCATACGGTCTGTTCCTGTTCGGATTCGGCTGACGGAGCGACCGTCAGAGCCGGTATTCTTGATGAAGGCGCAGCCTGCTGTTCCGGACGGATATCGGCAATTATCTGCGCGCCCTCCTCCGGCTTTTTGAGAACGACATTTTTCTGCGCGGACGGAGTTTCATCTGTTTTGACGGTATCGGTTTTTTCGGGTATTTCTTCCCTGACGGGAGCAGGTGTTGTTTCGGTGTTTTTTTCGTCAAGAGCGCTGATATTCACTTCAAATCCGGCGCTGACCGGGTCGCTGTCATCTGACGCAGGGGAATTATCTCCGTCGCGTTCAGTTATATGATCGAGGGCTTTTTTTCTTTGTTTGGTTTCGGATTCCGTGCAGAAATAGAAGTTTCCGCTGCTTGTGACGCAGAAAAGCTGAGGTTCTCCTGCGATTATATTGAGCTTTTCTGTCATAGCCTTGTCAAGAAGATATTCAAACGGGTAAAGTACAGAAGCGCTCCCGTTTTGTTTTTTGACAAGCACTGCGCTCGAACCGTCGTCGGAGGGAGTTACGGTGCAGAAGGGTTCTGTTTTCCCCGGAGTATAGAATTCCACGCTGAGAAGCTTGTGCGTATTATCAAAATATATTCTTTTGACCGGACGGCGTTCCTCGTCGGCTGCCTCGACGAAATAGCCGTCATTGACCACAGCAACTCTTTCCGCAAGACGTGAATCTATCATTTTTTTCCATTTCAGGGGTTTGCCGTCCTCAATTGTATATGAGCTGCGGTACAGAGCGCCGCCGATGCTTTTGCTGCTGCGGTTTTTCTGCTTTCTTCCCGATTCAAAATATTCCTTTCTGACGGCGCAGAGCATATCGCTGCCGTCCTGTATTTCCGTTCCTGTATAGTATATTCCGTAGAATATCATATCCTTATCTGCTTTCTGAACCAATGAATATTCCATAGTCAAGCCCTCTCAATCATCAAAGCTGATTATCCTTATATATAATACTATAAAAATTTTCTATTTGCAAGAGTAACCCATTCTGCGGAAACAGCGCAAAGTCCGCATATCTGTGAGAACGACCCGACAGCAGCCTTTGGCGCTTGACTATTCTGCAAATAAGAATTATAATTAAGGCAATATCCGGGATAATACCGGAAGATAATTACGACAGGAGAGTTGAAAAATGAAAAACTATAATATTACATTGCTCAGAGGCGACGGCATAGGCCCCGAGATCGTGGCGGAGGCTGTCAAGGTGCTTGACGTTACCGCGGAAAAATACGGTTTCGGCGTAAACTATACCGAGGCGCTTCTCGGCGGCTGCGCTATCGACGCGACCGGAGTTCCGCTTCCGCAGGAAACTGTTGATAAATGTAAGGCAAGCGACAGCGTTCTTCTCGGAGCAGTAGGCGGTCCCAAATGGGATACCCAGCCCGGCAATAACCGCCCCGAAGCAGGTCTTCTCGGTATCCGCGGCGCGCTCGGTCTTTTTGCGAATCTTCGCCCTGCGGTTATTTTTGAACCCCTGCGCGCTGCTTCTCCGCTTAAAGATGAAATTATCGGCGGCGCGATGGATATAATGATCGTCCGTGAACTGACCGGAGGGATCTATTTCGGCAAGCGCGGCAATTTCGATGAGGACGGCGTTCCGGCTGCCTACGATACCGAAAAATATAACGTGAATGAGATCGAACGTATCGGAAGAGTCGCTTTCGATATGGCTATGAAGAGAAATAAAAAGCTTACAAGCGTTGATAAGGCAAATGTCCTTGATTCCTCACGCCTGTGGAGAAAGACAATGATAGAGCTTTCCAAGGAATATCCTGAGGTAGAGCTTAATCATCTTTACGTTGACAACTGCGCTATGCAGCTCGTGCGCAATCCGAAACAGTTTGACGTTATCGTTACTTCAAATATTTTCGGAGATATACTTTCCGATGAGGCGTCCATGATAAGCGGATCTATCGGTATGCTCGCTTCCGCAAGCCTGAACAGCACAAAGCTCGGTCTGTATGAGCCTATCCACGGCAGCGCTCCCGATATTGCAGGTCAGGGTATCGCTAATCCGCTCGCAACGATCCTCTCCGTCGCTATGATGCTGCGTTATTCGCTTGATGAGCCGGCTGCTGCCGATGCGATAGAAAAAGCGGTTTCCGAGGTTCTTGATACAACAAGAACTCCCGATATCTGGACAGAGGGAATGACAAAGGTTTCCACCTCCGGAATGGGCGACGCAGTCTGCAAGCTGATAAAATAATTTCATAAAGTATATGCCAATAGTATTTTAAAAAGCTGTTGGCATTTTCTTTATTTTGTGATATACTGTATCTGTAAAATCATTTTTTAAGGCTTTTATGATCGACTATATATGCAAAGGCAACACCGAACTCGCTTGATAACCGTCAGGTTAACTGCGCTCGTTTTGCACATTCTGACGAAAAAATTGGCGGCGCATCTGCGGCACTATCTTTGTGCGGTATTGCCCAAAACAAAAAGGAGATGAATGAGCGAATGAGTGAATATGCGCTGAGAACCTTCGGGCTGACAAAAAATTTCGGATATAAGATCGCGGTGAATCAGCTTAGTATCAATATCAGACGCGGCGATATTTACGGATTTATCGGTCCTAACGGTTCGGGAAAGACAACTGCTATGAAACTTGTTCTTGGACTGCTTAACCCCTCCGGCGGAATGATCGAGCTGCTCGGTACTGCCGGAAACAGGAAAATGCTGAAAAGAGTAGGCTCGCTGATAGAATCACCGGGACTTTATACCGATTGTACCGCTTATGAAAATATGAAACGGTTTTCTATACTCTGCGGAGGCAGCGAAAATGAGATCAGTTACCTTCTCAGTATGGTAGGTCTTGCAGGTATCGGAAATAAAAAGGTGAAATCCTTTTCCCTCGGTATGAAACAAAGGCTTGGTATTGCGATAGCGCTTCTCGGACACCCCGAACTGCTTGTGCTTGATGAACCTGTAAATGCCCTTGACCCTATGGGTATGAAGGGCGTGAGAGATATGATAATGGATATAAACAAACAGATGGGAGTCACCTTCTTTATTTCAAGTCATCTTCTGGGCGAACTGGAAAAGATCTCTACGGTCTACGGCATCATTAATCAGGGTATGCTCGTAGAGGAGCTGACCCGTGAGCAACTTGACGAGAGGTGCGCGGATAATCTGCATATCTGCTGCAGCAATCCTCAGAAGGCGCTGAAGATCATTCTCGATAAATTCGGTTCAAACCGCTATGAAATACATGATAACTTCCTTGATATCTGGACAGATGTAAGGCAGGCTGCGCATATAAACCGCGAGCTTGTTATATCGGATATTTTCGTATCAGAGATAAGCGTTACAAAGGCAAGGTATGAGGATTATTTCCTGTCACGAATGGGGAATATGAATGTCGGAGGAGGTGTGGGACAGTATGTCTGAACTTTTTCGTTTTGAATTCAGGCGTCTTTTCCGGCGTGTGAGTCTTTATGTATGTACGGGTATAGCATTTCTTCCGGCACTGTTTATAATGCTGAGCACACTTATGAGCACTATGATGGACGGCGGCAGCGGAATGTCACGCGAATATTATGTACAGCTTATTTTCATGATCGGAAATCTGCCGACCTTCGTGATAATATTTACATCAATATTCGGCTGTGAGGATTATTCAAAGGGAACAGCAAAAACGATATTCTCTCTCGGCTATCCGCGCTGGCAGCATTTCGTTGCAAAGTTTACTGCTTCAAATGTCGCGGCTGCGCTTATGTATATACTGATTTTTTCAGTATCAATGGTTTTTACGTTTTTTCTGCCTCAAAAGACCTTTTCTGCGAATACGGCCGGTGAAGTCAACGGATTATTCGGAAGCTCCGCTCCGCTGTATCTTATCGCCCTGCAGCAGCTTTCGTCAATACTTGCCATCCATGCATTCATATTCATGTTTGCCGAGCTGGTGCGCAAGACGGGTATTGCTATAATTATCGGAATATTTGCTCCCGGTCTGGTATCGGGCGCAGTAACGGTGTTCTGTGCCATCATGAATTCGATCACAGGCGCATATGACAATTTTAATTACAGTGAAACGATATTTGACAAGATCATGTTTTTCTTCAATTCCTACTGGCTCTCGTTCGGAACAAGCGGTTCGGTTATGAATAATCTGTCAGGAGGAATGAAGTTCGATCATGTCTTGTCCATAGTAATAAATATCGGATATATTATAATATTCGGCGGTCTTGCACTGTTCAATATGACGAAAAAAGAAATAAAATAATAAAATCCGCAGGCGCTGTAAAAAGCATCTGCGGAATTTTTTTGTTATGTCAAAGTAATGTTAAATAATGTTATTTCATGTTATTTTATGTTTATCTGCCTTTGAACTGTGAATCGATAAGATCAATAGCTGTTTTGATCGCCTGCTGTTCATCGGCGCCGTCACATTCAATGCTTATTTCGCTGCCGCAGACTATGCAGGCGGACAGGATACTGAGCAGGCTTTTTGCGTTTACGGTATTTTTCTTGAACCTGATATTGACATCACAATTGAATTTAGCCATCTCCTCGGCAAAAACAGCAGCCGGACGAAGATGCAAACCTTCCGGATTACGAACGACTATAGTTTGTTTTATCATCTTTTTGTTATTCCTCCCTGACTTACTTTTTTCTGTTAATATTTATTTTCAAACGATACCGTTCTCAATTATATACCTATTGTCTGAAAAAATAAACCCTTTCCGTTAATTGTTAATAGTTTGTTAAAAAATCAACACACCCCTGAGTGAGCTTTTTTTGTTTTTAGTTGCAATGACAGGCGTGTTGTGGTACAATGAAAAGGAATAGATTTTTATTTAAGGATAGGGGAGGCAACGCCGCATCTGCGGAATTATCACAGTGCAGTGTTGCCGGAAAACGGCGGTGAGAAAATGTATATCAATGTGATCGGAGCAGGTCTTGCAGGCTGCGAGGCTGCGTGGCAGATCGCAAAGCGCGGAATAAAGGTACGTTTGTATGAGATGAAACCTGTGAAGAAAACACCTGCGCATAAAAGCAATGATTTCTGCGAGCTGATATGCTCCAATTCGCTCAAGGCTGCGCGTGTGGAAAGCGCTGCGGGACTGCTGAAGGAGGAAATGCGGCGTTTCGGTTCCTTGCTGATGGAGGCTGCGGATCGCTGCGCTGTACCTGCCGGCGGCGCACTTGCTGTGGACAGGGATATATTTTCACATACCGTAACAGAAAGACTGAAGGCTGATCCGCTGATAGAAATAATCGGAGAAGAGGTCACTGATATTCCCCGTGACGCGATAACCGTTATTGCCTCGGGACCGCTGACGAGCGACGCTCTTGCGGAAAAAATATCCGCACTGTGCGGAGAGGGTCTGCATTTCTTTGACGCAGCCGCTCCGATAGTGACAGCCGAAAGCATAGATATGGACTGTGCGTTTACTGCATCGCGCTATGACAAGGGCGGTGATGACGCATATATAAACTGTCCGCTGAATAAGGAAGAATACGAAAGCTTCCATGCTGCCCTTGTTGCCGCCGAACGTGCGCCAAGACATGATGTTGACGTCATGAATCCTAAGGTATATGAGGGTTGTATGCCTGTGGAGATACTTGCCGGACGCGGACTTGATACGCTGCGTTTCGGGCCGATGAAACCGGTAGGTCTGAGGGATCCGCGAACGGGTCACCGACCGTGGGCTGTTGTACAGCTGCGTACCGAGAACAGCGAAAAGACGATGTACAATCTTGTCGGGTTCCAGACAAATCTGAAATTTCCCGAGCAGAAGCGTGTTTTCGGCATGATACCGGCGCTGAGAAATGCGGAATATGTCCGTTACGGAGTAATGCACAGAAATACATTTCTTGATTCACCAAGACTTCTCGGCGCGGATTATGCGATGAAAGATGATCCTGAGCTGTTTTTTGCCGGACAGATGACAGGTGTGGAGGGATATATGGAATCCGCATCATCGGGAATGATGGCAGGGATAAACGCTGCAAGGAAGGCATTGGGCGAACCGCCGCTGATACTTCCGCCTGAAACGATGACGGGGGCGCTTGCCGGATATATATCGGGCTGTACATCGGCGGATTTTCAGCCGATGGGGGCGAATCTGGGGATACTTCCTCCGCTGGAGGAGCATATTCGTGACAAGAGGGAGCGCGCGGCGGCATATGCGCAGCGAGCCTTGAGATCGCTCGAAGAAAAATTGCAGTCAATGCAAATAATCAGTTAATGTAAATAATTCAGTCAATGAAAAAATCAGGCAATGAAAATAATCAGTTAATGTTAATAATAGTGTTATCCGATTAAAGTCAAATAACGAAAAAATTGCGGGTGCAGGGCGGTCGACCGCCCTGCCGGATTCCAAAGGCAGAGCCTTTGGCGGGGTCCGGGGCAGCGCCCCGGGCGGGGTCCGGTGGCGGCAGCCCCGGGCAGGTCCGGGCGGCAGCCCGGGAAGCGGGTCCGGTGGCGGCAGCCCCGGGCGGGTCCGGGCGGCAGCCCGGGAAGAGAAGGGAGAGGCAAAAATGAAAGTTCTGGTAGATGCGTTCGGCGGAGATAAGGCTCCGCTGGAGGTACTGAAAGGGTGTATACTTTCGAGGGAGGAGCTTCCGGGAACGGAAGTGGTGCTTGTCGGAAATAAAAAAGAAATAGAGAAATGCGCAGCGGAAAATTCGCTGGATATATCTCCATTTGAAATAGAGGACGCGGACGGCGCGATCACGATGAATGATGAGCCGGGCGTGGTGCTGAAGGAAAAAAGCGAAAGCTCGATGGCAAAGGGACTGAAAATGCTCGCCGAGGGTAAGGCGGACGCCTTTGTCAGCGCAGGCAACAGCGGCGCAATGACGCTCGGGGCTACTATGATCGTCAAAAGAATACGCGGAATAAAGCGTCCGGCTTTCGCACCGATAATGCCAAGCTCAAAGGGGCCGTTCATGCTTATCGACGGAGGAGCAAATGTCGAGGTCAGGGCGGAAATGCTAAGACAGTTCGGCGTAATGGGATCGGTCTATATGGAAAATATCATCGGGATAAAGAATCCGAGAGTCGCTCTTGCAAATGTCGGAGTTGAGGAGCATAAGGGCGATACGCTCAGACATGAGGCGTTTGCTCTGCTGAAAAAAACCGATATCAATTTTACCGGAAATATCGAGGCAAGGGATATCCCGGCAGGTCAGGCAGATGTCGTCGTGGCTGACGGCTTTTCCGGAAATATGATAGCCAAAATGTATGAGGGCGCGGCAAAGGAGCTTTTCGGAAAGATCAAGGGAGTGTTCCTTAAAAATATCCGTACAAAGCTTGCGGCTCTCCTTATAAAAAAAGAACTGAAAGAGCTTAAACAGTATTTCGATTATAACCGATACGGAGGAGCAGTTGTCCTCGGCGTTAAAAAACCTGTGCTGAAAACTCACGGGAGCGCAAATGCCGTTGCAATAGCTGCGGTCATAAGAGCAGCGTCCGAGTTTGCCGGATCGGGAGCAATAGATATTATTGAAGATAAGATCTCAAAGATAAGCAGCAAAGAGGAGTAAGAAATGAAGGAACTGGAAAGAAAAATAGGCTATACCTACAAGAATCCTGCATATCTGGAAAATGCGCTGACTCATTCCTCATATGCAAATGAATCGAAAAACGGCGCGAAAAGCAATGAGCGTCTGGAATTTCTCGGGGACGCGGTGCTTAGTATCGTGGTGTCCGACTATATCTACCGCAATTGTCCTCAGCTCCCTGAGGGAGAACTGAGCAAACTGAGGGCGTCACTGGTATGTGAAAAAAGCCTTTGCCGTTTTTCTTCTGCTTTGGGCGTCGGGGACTGTCTCCGGCTATCAAAGGGGGAGAGAAACCTCCGCGGTAATGAAAGACCGTCAATACTCGCGGACGCTTTTGAGGCAATAATCGCCTCGATATACCTTGACGGAGGTATGGAACAGGCAAGAAAATTCATACTGAGATTTGTCGAGCCGGAGATACTTAATCCCAGACCGCGCGCATTCAAGGATTATAAGACGACGCTGCAGGAAATAGTACAGAAAAATCCAGAGGAGCATCTTTCATATGTGCTTGTGGGCGAGGAAGGCCCCGACCATGACAAGCATTTCTTTATGGAAGTCCATCTGAATAATAACGTGATAGGCAAGGGCGGCGGCAGGAGCAAAAAGGAAGCAGAACAGCAGGCTGCAAGAGAAGCCCTGAAGCTTATGGGATACTGAGGTGCCTGCATTGAAACATTCCAATATTTCAATTTTTGTGCCGCATACGGGCTGTAAGCATCAGTGTACATTCTGCAATCAGCGTGAGATAACGGGACAGCAGTATCTTCCCTGTGCGGAAGATGTCGTCAGGGCGGCAGTACAGGCTGAAAAAGACCTCGGTGAAAGAACAAAAAATGCGGAGATCGCTTTTTTCGGCGGCAGCTTTACAGCAATAAAAAGAAGCTATATGACTGAGCTGCTTGATGCAGCATACCCTTTTGTCGCGGACGGAAGATTTTACGGGATAAGACTTTCTACCCGTCCTGATGCGATAGACAGAGAAGTGCTTGATCTGCTTGAAGGATACGGGGTCACATCAATTGAACTCGGCGCACAAAGTATGAATGATGACGTCCTTCAAATGAACAGGCGCGGTCATACCGCCGAAGATGTCGAAAAGGCAAGCAGCCTTATAAAACAATACGGCTTTTCTCTGGGACTTCAGATGATGACGGGAATGTACGGAAGTGATGACGACAAGGACAGGGAAACGGCGCGCAGACTTGCAGCCCTTTCTCCCGATACGGTCAGGATATATCCTACCGTCGTGATGACGGGGACAGAGCTTTATGACCTTTACAAAAGCGGAAAATATATTCCTCAGACTGTTGAACAGGCAGTTGAGCTTTGCGCCGGACTGCTGGAATATTTTGAGGAAAAGGGTATTTCCGTTATCCGTCTGGGACTTCACGACAGCGAAAGCCTGCGCAGCAGTATGGCGGCAGGAGCATTTCATCCGGCAATGAGGGAGCTTTGCGAAAGCAGGATCATGCTCAGGAAAACGCTTGATATTCTCGATAAGAAAAATATACACGGCGGTACGGTGCAGTTCGGGATAGCCCCGTGTTCGGTATCGCGCTTTACAGGACAAAAAAGATGTAATATAAATGCACTGAGGGATCGCGGGATCATTGCCGTTATCCGTCAGGATCCGGCACTCGGAAAATATGATATCGTGCCGGTAAGGAAGGAAGAAAGAAAAGGATGCGACTGAAAGCACTGGAGGTTCAGGGATTCAAGACATTCCCTGACAAAACTAAGCTGAGCTTCACAGAGGGGATAACCGCCGTAGTCGGCCCCAACGGAAGCGGCAAAAGCAATATCAGCGACGCTATCCGCTGGGTTCTCGGAGAACAGTCCGCAAAGGCGCTGCGCTGCTCCAGAATGGAGGACGTTATCTTCAACGGAACAAAGCAGCGCAAGAAAACCGGATATGCGCAGGTGACGCTGTCCTTTGACAACAGCGACAGGACGCTGCAGTTTGACGGCGACGAGGTGGCGGTGACAAGACGCTTTTACCGATCGGGAAACAGCGAATATCTTATCAATAATACCTCAGTGCGTCTTGCTGATATACATGAGCTTTTTATGGATACCGGTCTTGGCAGGGACGGCTATTCCATGATAGGTCAGGGCAAAATCGATTCTATCGTTGCAACACGCGGCGAGGACAGAAGAGAGATCTTCGAGGAAGCCGCAGGAATATCAAAATTCCGGTATAAAAAAGCAGAGGCAGAAAAACGCCTTGATAAAACAGAAGAAAACCTTGTCCGTCTGAGAGATAACGTGACTATGATGGAGGAACGGCTCGGTCCGCTGAAAATACAGTCGGAAAAGGCAAAGGCTTTTCTGGAATATGAGGGTGAAAAGCGCGGTCTGGAGATAGCTTTGTGGCTTCTCGGTCTGCAAAGATCCGAGGCTGCCGTAAAGGAGCAGGACGATAAGCTTATGGCAGCGAATGCGCAGTATGAAGATGTCAATTCCGCGCTTGAGGCTATGCAGCAGCAGACGGAGGATATATTTCAGCGTCAGACTCTTGCGACCGCAGAGATAGACGGCCTCAGAAGAAATATTTCCGTCTATGACGAGCAGGCTGCGGAAAAGCGTTCGCAGTCCGCAGTGTACCGCAATGATATAAAGCATAACGAGGAAAGCGCTCAGCGTATACGCGGAGAAATGAATATCCTCTCGAAAACGAAAAGCGATATAGACAGCGAAATAGAACAGAAAAAAACCGGACTTGAAAAGGCGCAGGCTTTGCTTGAAGAAAAACGCGCGCTTGAGGAAAAATATACCGGGGAGCTGCTTCTTCTGAAAAGCGGCGAAACTGATTCCGCTGATAAGCTGCTTAAAATAAATACAGCTCTTACCGAGCTTACGGATAAGGCGTCCGATGCAAAGATCAGCTTTATGACTTCATCTTCCTCGATAAATGAGCTGTCGGAAAGAATGGAGTCCGTTGATAATAATATAAAGGCAAAAAATTCGCAGATATCCACATTAAAGGGGATAATTTCCGATTATCGGGAAATGGTAAAGGACTGCGACGACAATATAGCCGCCGTAAACAAAAAAACTGACGCTATGGCTGAAAATGCTGCAAAGCAGAAGGAAAAATGCGACAGTCTGAAAAAAGAAGCGGATCAGCTCGCTCTTATGGCAATGCGTCTTTCGGGAAAGGCTAAAATGCTCGAGGAGCTTGAGCGTAATCTTGAGGGCTTTGCCCACAGCGTAAAAATAATAATGCGTCAGGCAAAAAGCGGAAATCTCAGCGGTATTCACGGACCTGTATCCCGTGTGATAAAAACCCCGTCACAGTACAGCACAGCAATAGAGATCGCTCTCGGAGCGGCAATGCAGAATATTGTCACGACCGACGATAATGACGCAAAGCGCGCGATAGCCTATCTGAAACAGCATGACGGCGGAAGGGCTACTTTTCTGCCGATGTCTACCATAAAAGGCAGGGAACTCGGTGAAAAGGGTCTTGAACAGTGCAGCGGCTTTGTAGGGATAGCGGCTCAGCTTTGCTCATGCGATGAATGTTACAGCGGCATACTGCAGAACCTTCTCGGCAGGATAGTGATCGCTGAAAATCTTGATCATGCTGCGGATATCGCAAAAAAATACGGCTACCGTTTCCGTGTGGTGACTCTCGACGGACAGGTAGTCAATACCGGCGGTTCGCTGACAGGCGGTTCGCTTTCAAAGAATACCGGACTTCTCGGCAGAACGGCAGAAATCGAAAAGCTGAGATCGCAGGCTGCCGGAGAGGAAAGCAAAAAGCAAAAGCTCCTTGAACAGCTTGAAAAGGAAACGGCTGCTCTGCAAAAGACCGAAGAAGAGATAGCCGCACTGAATGATGAGCTTGTTACCGCTAAATCCGATAAGGTCAAGCTTGAGGCTGAAATACGCAGCAGGAACAGCGAGCTTGATCTTGCCGTCAAGGCGCTTGAAGAGGCAAGGGCGGAAAGGATCGCTTCTGTCAATAAGATGAACGAGCTTACCGGTTCCATGGAAAAAGCCCGCGCTGAGCTGGACGGATTCCGCAGACAGATTTCGGAAAATGAAGAAAAGGTTCGCGCCCTTACCGGTTCAAAGGACGAGCTTGTAAGACAGAGGGAGGGACTTACCGAAAAGCTGCAGGAGGTCAAGCTTTCCGTGCTGACTGCAAGGAATGAAATAGAAACGATCAGCAGCAGCATAGAAAGCGCAAGGTCAAGACAGCAGGAGGCTGACGACAGGATACTCAGCGGAGAAGATGAAATACGCGCCCTGAGTGAGAAAAACGATGGTCTTGCAAAGCTTATCGCAGAGCTTGAATCAGAAGCGTCAGTATTGTCGGAAAAAACCGATTCGGCTCAGGCTGAAATAGAAAAGCTCAGCAGCGAAAGAATGGAGCTTGAAAAACAAAGCGAGGATCTTCGCCGCAGGGAAAAGGAAAAAACAGGAGAAAAGGAACGTCTGGGAACAGAGCTTGCAAGGCTGAACGAAAGACGGCTCAACCTGCAGAAAAGCTATGACGATACTGTCGAAAAGCTGTGGCAGGAATATGAGCTTACTCCGCGTGAAGCGGAAAAGCAGGCTTCTGTGATAGAGGATAACGGAAAGGCTCAGCGCAGACTGAGCGAGCTGAAACAGAAAATACGCTCTCTCGGCAGCGTTAATGTTTCCGCTATTGAAGAATATAAGGAACTCAGCGAAAGATATGAGTTTTTCAGCGCTCAGGTCAATGATGTGGAAAGATCCAGATCGGAGCTTCTGCATCTTATCAATGACCTGACAAAACAGATGAGGGATATCTTCATCGAGAGATTCACAATGATAAACCGTAATTTCGGGGAAACCTTTGTGGAGCTGTTCGGCGGAGGAAAAGCCTCGCTGTCGCTTTCCGATCCGGAGAACGTGCTTACCACGGGCATTGAAATATCCGTGGAACCGCCCGGAAAGATAGTATCGCATATCGAGCTTTTATCCGGAGGAGAAAAAGCTCTGGTTGCAATTGCTCTGTATTTTGCTATAATGAAGGTAAGCCCTGCGCCCTTCTGCGTGATGGACGAGATAGAAGCCGCGCTTGATGATGTAAATGTATACCGTTTTGCGGAATATCTGCGCAGAATGAACGACAGAACACAGTTTATCTGTATTACCCACAGAAGAGGTACTATGGAGGAGGCTGATGTTCTTTACGGCGTTACCATGCAGGATCAGGGTATATCAAAGCTTCTTGAACTCAAGGCAAGCGAGCTTGAGCAGAAGCTTGGCATGAAGGCGTAAAAGCCTGTTGTGCATTAAGGAGGAAGATTATGGGAATTTTTGATAAAATCAAAAACGGTCTTAAAAAGACCCGTGACGCGCTTTTCGGACGCATAGACAAGCTGCTCAGATCCTTTACGAAGATCGACGACGAGCTTTTCGAGGAGCTTGAGGAATTGCTTGTAATGGGCGATGTCGGTATGTATACCGCGGAAAAGATATGTGACGAGCTTCGCAGAAAGGTCAAGGAGGGCGGTATTACCGATCCGAGAGAGATCCGCAGGCTCCTTGAGGAAACCGTTACCGAAATGCTGAAGGGCGGTCAGGAGCTGGATACATCTACAAAGCCTTCGATCATTCTTGTTATCGGAGTAAACGGCGTAGGAAAGACTACCACTATCGGCAAGCTTGCGGCGCGTTTCGTGAGGGACGGAAAAAAGGTCGTTCTTGCGGCTGCCGATACCTTCCGCGCTGCTGCAATAGATCAGCTTGAAATATGGGCTGAAAGAAGCGGCGCTGATATAATAAAGCAGAATGAGGGCAGCGACCCTGCTGCTGTTGTGTTTGACGCCATCTCCGCAGCCAAGGCAAGGGGAGCGGATATCATAATTGCCGATACCGCCGGCAGACTTCACAACAAGAAAAATCTCATGGCTGAGCTTGCGAAGATAAACCGTATCATCGACAGGGAAATGCCTGATTCCGCAAAGGAAGTCCTTCTGGTGCTTGACGCGACTACGGGACAGAATGCCGTGAACCAGACAAAGGAATTTAAAAATGCGGCAGGAATAACAGGTATCGTTCTGACAAAGCTTGACGGTACGGCAAAGGGCGGAGTGGTCCTTGCTATAAAGGAGGAGCTTGACGTTCCGGTGAAATTCATCGGCGTAGGCGAGCAGATAGACGATCTTCAGCCGTTCGAGCCTGATGAATTTGCAAGGGCGCTGTTTGTTGACGAGGACGGCGAGCCTATGGATACCGCTCCGGCAGAGGAGGAAGAAACAGAAGAAAACGGCGGAGAAGAATATGTTCCTGCGACCGCAGCTATCTGGGCTCAGATCGACGCCGAAGCCGAGGCTGAAAAACAGCAGCAGGAGGAACAAAGAGATGAGCAGGCGGAAAGGCTTGCGCAGGAGCAGGCTCGTCTGGCTGCCGAAAAGGAAAAGGAAGAACAGCAGAAACGAGCTGCGGAAAGAAAAGAAAGAGCAAAATCAAAATACAACTGGAATACTGCGCCTGATACCGATGACAATGCTTCTGACGGCGGAGATGACGACTGGCTGCAGCAGTGGCGCAGCGGCAGCGGACAGTAATACAGGCAAAACAATACAGGAAACGGAGAACAGATCATGATTTATGTTATAGCATCAAATAATGCCAAAAAGGTAGAGGAACTCAGAAGAATACTCAATCCACTGGGGATAACTGCGCGGACGCCTGATGAGATCGGCATCAGTCTTGATGATGTCGAGGAAACGGGAAAGACCTTCCGTGAAAATGCCGAGCTAAAGGCAAGGGCTGCAATGGAGAAATCCGGATATCCGGCTATTGCTGATGATTCGGGGCTTTGCGTTGACGCTCTCGGCGGCAGACCGGGTGTGCTTTCAGCAAGATATGCCGAAAATGATGAGGAAAAAATAAACAAGCTTATTTCCGAGCTTATCACTACGGAAGGCGATGACAGGAACGCTCATTTTGAATGTGCGATCTGCTGCTGTTTCAGGGACGGAGAAACGATTTTTGCCGAAGGACGCTGCGACGGCACCATAGGCTATGCTCCGCGCGGAACAAACGGATTCGGCTACGACCCCATATTCTTCGTCGAGGGAAACAAGACCTTTGCCGAGCTGACGGATAACCAGAAGGACGCTATCAGTCACCGCGGCAGAGCGCTCAGGGATCTCAGCGAAAAGCTGTCGGATAAACTTAACAATAAGGAGTAATATATGCTTACAAGTAAACAAAGAGCCTTTCTGCGCTCACTGGCTACGGATATAGATACCATAGTAATGGTGGGAAAGGGCGGAATGAGCGATCAGATCATAAAACAGGCTGATGACGCGCTGACTGCGCGAGAGCTTATCAAGGGCAAGGTGCTGGAAACAGCCGATATCTCTCCGCGCGAGGCGGCGGAGCTTATTGCCGCCGCAGCAAAATGTGACGTAGTTCAGGTGATAGGATCAAAATTCGTGCTTTTCCGCCGCAACAGCGAGCAGCCTAAGATAGAGCTGCCCAAAGCAAGAAAAAAGCGGTAAAGGGGAAATCAATATGAAAACAGCCATGTTCGGCGGGAGCTTTGACCCGATACACAGCGGTCATGTAAGCCTTGCCCATGCATTTACCAAAAAGCTGGGGCTTGACCGTGTGCTGATCGTGCCGACGTTTATTCCTCCGCATAAAATAAAGAAAACCTCTGTCACGCCTGAACAGAGGCTTGATATGTGCCGTCTTGCCTTTGAAGGGGAGAAGGGATATGAGGTCTGCGATATTGAGATACGCCGTCAGGGCGCGAGCTATACATATATGACGCTTGAGCAGCTGAGCAGATCATATCCCGGAGATGAGCTTTATCTTATTACCGGAGCGGATATGTTCATGACCATACATCAGTGGAAAAATCCGGAGATAATTTTTCGCCTTGCGGTCGTCTGCGGTGTTCCGAGAAATGACGACGATATTGCCGATCTGGAAAAGCAGGCGCGGTTCCTGAATACGCTCGGCGCAAAAACTGAAATTCTCGACGCCGGTATCATGACTGTTTCATCAACGGAGATCAGGGAGCGTGTTGCCCTCGGTAAAGATATAAGCCGGCTTGTGCCGCCGGAGGTCGGACGGTATATCCGTGAACGGGGACTGTACAGATAAGTCGGGTATACGGCAGCTTTGCGCCTGCTGATATCACACTGAAATATGAAATAAAAAGAAATGGGGGATTTAAAATGACTATCAAGGAATATGAAACGCTTATCAGCGGTCGTATGAAGGCCGCCCGTTTCAGACATTCAAAGAATGTCGCAAAGGAAGCTGTAAGACTTGCAAAAAAATACGGCGCTGATGCGGAAAAAGCAGAGCTTGCAGGTATACTGCATGATGCGACAAAGGAAACTCCCGAGGCTGAACAGATGGAGCTTATCGAAAGAGCAGGCATAACCCTCAGTGATCTTGAACGGTGCAGCCATAAGCTCTGGCACGCCATTTCCGGCAGCGCCTTTGTTCAGGTGGAGCTTGGGATAACCGATCCCGATATCATCAATTCGATCAGATATCATACCACGGGAAGAGCAGGAATGTCTTTGCTGGAAAAGGTGATATTCATTGCGGATTTCACCTCGGCAGAGCGTGATTATGAGGGCGTTGAACGCATGAGAAAGGCAGCGGATAAAAGTCTGGAGGACGCCATGCTCGAGGGGATCAGCTTTACTATCGCCGATCTTGCCGAACGCAGACAGACGATCGCGCCGGATACATTTGCGGCTTACAACGAAGTTGCTGCAATGAAGCTCAGTAAGAAAAAAGCATAAAGGAGATCATCAAATGGATTCGTTACAGACAGCAAAGCTCGCTGCCAAGGCTCTTGACAGCAAAAAAGGACTCGATATAAAGATCATAAAGATAAGGGATATTTCGTCAATTGCGGATTATTTCGTTATTGCGACCGGTACCTCAAATACCCATGTAAAGGCTCTTGCGGACGAAACGGAATATCAGCTCGACAATGCCGGCATTTCTGTCAGCAGTATCGAGGGTCAGCGCAATGATACCTGGATCCTTCTTGATTACATAGACGTTATTGTTCATGTGTTTTCTGAGGAGGCAAGAGAATATTATAATCTCGAAAGACTCTGGGAGGACGGGGAAGAAGTAAGTATCGAATAATCATTTATGTGAATTGATCCGGGGCGAAATCTCATAATAATCAAAGTATCTGCTGCTGTCGGATATCCGGAATAATAATATGCAGTGATTTTTTATACTTTTTATTATGATTTTTTGTATAGTATGCACAGTGCCTTCCGTGCAAATTTATTGCATTTTTGTGTTGACAAAGGGTATTTGCTTAATGTATAATATATGGGTATCGTAATGACACAAACCCCTGCCTTTTGGCGGATGGGAGGGAAGATAAATGGCAGAAATCAGAATTAAGGATAATGAATCTCTCGAGAGCGCACTCAGAAGATTTAAGAAACAGTGTGCAAGAGCCGGCGTTATCGCTGAGGTTCGCAAAAGAGAGGCATACGAGAAGCCTTCTGTAAAGCGTAAGAAGAAATCTGAAGCTGCTCGTAAGCGCAAGTACAAATAATAAATAATTGTACACAGAAAATAAGGGGATATTTCCTTTGGCGGTTGCTTTTACAGTGCGCTTCGGGAATATCCTTTTTTGTATATATTCGGGAGGATAGATATGCCCTTGCTTAAACCTACAGTCGCCGTCAATAAGGTGACGGATATAACGCCGGGACTGCTTCATGATCTGAAAATAGACGCTATTTTGCTGGACGTTGACAATACACTTGCGCCCCCGTCGGAAAAAACTCCGTATGAGGGAGTAAGGGAATGGATAGAAGAAATAAAGGCGGCAGGCTTTGCGGTCGTGATATGCTCGAATAATTTCAATAAGAGGATACGTCCGTTTTCTGATGATGTGGGGCTGGACTGTGTGTCCATGAGCCTGAAACCCTTTCCGTTCGGTTTCAACCGTGCAAAGAGAAAGCTGCATGAAAAGCCTAAATCCGTTGTGGTAATAGGAGATCAGATATATACCGATATTCTGGGAGCAAATGCTGCCGGAATGAAATCCATTCTTCTTGTGCCGCAGTCGTCGGAAAAGGGATTTTCTATCTGGCTGCGCCGCAAAATGGAAAAAAAGATCCGCGGAGATCTGAAGCTTCTGAAAAGAGGAGAAAAATATGTCGGTGAAAGAGAAAGATACCATAGACGCAATGGCGGAAAATGATGATGAGCTGGTTTTGCTGCTTGCTGACAATCTGACATGGGGCATAGCGCAGAAGGAACATCTGTCCATGCTGCAAAAAAAGCTGAATACATATATAAGGTATATTGATTCACGCGGATGGGAAAAGGAATTTCCGGGTGCGGATTATTCTTCGTTTAAAATAGAAATTGTGTTCAGATATCAGTATCCTGAATATTTCAGGGATTTCATAGACAGCGCGGAAGCAGCGCTGAAAAAGAGGAATATCCGTATTGAATATAATGTTTACAGCGGAGAGTGAAAAAATGAAGAAAATACTTTTTATCCTGGGACCTAACCTCAATATGGTAGGTATCAGGGATGTCAATACATACGGTACGCAGACAGCCGGAAGCATCAACAATGATGTAAAGGCGTGGGCGGATGAAATGGGACTTGAGCTGGAGATATTCCAGTCGAACCATGAGGGAGAAATAATCGACAAGATACACGCAGCTTACGGGAATAAGGACGGTATAATGATAAATGCAGGCGCGCTTACACATTACAGCTATGCGCTGACTGACGCTATTTCCGCCGTTCATATCCCGACCGTGGAAACGCATATGTCAAATATCGGCGCAAGAGAGGAATTCCGCCGCAAATCGGTGATCTCGCCGGTTTGTATCGGTACGGTCGCAGGTTTCGGCAAATACAGCTATTATCTGGGACTCAGGGCATTACAGATGAGATTTGCGCAAAATGATGCAGATGAGAAAAGAAGTGAGGCTGAATGAATACCTCTCTGGAAATGCTTGCCTGTATGCTTCTGCAGGAGGCTGATGCCGCGCTTATCATTTCGGGAGAAAACAGGAGATATTTTACCGGTTTCGTTTCATCTGCGGGATATCTTCTTGTTACAAGGAAAAACGCATTCCTGTTCATGGATTTCCGTTATGCCGAGGCTGCAAAGGCTCAGGTCAGCGGCTGCGAGGTGATCCCGTTCAATGATTTCGGGAAGGAATTTACCGATGTCATCAGACGGGAGGAGATAAGGACTCTTCTGTATGAAGGCTCTGCTTTTACGCTGAATGAAGCTGCAAGGATAGATAAGCTCCTTGAACAGTGCGGAGCTTCGGGAATACGCAGCGAGGGATCCGACAGGTGCATATCAAAGCTGCGTATTATCAAGACTGCGCAGGAGATCGAAAAAATAATCAAAGCCCAGCGCATTGCCGAACAGGCTTTGCAGGATACCCTCAGGCTTATCAGGGAAGGCGTTGCGGAGCGTGATCTTGCTCTTGAGCTTGAATACAGAATGAGAAAACTCGGCGCGGACGGGATATCCTTCGACCTGATAACAATAGCCGGTCAGAAAACGTCGATGCCCCACGGTGTTCCGGGAGATAACCGCATAAAGCCCGGCGATTTTATCACCTTTGATATAGGCGCTCTGTATCAGGGATATCACAGCGATATGACGAGGACATATGCATACGGCTTTGTCAGCGATAAGCAGAAGAGGATATACAGTGTCGTGCGGCAGGCTCAGCAGCTTGCTCTTGATTCGGTGAAAGCCGGAGTGAAATGCTGTGATGTTGACAAGGCGGCGCGTGAATACATATATCATGCCGGATTTGAAGGCTGTTTCGGTCATTCGACGGGACACGGAGTCGGTCTGGAAATACATGAGCAGCCGTTTGTTTCCTCGAAAAACGAAACTGTACTGCAAAGCGGAATGGTCATTACCGTAGAACCGGGAATATATCTTCCCGGAGAATTTGGCGTCCGTATAGAAGATATGGTTTCGGTGACGTCAGAGGGCTGCATAAATCTGGCAACAATGCCGAAGGAGCTTGTCGTCCTGTAAGCAAGTCTGCCTATTGACAACCGAATATATTATGGTATAAAATTAAACAAAGAGTTAAGCTCCAACAAGCTCGCTTGATTGGAGCGGGCGACGCAGTCAACAGACGTCTGTTATAATGCTGTATTTTATAAAAAAGGAGAAATCAGTAATGTATATATTTGAAGCAGAGATAAACAACAAGAAAGTCAAGCTCTATACAAATTATCCGCTGAAGCATGCTGCAACATCAGTTCTCAGAACGCTTAATATGGTCAGCGAAAAGACAAATATCTTCAATCCGAATTTTGCTCTCAATTACGGCTGGGCAAGATATTTTCTCAGCAAGAGAACAGATAAGAATTTTTCTTACTATGTAGTTCAGACTCCGGATTATAAGAATAATCCTTCGCAGCTTCGTACAGATGACTGCTCCGACGCTCTTGTTATCCAGAATATGCAGGTGGATACAAATATGAAGGCAAATGTAAAAAGACCCGAGCCGACGCTTTATTCCGATACCATACTTGTACTCAAGGAAGCAGTTGACGCTCCCGATGTATATATGAACCGTACCGAGCCTGCAAAGAACGGTGATTCGGGCTGGTATTTCGGTCTGCTCAATGACGAGCGTGAGGGTCAGCATGAGAATGATGAGTTTGTTACCGTTCCGACAAGCGAGCTTATGAAATTCAGAGGAGAAGCTCTCCGCGTACTCCAGATGCCCGTAGGAACACTTGCCGTATTCCATGACAATGAGATGACGGCTCTTGTCGATAAGGACGACAATCCCCTCGACTTTACCACCGCGGACGACAGAAAGCGCTCTATTGCTGCGAAAAAAGCTGCCGAGGCTGCTGAATCTGCCGAAACAGAAGGATCCGGCGATAAAGACGGAGAAGAATAATGTACCGTCTTATCAAACAGCAGGGTAATGCAAGACGGGGAGAATTTACGACCGTACATGGTACTGTGCAGACTCCGGCATTTATGAATGTTGCGACCTGCGGCGCGATCAAGGGAGCGCTTTCCGCTTTCGATCTGAAAGAACTGCGCTGTCAGGTACAGCTTTGCAATACCTATCATCTTCATCTTCGGCCGGGTGACGAAAATGTCAAAAAGCTCGGGGGACTGCATAAATTCACAAGATGGGACGGTCCTATCCTTACCGACAGCGGCGGATTCCAGGTCTTTTCCCTCGCAAAGCTGCGCAATATAAAGGAGGAGGGCGTTACCTTCGCTTCTCATATTGACGGTCACCGTATTTTTATGGGACCGGAGGAAAGCATGACGATCCAGTCAAACCTCGGCTCGACTATCGCTATGGCTTTTGACGAATGTATCGAAAACCCTGCGGAATACGAATATACCAGAAATTCCTGCGACAGGACCTACCGCTGGCTCGTTCGCTGCCGCGATAAGCTGCAGCAGCTGAACAGCCGCGAGGATACGATAAATCCCGAACAGCTTCTTTTCGGAATAAATCAGGGCTCTACCTATGACGATCTGAGGATCAGCCATATGAAAAGAATCGCAGAGCTTGATCTTGACGGATATGCTGTCGGAGGTCTTGCAGTGGGCGAAACTGCGCAGCAGATGTATCATATACTTGATGTCGTCGGGGAGCATATGCCTGCCGGCAAGCCGCGCTATCTTATGGGCGTGGGAACGCCTGTCAATATTCTTGAGGCTGTCCACAGGGGGATTGATCTTTTCGACTGCGTTATGCCTACGCGCAATGCCCGTCATGCGAATATATTCACATGGAGCGGCAGACGCAATATGATGAATGAAAAATATTCCCTTGACGAGGCTCCGCTTGATGAGGAATGTGATTGTCCTGTATGCCGCAATTTTACGAGGGCATATATCCGTCATCTGTTCAAAAGCGGAGAAATGCTTGCGATGCGCCTGTGCGTAATGCATAATATCTGGTTCTATAATACGCTGCTCATGCGCATAAGGGAAAGCCTTGACGAAGGAACATTTGAGGAATTTTATACTAAATACCGTGAAATTCTTGATAAGAGAATATAAATTATGACAATTGCGGTATTATCGGTAAGCTGATATAATTATATTTGTTTATACATTTGATATCAGAAAGGAAAAGGGAAAATGAATTTAATGTTTTTGCAGGAAGCAGCTCAGCAGGGCGGAAACCCCTTGATGACCTTCGGTATGTTCGGTTTCTGGATCCTTATTTTTGTGGCGCTGTATTTTATAATTCTCCGTCCCCAGAAAAAGAAGCAGAAGGAAGAAGAGGCTCTTCGCAACAGTATAGAGATCGGTGATGATGTGACTACTATCGGCGGTATCGTCGGCAGGATAATCGCAGTGCGCGATGAGGACGAAACTATCGTTATCGAAACAGGCAGCGACAAGACCCGTATCCGTTTCAAGAAATGGGCGATCAGCTCCGTTGATACACCTGAAAAGCAGCCTAAGAAGGAAGATAAGAAAAAGAAAAATTCCAAGGAAGATAAAAACGACGAAGTAAAGACTGTCAAGCTTTCCAAGGAAGAAAATGATGACGAGAACGAGGATTGATCCTCTGTCCCCTGTCATTAAAACGGCAGACCCCGAATATACTGTATAAAATATATGGTTGGGGTTGAGCTGATGAATGAAGTAAAACGAAAGCTTTTTTCCGCGGCGGCAGGCGCGCTGGGCGGTACTGCGGCGCTTATGATGCTTACCGCACTGGGTTCTCTGCTGATGCTGAAAACAATGTCCGCAGGAGAGAACACAGTTATCGCGGCAGGACTTGTCTGTGCCTGCGCAGGCGCGTTTGCGGGAGGGTTCATCTCGGCAAGGCTCAGCCGCAGCGCAGGAATGATGACCGGCGCGGTATGCGGAGCGATGATGTTTCTTCTGATAATCGCCGTGAACCTGATAATGGGTAATACCCCCGGGGCGGTAAGTCTGCTCAGGGCGGCAGTGATGCTTACGGCAGGCGCAGCCGGCGGAGTGATCGGCGTCGGCGGAAAAAGAAAACGAAAAAGAAAAAGAAAAAGATGATGCTGCTTTTTGTTTTGCTTCAGGGAACCCCCTTGAATTTGCGGACAAACTGTGTTAAAATATAACTGATGATAAATTTACCGGAAAGGGTGATACTGATGACAAAAAAGCATATTAAAACTCTTAATAAGGCTAACCTCAAGGAATCTGCCGTAAAGGGCGGCTGCGGCGAGTGCCAGGCATCCTGCCAGTCTGCTTGTAAGACTTCCTGTACAGTAGCTAACCAGAAGTGTGAGAAGTGATTTCTCTGAAAGAACGATAAGGGGCGGATTATTGTCCGCCCTTTATTTATGATTACATGATATTAGTAAAGCTTGTTTAAAGGGGAAAGAAAAGAATGATCCATAAGTATAAACTCGGCGGATACAATATATGTCTTGATGTTCACAGCGGCGCGGTACATCTGCTTGACGACTGCGCTTATGATATCCTCGGCATCATTGAGGAAACAGAAAAAATGGAAGAACTGCCCGATGAAAAGGTCTATGCTGTTCTCGGTGAAAAATACGACAGAGAAGAGATCGCCGATACCTATCAGGCTTTGTATGAGATATACAAGGACGGTCTGCTTTTTGCGCCGGACGATTACGAGCAGTTTGCCGGAATGATGACAAAGGCTCCGATAAAATCCATGTGCATAAATATTTCCCACGACTGCAACCTCAGATGCGAATACTGCTTTGCAGCAAAGGGCGATTTCGGTCAGGGACGCTGCCTTATGCCTCTTGAAACTGCAAAGAAGGCGATAGACTTCATTATTGCCAACTCCGGAACAAGACGCAATCTGGAGGTGGATTTCTTCGGCGGAGAGCCGCTTATGAATTTTGACGTTGTAAAGCAGACGGTTGAATATGCAAGAAGCATCGAGAAGAAATATAACAAGAATTTCCGTTTCACTATCACAACCAACGGACTTTTGCTTGACGACGAAAAGACGGAATATATCAACCGCGAGATGAACAACGCCGTTTTGTCCCTTGACGGAAGAAAAGAAGTAAACGACCGTATGAGAGTTACTCCCAACGGCAAGGGCTGCTATGATATCATCGTTCCGAAATATCAGAAGCTTGTAGCCGGAAGAGGCGACAAGGATTATTATATCAGAGGTACATTTACAAAGTATAACCTCGATTTCACCAATGACGTTCTCCATTTCAAGGAGCTTGGCTTTGACCAGCTTTCCATCGAGCCTGTCGTATCCGACCCCAAGCTTGATTATTCCATTAAATACGAGGATCTTCCGAGGGTTTTTGAGGAATATGAACGGCTTGCGGATACTATAATCAATTCCCGCAGAAAGGGAGAATATTTCAATTTCTTCCATTTCATGATCGACCTCGATCAGGGACCCTGCGCTATCAAGCGTCTGCGCGGCTGCGGCTGCGGAAACGAATATGTTGCCGTTACCCCTCAGGGTGATATCTATCCCTGCCACCAGTTTGTAGGTATGGAGCAGTTCAGAATGGGAAATCTGCATGACGGGACATTCAATACCGCAATGAAAGAGGATTTTGCAAGAGCAAATGTCTACAGCAAGGAAAACTGCAAGGACTGCTGGGCTAAATTCTACTGCTCAGGCGGCTGCAATGCCAACAATTTCCAGTATGAGGGAGATATAAGGAAGTCGCATAAGACTTCGTGCGAGCTGGAAAAGAAACGCCTTGAATGTGCGATAATGATAAAAGCCGCACTTGCGGAGGACAGTGACGAAGTTCCCTGCGACGGCGAAGACTGTTTCGCACAATGCCATTAATTGAATTAGCAATGTGCAATGTGCAATTGTTGTCACACTCCGCTTCGCTCCGTGTAAATATCGGATTCTTAACTAGCGATTGTCAGTATGTAACAACCGCGACTGATAAATGTTCGGTTTGTACTCAGAGCGAAGCAACCAACGCGAATGGACACCGGCGGCACGCCGGCGCGAATTGGGAGCGCAGGCACTGCGCCGGCGCATTGTAAAGCGGTTGCAACTGCCGGTTGACAGATTTCCAAGTCCGATTGATAGACTTTTTCGGGGGCGGATGGTATGATTCTGTTATCAAAAACATGGCGATACGCCGGAATGAAAGGAGAATCATTATGATATTTGCCGATAAGCTTATCATGCTGAGAAAAAAGAATGGAATGTCACAGGAGGATCTTGCAAATGAGATAGGGGTGTCAAGACAGTCTGTTTCAAAATGGGAGAGTGCACAAAGTATTCCCGATCTGACAAAAATAATCAAAATAAGTAAGTTCTTCGGAGTAAGTACAGATTACCTTATTAAAGATGAGATTGAACAGCCCGATAATAACAATAAACCGCAGGAAACGGAAACTGCCGGAGAAAAGATTGATGATGAGGATACAATAGAAATGTCTATCGGAGATGTTACCGATTATTTTAAAAGAACGAACCTTTCCTCGCTTATAATGTGCGCAGCATTCGCCTGCATAATGATCTGTCCGGCTGTGGCAGTTCTTATCCTGCGTTTTGATGACGGTATTTTGTCGGTCGTGACAGTCGGAGTGCTGCTTGCTGCCGGATTGGTTGCGCTTATTTCGGTTTATGCTCTGGATAAAAAATACTCCCCTATAAAAGTTCAGCCCCTTGCTCTTGAATACGGAGGCGCAGGCATAGCCGAGGATAATCTGAAGAAACACGGCAAAAAATACCGTATTATGAAAACTGCCGGTATAATATGTATTGTTTTCGGCATATTCCTTTCTGTATGTGCACTGGTAACAGCTGTGATCTATAATAATAAAGAAAATTATGCGAATATTGATGTACAGTATTTTGTGCTCTGGACAATTGCCGATATTTTATTTTCGGCAGGTGCTTTCCTGCTGCCCTTCGGGATAATCAGGCTCAGGAATATATACTGTATTCTTGAGGAAGACAGTTTCTCTCCGAAAAATAAAAAGAGAAATGCCGGGATCAGATTGTTCAGCATGATCTATATAGGTCTTTATGTGGTAGCTGTCACATTCAGCTTTATGCTGAATATTACGGCTGCATTTCTTATCGGAATAATAGGATTGATCGTTTATGCGGTAATATATTCTGCGCTTGTATCTGCATTTATCAAAAAAAAGTAAATTTACTCAATATGTTCTTAGTTCAGCTAATATAATATCTTGATATTTTCACAGTACTAACGATTATCGTAAAAAGTTGAGTTTATCATATTATATTTAAATTTTTCGCGCCGTGCACGGAAAATTTCACATCAATTCCACTTTCCACATTTTTTTAAAAGTGCTTGACAAGAGCATGAAAAGATGATATAGTATTAAGGTAAAAACAAAGAAAAGCAAGGCTTTCACCTGTATGGTAACGTCCGTTACGGGTCAATAGGAGTAAGATGTTTCCCTTTCGGGGATAATTATGCGCTTATTGCACGGACGACCGACGATCGCCCGTGCTTTTTATATTATTTTGGAGGTGCTTTAACATTAGCAGGCAAGATAATCAGATCAATGACGAGATCCGCGACAAGGAAGTCCGCGTGATAGGTGCGGACGGAGCTCAGCTCGGTATAATGCCGTCCTCAAAGGCGCTGGCAATGGCAGAGGCAGCAAACCTCGATCTTGTAAAGATCGCTCCTCAGGCTCAGCCGCCGGTATGCAAGATCATGGATTACGGCAAATACCGCTTTGAACAGGCTAAAAGAGAAAAAGAGGCAAGGAAAAACCAGAAGATCGTAGATATCAAGGAGATCCGTCTTTCTCTCAATATTGACACTCACGATTTCAATACCAAGCTTAACCATGCCCAGAAATTCATCAAGGGCGGCGATAAGGTAAAGGTTTCTATCCGTTTCCGCGGACGTGAAATGGGTCACCCTGAGCTTGGAACAGAAATCATGAAGAAATTCGCGGAGGCTTGCAGTGAATTTGCTGTAGTCGAAAAGCCGGCTAAGCTTGAAGGAAGGAATATGCTGATGTTCCTTGCTCCGAGACCGACAAAATAAAAGAGTTAAAAAAAGGGGCGTTAAAAATGAACAATGGTTTCAACGGTCAGCCCGGATATAATCAGCAGGGCAACGGTTTTCCGCAGCCTCCTATGCAGGGAGGATATTTCCCTCCGGCTCCTGTACAGAATACTTCTAACAAGATCGGCGGCGCAGCTATTGCCTCGATCATAGTGGCAGTTTTGATGGGCGTTTGTATGTTTCTGCCGTACCTTATCGGTAAAGCTTCGCTTTACGGCGTATCCTATACGGAATCTGTTTCGCTGTTCCAGATAGTTTTTGGATTGGGTGAGGTCGCCAAGGCTCTCGGCGGCGATTTCTCGACAATAGCAAATGTATTCGGCTTTCTTTTTGGTACCGTTGCGCTTGACGCTTTTCTTGTTATTCTTATGGAAGCTCTCGGCGCAAATTCCAAGGGCGCAAGAGTCGGATCACTCGTTTCAACGATAATTGCAAACCTTATAATTGCTTTCTATACGTTTATCACATTTGTCGCAGCAGCCGATACCAAAGGCGTTGAAGTCGGAATAGGCAGCATAGGAATGTGGCTGCTTTCAATCGTACTGATAGTTACAACGGCAGTCAGTATTCCCGATAAGCACCCGAGAGGTCCGATGCCGATCCGGCCGATGTATGGCAATCCTATGCCGCCGCAGCCGTATAATCAGGGCTTCGGCGCTCCTCAGCAGAATTTCGGTGCTCCTCAGCAGAACTTCGGCGCTCCTCAGCAGAACTTCGGCGCTCCTCAGCAGAACTTCGGCGCTCCTCAGCAGAACTTCGGAGGCGCTCCTCAGCAGAATTTTGGAGGCGCTCCTCAGCAGAATTTTAATAACGACAAGCAGTTCCGGCAGGATCCGGATCAGCCGGTGGTCAATCTCAATAAGCCGTCCGATCCCGGACAGATGTAATTAATTAATCAGTACACAGCCCTTTCGGGATGTTGTATATAAACCGGAATAAAACCGGATATCAAAAATAAAAGGAGGGTTCTTAATTATGGCAAAGATTAAGACACACAGCGGAGCTAAAAAGCGTTTCAAGCTCTCTAAGAACGGTAAGGTAATTCGTGCACACGCTAACAAGTCCCATATACTTAATAAAAAGACTACAAAGCGTAAGAGAGGTCTGAGAAAGACCGTTGCTGCGGATAAGACAAATGTTGCAGCAATCAAGAAGCTGATCCCCTACAAATAATCGTAGGCATTTACCGACAAACAACATAAGATAATCGGAGGTATAATCAGATGGCTCGTGTAAAAGGTGCGTTGGCAACACGCAAAAGAAGAAAAAAGGTTTTAAAGCTCGCTAAGGGTTACTGGGGTGCAAAGAGCAAGCACTTCAAGATGGCTAAAGAAGCCGTTATGAAAAGCGGCAACTATGCTTATATCGGCAGAAAGCAGAGAAAGCGCGATTTCAGAAGACTCTGGATCACCCGTATCTCTTCAGGCTGCAAGGCAAACGGCATCAACTATTCTACATTCATGAACGGTCTTAAAAAGGCTGGCATCACTCTCAACAGAAAGATGCTCTCCGAGATCGCAATAGCAGATGCAGAGGCTTTCACAGCACTCGTTGAGAAGGCAAAGGCTGCTCTCTGATCAATAAAATGAAAATATACGCTCGGGCTCTGCTCGGGCGTAATTTTTATAGAAAGAAGGATCCTATGCTTTGTGAAGAACTTCCCAAAATAATGTGGTTTGAAAATGATAATGATTATACGGAATGTAATTATCTTTTTCATTATATAATAATTCCCGATGTTAAGGAGAAAACAATGACAGTGAAGATCTGGCACGGGGAATACTGTTACGAAAAAAGCCGTGATGAGATCGTGAACGAAAGAGTTTTCCCCCTTTCAAACGAGGGAAGAGAGGAAATGATCGCTTTTATCCGCGGGGAGGACAGGAATTACAGGCAGTAAGCGCGGATAAAACAGAAAAAAAGTTACAAAATTGTTAAAAAAGAGGTAGATATTTTGATCCGTATGTGGTAAAATAAAAGTATCACAAATCCTGAAAAAGAAAGAGGGTCCGGCATGATAAAAAAATATGTATACGGCAATCCGATACCAACTAACGCGGTAGTTGCAGATATCGAGCCGAGCGAAGGCGGTATCCAGTATCTTACTGAGCTGGAAATGGGCGGAAAGATCATTTTCAATTATTCAATGGAAAATGACGATATAGTATACGGTCTTGGTGAGGCTGCGCGCGGTCTGAATAAAAGAGGCGGTATATATCACGGCTTCTGTACAGATGTTCCCGATCAGACAGAGGATAAACAGGCGCTTTACGGCGCTCATAATTTCATTGTCGTTACCGGAATGATCAGCGTTGGTTTCTTTGTTGACTGCGCATCAGATGTTAAATTCGATATCGGCTATACGGCTTATAATATGCTTAATATCGAGCTGACTTGTCCGGACTTCGTTATTTACGTCATCGAGGGAAAGAGCGCCTATGATATCGTAAAGCAGTTCAGAGAGATGATCGGACGCAGCTATATTGCTCCGAGATGGGCTTTCGGTTATCAGCAGAGCCGCTGGAGCTATATGAATGAAGATGAAGTCCGCAAGGTCGTAAAGAATCATCGCGACAACGGTATCTCGCTTGACGCCGTATATCTTGATATTGATTATATGGACGGCTACAAGGATTTCACGGTGAGTGAGGAACGCTTTCCGGATTTCCCGGGCTTTGTCAGGGAAATGCGCGATCAGGGCATAAGACTTGTTCCGATAATCGACGCCGGAGTAAAGATAGAGCCGGGTTATGATATTTACGAAGAAGGCAGACAGTATCAGCTTTTCTGCAAAAAGGGCGACGGGACGGATTTTGTTGCCGCTGTCTGGCCGGGAAGAACACATTTCCCCGATTTTATGAACAGCGGAGCAAGAATGTGGTTCGGTTCAAAATACAAGCTCCTCACCGATATGGGTATCGAGGGCTTCTGGAATGATATGAACGAGCCGGCAATGTTCTTTACCGAGGACGGCGTTAAGGAATTCAAGGATTATGTAGATTCCTTTGATTTCAATACCAACGATCCCGGCAAGTTCTTTGAATTCAAGGATAAGATCCTCGGTCTTTCCAATAATATGAAGGATTACGAGAGCTTCTATCATAATATGGACGGAAGAATAGTCCGCCACGATCAGGTACATAACCTTTACGGCGCAAATATGACGAGGGCGGCAGGCGAGGCATTTGATCAGATCGCGCCTGACAAGCGTATGCTGCTTTTCTCAAGGGCGTCCTATATCGGAAGTCACCGTTACGGCGGCATATGGACGGGAGATAATCAGTCATGGTGGTCGCATCTTCTTATGAATATCAAGATGATGCCGTCGCTGAATATGTGCGGATATCTTTACAGCGGAGCCGATCTTGGAGGATTCGGCTGCAACTGCACAAGCGATCTGCTCATGCGCTGGCTCGGATTCGGGATCTTCACTCCGCTTATGCGCAACCACAGCGCGCTCGGAACGAGAAAGCAGGAGTGTTACAATTTCGGGGATCCCGAGGATTTCAGGAGCATTATTTCCATTCGTTACAGCCTTATACCTTATCTTTACAGCGAATATATGAAAGCCTGTCTTAACAATGATATGATGTTCAAGCCGCTGTCGTTTGAATATCCGTCCGACAGCTTTGCAAGGATAGTTGAAGATCAGCTTCTTGTCGGAGAAAGCATAATGATAGCTCCGGTCTATGAACAGAATGCGATCGGCAGATATGTATATCTTCCCGAAGATATGCTGCTCGTTGTATTCAAATCATCGTCGGTCCGCAGATATCAGATAATGAAGAAGGGTATGCATTTTGTTCAGGCAGCAGTAAATGAAGTACCGGTATTTGTACGCCGCAATAAGCTGCTCCCATTGTGCCGTACAGCACAGTGTACCGATAAGCTTGACACCTCGATGTTTGAGATAATCGCCTTCACTGATGACAATATCGAATACATGATGTATGAGGACGACGGCGTTTCAAAGGATTATGACAATCCCGACAATTATGTGTCATTTGCGATCAAGGATATGGACGGTATACTCGGCGCAGTTTCACCGAAAACTATTGTAAAGCTGTCACTGTTCTGATGCAGCGGAGCAAATTTAAATAAAATGCATAATTAAATTATTATTACCTATTGAAAAATTCTACAAAATAGGTTAAAATATATATGATAGTGCAGTATATCATTGTGGATATTTGTCCGCGATGCAGCTGACACAAATTGACAGCGCAGTGCGGTATATCATATGTATGCGGCTCTGCACAGAAAGGAATGTAAGTAAAATGAACTATCTTAACAAGAAAACCGTTGAAGATATTGATGTAGCCGGCAAGAAGGTACTTGTTCGCTGCGATTTCAACGTACCGTTCGACGGCGAGGGCAATATCTCCGATCCTAAGAGAATTGACGAGGCTCTCAAAACAATCAGGTATCTTATCGACAATAAGGCAAAGGTTATCCTCTGCTCACATCTTGGCCGTCCGAAGGGCGAATTCAATATGAAGTATTCTCTTGCACCGGTAGCAGCTTATCTTTCAAAGGCTCTCGGCTTTGAGGTAAAGATGGCTTCCGATGTTGTAGGCGAAAGCGCAAAGAGCATCGCTGCTTCTCTCCAGGACGGCGAGGTTGAGCTTATAGAAAATGTTCGTTTCCATAAGGAAGAAGAAAAGAACGATCCCGAATTTGCAAAAGAGCTTGCATCTCTTGCTGAGATCTATGTAAACGATGCATTCGGCACAGCTCACAGAGCTCATGCTTCAACAGCAGGCGTTGCTGATTATCTCCCGGCTGTATGCGGTTATCTTATCCAGAAGGAGATCACCGTTATGGGCGGCGCTCTTACAAATCCCAAAAGACCCTTCGTTGCTATTCTCGGCGGCGCAAAGGTTTCCGATAAGATCGGCGTTATCACCAACCTCCTCGATAAGGTAGATACCCTTATCATCGGCGGCGGTATGGCTTATACCTTCATGAAGGCTCTCGGCTACAGCACAGGTACTTCCATCTGCGAGCTTGACAAGGTAGAGCTTGCCAAGGATATCATGACAAAGGCTAAGGATAAGGGCGTTAACTTCCTTATTCCCGAGGATACGGTAGTAGGTAAGGAATATAAGCCGGATACAGAGGCTAAGACAGTTCCGTCAGATCAGATCGAGGCTGACTGGATGGGTCTTGATATCGGCCCCAAGACAAGAGAGAAATTCGCAAAGGCACTTGAGGGTGCAGGTACAGTTGTATGGAACGGTCCTATGGGCGTTTCCGAGTGGGAGAAGTTTGCAGAGGGTACTATCTCCGTTGCAAAAGCAGTTGCTGAGAGCGGTGCTATCTCCATCATCGGCGGCGGCGATTCCGCAGCAGCAGTAGAGAAGCTCGGCTATGCTGACAGAATGACCCACATTTCCACAGGCGGCGGCGCATCCCTTGAATTCCTCGAAGGTAAGGTACTTCCGGGTATCGCTTGCCTCAACGAAAAGGAATAATTCATAAACAGCGTAAGGATGACGGGGTAGGGCGGCGCCCTCCCCGTTATTTCAATAGAGGTTCACAATAATAAAAAGGAGAAGTTTACAATGAACAAGGAACTCAGACAGGCTATTATTGCAGGAAACTGGAAAATGAATAAGACCCGCCCCGAGGCAAAGGCTCTTATCGAGGAACTGAAGCCCATCGCAGCAAATGCCACCTGCGGCGTTATTATCTGCGTACCGTTTACTAACCTTGAAACAGCAGTTGAACTGACAAAGGGTACAAATATCAAGGTCGGCGCAGAAAATGTACATTTCAAGGAGAGCGGCGCTTACACAGGCGAGATCTCCGCAGCAATGCTCACAGAGATCGGCGTTGAATACGTTATCATCGGTCACAGCGAAAGAAGACAGTATTTCGGTGAAACTGACGAAACAGTAAACCTCAGAACAAAGGCGGCTCTTGCAGCAGGACTCAAGCCCATCGTTTGTGTAGGCGAGGTTCTTGAAGAGAGAGAGGCAGGCATTACCGAGGAGGTTATCTCCAGACAGGTAAAGCTTGATCTTGCAGGCGTCAGTGCTGAGGATATCAAAAAGACAGTAATTGCTTATGAGCCGGTATGGGCTATCGGCACAGGCAAGACAGCTACCGCAGAGCAGGCACAGGAGGTTTGTGCATTTATCCGCGCTACTCTTGCAAAGCTTTACGATCAGGCAACGGCTGACGCTGTAACTATCCAGTACGGCGGATCCATGAATCCGAAGAATGCCGCAGAGCTTCTCGCTCAGACAGATGTTGACGGCGGACTTATCGGCGGCGCATCTCTCAAGGCTGCTGATTTCGGCGTACTCCTTGAAGAAGCAAGTAAGTGATAAGCACCGCAGGAGGAAAGCTTTATGAACGGTGAAATGTGGCAGAGTGGTGTATGGGTGGCTTATATGCCCTATGTTTGTATTGCCGTTGTTTTTTGCTTAGCACTCTGTATGTGGGTGTTTCAGTTTCTGCTCAATGGTATATTGACACTCGGCACATGGTTTTTTATAAAGAAAAAAGCAAAGGGTGAAAAATAATATGAAAAAACCTTTGGTACTTATGATACTGGACGGCTTCGGTATCGGAACAAATTACGGCAATGCTATACGCACTGCAAATAAGCCGAATCTTGAAAATATTCTTTCCACAAATCCGTGGGGACTTATTGCCGCTTCAGGCATGGACGTAGGTCTGCCGGACGGTCAGATGGGCAACAGCGAGGTCGGTCATACCAATATCGGAGCAGGCCGCGTTGTTTATCAGGAACTGACGAGGATAACAAAGGCAATCAAGGACGGCAGTATCCTCAAAAATGAGGTTCTTGTAAACGCAATGAAAAATGCCGCAGAGGACGGCAAGGCTCTGCATTTCATGGGTCTGCTTTCTCCGGGCGGAGTACACAGCCATAATACACATCTCTATGGCCTTGTGGAAATGGCAAAGACAATGGGCGTAAAGAATGTATATATCCATGCCTTCCTTGACGGCAGAGATGTTCCGCCCTCAAGCGCAAAGGAATATATAGAGCAGTGTCAGGCTAAACTCGAAGAGATCGGTCTTGGTCAGATAGCTACGATTTCCGGACGCTATTATGCTATGGACAGAGATAATAACTTTGACCGTGTGGAAAAGGCTTATGCTGCTCTTGTTTACGGTGAGGGCAATAAGGCGGCGGATGCAGTCGAGGCTATCACTAAGTCATATGAGGACGGCGTAACTGATGAATTTGTTATTCCCTGCGTATGCGTGGAAAATGCTGTGATCAAAAGCGGCGACAGCGTTATCTTCTATAACTTCCGTCCCGACAGGGCAAGAGAGATCACCCGTACATTTGTTGATCCCGAGTTCAGCGGCTTTGAGAGAAGAAACGGTTTCTTCCCGCTCAACTATGTCTGCATGACTCAGTATGATGCGACGATGCCCAATGTTGAGGTCGCTTTCAAGCCCCAGAAGCTTACGAATATGTTCGGAGAATACATTTCGCAGAAGGGTCTTACACAGCTCAGAATTGCCGAAACGGAAAAATATGCTCATGTAACATTCTTTTTCAACGGCGGCGTCGAGGCTGTAAGCGAGGGCGAGGACAGATGCCTTATCCCGTCCCCGAAGGTAGCTACATATGATCTCCAGCCCGAAATGAGCGCATATGAGGTCACGAAGAATGTTCTCGAGCGCATTGAAAGCGGAAAATATGATGTTATTATCCTGAACTATGCAAACTGCGACATGGTAGGACATACAGGTGTGTTTGATGCTGCGGTGAAGGCGGTCGAGGCAGTTGATGATTGTCTTGGACAGGTCGTCAAGGCTGTAAAGAAGCTCGACGGTGTTGTTCTTATCACAGCGGATCACGGCAATGCCGACAGAATGATCGACGAGGACGGCGAACCGTTTACTGCGCACACAACAAATCTGGTTCCCTTTGTTGTTGTCAATCATCCCTGCGAGCTTCGTGACGGCGGCAGACTTGCTGATATCGCGCCGACAATGCTCAAGCTGTTGGGACTTCCGCAGCCGGAGGAAATGGACGGCGTAAGCATTATCAAATAAGAGAAACCAATAATAATAATTATCCCCTTGAAGTTCTGATCACTTCAAGGGGAAGTTTTTTTGTTCTGAGTTTTTTTATCATTCTGGGTAATGCCTATAACAGATTCAAAGGCGGAAACAGCAGCGTCGCTGTCGGGGGCGATCGCAACGAATACATAGGGGTAGCAGATATCGGTTTTAGCGGAATTTGCGATAGCGTAAGCTTTATCATTTACCTTGCTGTAGGTTGCCTTTTTATCGCTGATATATTCATTTATAATTTTGATCAGTTTATCCTGATTATCCTTGCTTGTCAGCCGGAAGCAGGCTATCTCGGTGAAATTATCTGCGCGTGTAGAAAGATAAAGTGATGAATCCTCGATTATATCATCAGGGATATCGTAGTACTTACTCATATTTGAGGAAGTGATCTTGGACAAATTATCGTAATTCATTTTTTTAACGACCTCGGAGGTAATAAACGAGGTTGTAAATATTTTTTCATCATCCGACTTATTGTTAATGAGATTCATTATAAAGAAAGAGAGAACTGCTGCTATAAGCAGTATCAATCCGAGGATAAGAACAGTCAGACCGATATTGTTTTTCTTTTTTGATTTTTCCTCACTCAATGAACCTCACCTCACGATACGGAAATATACATACTGTAATTATATTATTTTTTTCGGCATATTTCAACTACAATCTTGTAACCGGCGCATTGCACCCCGGAGCATATGAACTGCTCCGGGGTTCTTGTTATTCTATGAAAAGTGTGATATGATAAATAACAGATGCGGAGGAATGACAATGAATAAAAATAATATTATATTGATCGGAATGCCCGGCTGCGGAAAAAGTACCGTCGGAGTGGTTCTTGCAAAAACACTCGGCTTCCGCTTTGCCGACAGCGATCTTATCATTCAGGAAACTGACGGCAGACTGCTCAGCGAAATAATCGCACAGGAGGGTATCGACGGCTTCAATAAGATCGAAAATGAAGTCAATGCCTCAATAGATGTGAAAAATACAGTTGTCGCAACGGGCGGAAGCGTCGTCTACGGCAAGGACGCAATGCGCCATCTTTCCGATATAGGAACAATAGTGTATATACGCCTGCCCTATAAGGTCATAAGGAAAAGACTCGGCGACCTGAAAAAGCGCGGCGTCGCTATCCGCGAGGGTCAGACGCTTCGTGAACTTTATGATGAACGCTCTGTCCTTTATGAGCATTATGCCGATATTATTATTGAACCCGACGGAAAGAATATCCCGGAAACGGTCAGGCTTATAAGAAAAAAACTGAAAGACTCCGGAAAGAGGTCGAAAAAATTATGATCACGGCAAAGGATAATCCTCTGATAAAAGACGCTGCAAAGCTTATCGGCAGCGCAAGGACAAGACGGAAAAGCGGAATGTTTATTGCCGAGGGAATAAGGCTTTGCCGCGACGCGGCTCTTTCGGGCGCGGATATCCGCTGCTTTATGCATACCTCTGCGGCTGCCGTGAAAAATGAAGATGATTTCAGACTTATTTCTTCTTCGGCTAAAAGAACGGAGGAGATCAGCGACGCGCTCATGAAAAAGCTTTCCGATACCGAAACTCCGCAGGGCTTTATGTGCATGATAGGCGCGGATATGAGCGGTACACTTCATGATCTGAGATCGGGAGCTAAATATATCGGTCTTGAAAATATTCAGGATCCCTCAAATCTCGGAACGATACTCCGTACCGCCGAAGCGCTCGGCGCCGACGGAGTGATACTTTCAGCCGACTGCTGCGATATCTTTTCCCCGAAGGTGGTCCGCGGCAGTATGGGCGCGGTGTTCAGACTGCCGTATATGATAACCGCCGATCTTGCCGCTGCGCTTGTATCGGTATGCGCGTCAGGCATAGCCTGCTACGGTTCTACTCCGCGCAATGCATCGGATATTGAAGATGTAGATTTCTCCGGGGGAGGAATAATGCTCATCGGGAACGAGGGCAGCGGACTTCGTGAGGAAACGCTCGGAGTCTGCACAAAGAGAGTGAAGATAACGATGAAGGGCAGAGCGGAATCGCTTAACGCATCTGCCGCGGCGGCTATATTAATGTACAGATTTATTTGAGCATGGTGGTGAACAGGCTTGACAGACAAAACAGTATACTGGATCTGGCTGCAAAGATGCCTCGGGACGGACAGCAGAAAGCTTGTCCCGGCAATTGAAAAATTCGGAGATGCGGAAAAAATATTCCGCTGTGACGAGCGGACGCTTTTTGAGTCGGGGATCTTTTCCGGATCCGAAATGGAAAAGCTTCTGCAAAAGGATATGGATTACAGCGAAAAAACTCTTGAACGCTGTCAAGAGCTTGGGATAAAGGCGACAGGCTACGGTGAAAGCGGATATCCTGCCCGTCTTGCCGCAATACCGACTCCGCCTGTTGTTATTTATACGGCAGGGACTCTTCCGTCCGAGGACGAGCTTCATATCGGAATTGTCGGGACGCGCAATCCCGATGAAACAGGCAAGCAGCTTTCATATAATTTTGCATATGATCTTGCGCGGAATAATACAGTGATAGTAAGCGGAGGCGCATACGGGATAGATATTTTCGCTCACAGGGGCTGCGTCGAATCCGGAGGAAAAACTCTCTGTGTGATCGCCTGCGGTATAGACAGACTTCAAAGCAGGGTCAGCAAATATCTGCTTGACAATATTCCGCTCAGCGGAGCGATCATTTCTGAGTATCCTCCGGGATATCCGCCAACAAAGTTTACTTTTCCGATAAGAGACAGGATCATATCCGGGCTTTCCGACGGAACGCTTGTTGTTCAGGCAGGACTTGGCAGCGGCGCGCTTATTACCGTAAAATACGCTATCTCCCAGAAAAGAAAGATCTTTGCTGTTCCTGGGAGCTGCGGACACATTTTCTCAACGGGTACAAATTACCTGATACGTTCCGGCTTTGCAACTGCCCTGACTTACAGGGATATTCTGTCCTTCTATAACGGAAAGATATTTCCGCAGTCGGGAGATGAAAGCGTTAATCCCGCCCTTGCTGCGGATTTTTATAAAAAGCTCGCGGTCAAGGCGGAGGGTTATATACTTCCGTCATACAGCGGCAGAAAGCTTGCCGTACCTGACGGATATTCACTCTTTTCCGATGATCCTGCCGACGGCAGAGAGAGCGTCGCTGCGGAGGAACAGCTTCTTCTTCCGTTTGAGGAGGAAACGGCATATTCCGATATTTTTGCGGAAAAAGATGACGCCCTGCCTGAAAAGCCGACGGAAAAACCGGAGGCTCCTGATGTTTCTTCGGCGGAAACGGAAGAAACAGAGGAAACAGAGGAAACGGAAGAAACAGCGGAAACAGAGGAAACAGGGGACGATAATGAAGGCGGATTTGTTCATCTTGAGCTTTTCTCCAGAAACAGAAGATTTTATTCCGGGAACCGGGAGGAAGAAATGGAGCTTCTCAGGGCTTTGCGCAAAAGAGCGCTCAACGGGGAGCCTGAGCCGCGTGGCAGCTATATATACAAGCTATGCGAAAACACAAACGCTTCTGTTGAATATGTCCGTCTGAAGGAGATAGACAATCTGACAAAACGTCTGCATACCGGCGAGGGAGTGCATACTTTTACGCGTGAAAAGCTTGATCGGCTTTTCGGAAGGAAAGACAGCGCTGCGAATACTGATGCACCCAAAAAGCCCGGACCGATCAGGATACCCGATCTGAATAATTTTGACGAATATGACGAAAAAGAAGAGAGAGTCAAGCCTGACAAGAATGTCAGAAAAAAAAGAACTGAGAGATCTGAAAAAAACAAAAAACAAAATGTACAAAAAAATAAGCCGATAATTGAGCAAAAGGACGAAACAGAACAGCCCGATACAAAAAAATCAAAGAAAATTTCGTCAGAGCAGTTGACAGAAAACGCCTGTTCGGTGTATGATACAATTTCAGAAACACCGATTCATGTGGATAATATAAAACTGCAGACGGGGTTGGAGATCGGCAGTGTGCTTTCTGCCCTGACAGAACTTCAGATCAGCGGTCTTGTTAAAAAGCTCCCCGGAAGCAGGTATGTCAGAATATAATTAATTCGGAGGAAACATAATGTCCAAGCTTGTGATAGTGGAGTCGCCTGCAAAGGCTAAAACTATTAAGAAATATCTCGGTCCCGGGTTTGATGTCGTTGCATCAATGGGACATATAAGGGATCTTAATCCCAACAGACTCAGCGTGGATATAAAAAAGAAATTTGCGCCGAAATATGAAATAATAAAGGGCAAGGAAAAGCTTGCGGACGACCTTGTGAAATTAGCCAAAAAAAGCGATTATGTATATCTTGCGACAGACCCTGACCGCGAGGGAGAGGCGATCTCATGGCATCTGGCTTATCTTCTCGGTCTTGATACGGAAGACTGCAACCGTGTGACCTTCAACGAGATCACCAAAACGGGCGTGAGCAGGGGAATGAGCGCGCCGCGAAAGATCGACCTTGATCTTGTCAATGCGCAGCAGGCTCGCCGTATACTTGACCGTCTTGTAGGCTATAAGCTCAGCCCGTTCCTTTCGCAGAAGATAAGGAAGGGTCTTTCCGCCGGAAGAGTACAGACAGTTGCCGTAAAGATAATCGTAGACAGAGAAAGAAAGATCCGCGCCTTCAAGCCGGAGGAATACTGGAGCCTTGATGCGAAATTCATTCCCAAGGGCAGCAGAAAGGTATTTGCCGCATCATTCTATGGCGACAGGAACGGTAAAATAAAGATCGAAACCGGAGATCAGGCGCAGGCTATACTTGATGAGATAAAAGATCAGACGGCTGTTGTCGAAAGCGTAAAGCACGGCACACGCCGCAAAAAGCCCTCGCCGCCGTTTATCACATCAACGCTCCAGCAGGAGGCGTCGCGGAAACTGGGCTTCCAGTCCAAGCGTACAATGAAGGTAGCGCAGGAGCTTTATGAAGGTATTGATATCAACGGTATGGGCGCAGTCGGTCTTATCACTTATATGAGAACCGACTCTCTCCGTCTTTCAGAAGATGCTCTTGACGCAGCAGAAGCCTTTATCAGGAGCAAATGGGGAGATAAATATGTCCCCAAGGAACACAGGCATTTCAAATCCCGTTCAAATGCTCAGGACGGTCACGAGGCGATCCGTCCCACAATGATAGATATGGAGCCTTCCCGTGTGAAAGACAGCCTTACAAGCGATCAGTACAAGCTGTATAAGCTTATATGGGAGCGCTTCATTGCCTGCCAGATGGCGGAATGTGTACAGAAAACCACACAGGCTGATATAGCCGTTAAGGATTATATATTCAAGGCGTCAGGTTATGTAGTTGATTTCGACGGATATACCGTCCTTTATGTAGAGAGCAAGGACGTTGCGGACGATGAAAAGGAATCGGAGCTTCCTCTTCTTGAAAAGGATATGCCGCTCAAAACGAAGGAGATCGTTCCGAACCAGCATTTCACCCAGCCGCCGGCGAGGTATACCGAGGCAAGTCTTATCAAGGCGCTTGAGGAATACGGTATCGGCAGACCGTCCACCTATGCTGCGACGATCAGCACGATAACAACGAGGGGATATGTAAAGCGTGAGGCAAAGACGCTTATCCCGACAGAGCTTGGAGAGGTTTCGACCGAGCTGATGGAGGACAAATTCCCGAAGATCGCAAATGTCAGATTCACAGCTCAGATGGAGCAGAATCTTGATACGGTCGAAGAAGGAAAATACGAATGGGTACAGCTTCTTACCGATTTTTACGGTGATTTTGACAAGACGCTGAAAAAGGCAAAAGAGGATATGAAAGACGTCAAGATCACTCTTGACGAGGATAAGACCGATCTTATCTGTGATAAATGCGGCAAGCCGATGGTCGTGAAATACGGCAGATACGGGCGGTTCATCGCCTGCTCCGGATATCCCGACTGCAAGAATATCGTAAAGATAGTGAACAAAACCGGAGTCCCCTGTCCGAAATGCGGCGGCGACGTCATTGTAAAGAATACGAAAAAGGGCAGACAATTTTTCGGCTGTTCCAATTATCCGGAATGTGATTTCGTATCGTGGTACGAGCCTGTTGCTGAGAAATGTCCGCAGTGCGGCGCCGTTCTCTTCAAAAAGAAGGGCAAAAAGCCCAAGCTTTTCTGCGGCAGTGACGGCTGCGGCTTTGAAAAGGACGCTCCGGAGGAATGAAAAAGCGGAGCGCACGGGCTTTTTGCATTGTGGAGTGCGTCGCTCGCTCCGATCAAGCGAGCTTGTTTGAGCTTAGCTCCTTGTTTAATATAAATATATGAGATTTTTCTCCGTTTATGGTTTCTGACCGTAAACGGAGATTTCATTCGTTATTAAGGCAACACCGCACAAAGACCGCCTTGCAGCTTAGCACCACATCTGTTGCGCCCGAAGGAAGTGCCCTTGGGGTACTCTTTTTCCGTCATTCTGCGCTTGATAACCGTCAGGTTAACTACGCTCGTTTTGCACAATCTGACGAAAAAATAGACGGCGCATCTGCGGCACTATCTTTGTGCGGTATTGCCTTAAGAAAAATGTAAAAATCATCAAATTACAGATTGAAAATCCCGTCAGTTTAAGTTATAATATATACATATGCGTTTTTTGCGCAAAACGGAAAAAGAAAGGTAGGAGGAAATTAATGGGTGATTTGTCACAGGCTTTTATTTTGCTTCTTGCCGGATTCGTGGTAGTATTTTCGGTGCTGATAATCCTTATCGCAGTCGTTACGATATACAGTAAGATCATCACCTCGATACAGAATGCCGGAAAAAAGAAAAAGACTGAAAACAAAACTAAAAAAGTGGTGGTTATGCCTTCGGAACCGGTCAGAACCGAAATGCCGGCGCCGGCTGGAACTGATGACGACAACGGGGAGATCCCCGGAGAAATAATTGCCGTTATCGCTGCTGCGGTAGACGCTGTATGCGGCGAAAAGAAACACAGGATCAGATCGGTGAAAAAGGCGCGCGCTTCACGCTCCGCATGGTCGAGAGCAGGTGCGCTCGATAATACCAGACCGTTCTGACAACTATTATCACGAAAGGAAGTTAGTCAATGGAAATATTACAGCAGCTCTGGCAGATAATCTGTCATCTGATGGAAGAATCCGGCTTCGGTAAGCTTTCATGGGAAAACTATGTCATGGTCGGAATTTCCTTTATTCTGATGTATCTTGCGATAAAAAAGCAGTTCGAGCCGCTCCTTCTGCTGCCGATCGCATTCGGTATGTGTCTTGTCAATCTGTTCCCGGGGATCATGGGTCTTCCGACAACGGAATTGCTGACAGAGGCTCAGATGCTGGATAAAAAGCTTGATCCGGCAACCTATACGACTACGATAGTAAACGGTGTGACATATTATAATCATACCGAATACGGCGGATTGTTCTATTATCTCTATCAGGGCGTAAAGCTCGGCATCTATCCGCCCCTTATTTTCCTCGGTATCGGCTGTATGACGGATTTCGGCCCCCTTATCGCTAACCCGAAGAGCTTTATCCTCGGCGCGGCGGCACAGGTCGGTATTTTTCTTACATTCATTATTGCGACTGTAATGGGTATCTTTACCCCTGCCGAGGCAGGTTCCATCGCTATTATCGGCGGCGCGGACGGTCCTACGGCAATATTCGTAACAACAAAGCTCGCTCCTCAGCTTCTCGGCCCGATAGCGGTCGCGGCATATTCCTATATGGCTCTGGTTCCGATCATTCAGCCGCCTATCATGCGCCTGCTTACAACGAAGAAGGAACGCTCGGTCGTTATGGGTCAGCTTCGTCCGGTATCAAAGCTCGAAAGGATCCTTTTCCCGATAATCGTTGTAGTTATCGTCGCTCTGCTTCTGCCTGATGCAGCGCCGCTCGTCGGTATGCTGATGCTCGGCAACCTCTTCAAGGAAAGCGGAGTTGTTGACAGAATAAACAAGACGGCTCAGAATGAGCTTATGAATATCATAACCATTTTCCTCGGCGTGACTGTCGGCGCAACTGCAACAGGAACGGTATTCCTTACGCTCCAGACAGCAGGCATTATCGGTCTTGGTCTGTTTGCGTTCTGTCTTGCAACTGCCTGCGGCGTACTCTTCGGCAAGCTCATGTATGTTGCGACAAGAGGAAAGGTAAATCCGCTGATCGGCTCGGCAGGCGTATCAGCAGTTCCTATGGCTGCCCGTATTTCACAGAAGGTCGGTCAGGAGGAAAATCCCGGCAACTTCCTTCTCATGCACGCAATGGGTCCGAATGTTGCAGGCGTTATCGGCTCCGCAGTTGCGGCAGGCGTACTCCTCAGCGTTCTTAAACCTATGTAATAATATGATCGGAGATATCACATTTTTCTGATGTGGTATCTCCGTTTTTTGCACTTTTTGTGACGGATAAAAAGTGCCTTGGTTAAAACCTACGAAAAAACAAAAATAACTATTGCCTTTCTTGTTGAAGTATGCTATAATAATAAAGCTGTCCCTTGGAACAAGCAGGGACAAAAGCATTTTTTTATCATGAAAGGAAAGAATTTGAATGTATTGGGTAAATGAATCTGTATTCTATCATATCTATCCGCTGGGTTTCTGCGGCGCGCCCCGCATCAACGACGGAAAGCTTGCTTACCGTCTTGACAAGGTGATCGACTTTATTCCTCACCTTAAGGAAATGAATGTCAATGCCGTATATTTCGGCCCTGTATTCATGTCCACTACTCACGGCTATGATACCAACGATTATTATAATATTGATAATCGTCTTGGCGATAACGAAAGCTTTGCGCATATCTGTGAGAAACTCCACGAGAACGGTATCCGCGTCGTTCTTGACGGTGTATTCAATCATGTCGGGCGCGGTTTCTGGGCGTTCCGTGATATCCAGGATAAAAAGCAGGGCTCACCCTACTGCTCATGGTTCCAGAACCTCAACTTCGGCGGAAACAGTCCCTGGGGCGATCCGTTCTGGTATGAAGGCTGGGAGGGCAATTATGACCTCGTAAAGCTGAATCTCCGCCATCCTGACGTAAAGAAACATATATTTGATGCTGTTGCAATGTGGATGGACAAGTTCAGGATCGACGGTCTGCGTCTTGATGTTGCATACTGCATGGATCAGGATTTCCTTAGGGAGCTTAAACATTTCTGCAAGAGCAAAGACAGTCAGTTCTGGCTTATGGGCGAGATCATTCACGGCGATTATGCAAGACTTGCAAATCCGGATCTTCTTGATTCCTGCACAAACTATGAATGTTACAAGGGAATATATTCCTCACATAACGATCATAACTATTTTGAGATCGCACATTCTCTCAACCGTCAGTTTGCAAACGGCGGTATCTATCATAATATCTATACCTACAACTTTGTTGACAACCATGATGTAAACAGACTTGCAAGCACTGTAAAGGAGCAGGAAAACCTGAAAAACTGTTTCAGTGTGGAATATTTCATGCCCGGCGTTCCGTCCGTATATTACGGAAGCGAATGGGGGATACAGGGTATGAAGAACAATACCGACCATGATTATCCGCTTCGTCCGTGTGTAGATGTAAAGGATATCGTAGACAATGATCTTTACCGTCATGTCTGCCGTTTGGGAGCGATACGCAGAAAATACAAGGCTGTGCAGTACGGCAGCTTTGAAAATACCGTTATCCGCAATGAGCAGCTTGTATTCAAACGCAAATTCGAGGATCAGACGATCTATATTGCGCTGAATCTTTCGGCAAGTGATTTCAACCTCGGTTTCAATACCGACGGCGGCACAAAGCTTTATGACGTATATGACGGCAAGACCGCATATGATGTAAACGGAAATTATGTGAATATCCATATTCCGGCGCACGGAACGAGAGTACTTGTGCTGACAAACGGTGAGGCTCCGGAGTATCCGGACGGCGGCGAAAAGACGGAGCCTGTTCAGACAGCATCGCCTGCGGCGGAGGAAGTACAGGAGCAGATCCTGCCTGAGCCGCTTCCGGCAGTCGGAGAACCGGGCAGATACCGTCATTTTAAGGGCGGAGAATATGAATTTGTATGCCTTGCAAAGGACAGCGAAACTTCCGAGGAGTTAGTGATCTATAAGGAAGTCGGCGGCGAAGGCAAGGTATGGGCAAGACCCTCGGCAATATTCTATCAGTATGTAGACGCAGACGGCAAGCAGGTGCCGAGATTTGCAAAGATAGACTGATCTGAAGTATTTAAAAAAAAAGCTCCGGCGGAAACTCTCCGTCGGAGCATTGCTTTGCGGTCATATTGCATATTCGTCGCACAGGTGCCACATGGTTTCTTCGACTACGGCGTCAGCCCTTATGCCCTCGGCAGTGTATTCTTCACTGCGCAGCGCCCCTGCACCGCGCAGTACAGACAGGAACGATCCCTTGTCGAAAGGAATGAGCAGATCATAATGTCTTAGTCTGACCGGCAGATTTTCTTCGATACACCTCAGCAGATCATCAGTTCCGCTGCCGTTTCTGGCGCATATGCGCACACTGCCCTTTTCGTTCGGCAGATCAAGCGGATTCCCGACAAGGTCGCATTTATTGAATACGGTGATTATCGGTCTGCCTTCGCAGCCCAGCTCGTTCAGGAGTGAATTTGTCACCGACAGATGCAGCTTGTATTCCTCGCTGGAAGCGTCGCATACATTAAGAATGATATCCGCAAGAGCAGCTTCCTCCAGTGTGGATTTGAAAGCCTCGACAAGATGATGGGGAAGTCTGCGCACAAGACCGACGGTGTCGATCATCATGACAGAGATACCGCTCGGCAGTTTCAGTGCCCTCGATGTCGGGTCAAGCGTCGCGAAAAGCTTGTTTTCGGAGAGAACTCCTGCCTGAGTGAGCGTGTTCATCAGCGTGGATTTTCCTGCATTGGTATATCCGACTATCGCAACGGTAATGATACCGTCCTTTTTTCTTCGCGCCCTGAGCTGTTCGCGGCGGTTTGTCATATGCTCAAGCTCTTCCTTTAGGGCTTCTATCCTTCTGCGGATATGCCGCTTGTCTGTTTCGAGCTTTGTTTCACCGGGCCCCCTTGTGCCTACTCCGCCGCCAAGACGGGACATTTCCCGCCCCTTTCCCGACAATCTCGGCATCAGGTATTTAAGCTGCGCAAGCTCTACCTGCAGCTTTCCTTCATTGGTACGGGCGCGTATGGCGAATATATCGAGGATCAGCATTGTCCGGTCAATCGTTCGTACATCTGTTGCCTGTTCGATATTGCGTATCTGGGTCGGCGTAAGCTCGGTATCGAATACAATAAAGTCGATATCATTGTCACGGCAGAAATCGGTTATTTCCTCCAGACGTCCCGAGCCTATGCAGGTCGCTCCGTCAGGCTTGTCCCTTTTCTGCATGACGGAAGCCACGGGTACAGCTCCGGCGCTTTCCGTAAGCTCATACAGCTCCGCCATAGATCCTTCTGCGTCGTATTCTCCGGTGTCTATCCCTACCAGCAGGGCGCGCTGCTGTTTTTCTGACGTATCATAAAGTTCCATATCGTTCCTCCGTTATGTAATATACATTAATATATCATATCCTGAAAAAGAAATAAAGACTTATCATGACCGGAAAATGCTCTTTTTTTCCGGTCTGTAATAAAAATGTAATGAATTTATTATTTTATATTGCAAAATCCGGCTAAATGTTATAGAATATTAGTGATTAAGAAAATACCGTATATAACAGATGTCCGCAGGAGCTAAAGCTCCACGACGTCTGTTGACTGCGTCGCTCGCTCCGATCAAGCGAGCTTGTTGGAGCTTAGCTACTTGTTTAACAGCGGCATTTTCTTTTATTCCGGCTGCCAGTCGGCGGCAGCATTTTTTTCGGGAGGTTTTTCTATGGCTACTGTATTTGAAAGGATCAAGGGTGACGATAAGATATTCGGCAATAAGGAATATATTTCCGATTCCCTGATGTTCAATTCGATAGAAACTGCAAGGACGGAAGGTAATTACGATATGTATTCCGATCACAAAAGCGTGATCGTTCTTATTGAGAAAAAGGGCAATAAGGTCTGGCTGTGGACTTCATCAACTATCAAGGAGGATACCAATAAGCTTATAGATATCTGCCGTTTCCTTCGTGAATGTGATGTTCCGAGGGCAGAAATATATCTCAAACAGGATGTATCGGGAACCTTTTCCGATCTTTATGCTCTTGCAACGCTGGAGATCAATTATGTAGTCAAGGACGAGTTTTCCATGGCTGTATATACCTTTTCGGGCAATAAGACCGCTTCTGCGGCGGAGCTTGGCGAGGGTGAAGAAATAATCCGTATAGACAAGAATAACGAAAAGCACCGCGCTATGGTCAGAGAGTATTATGAAACATTAAAGGACGAATTCCGCTGGCAGGAAAAATTCGAGCGCAAGCTTGAGGAATATCTCAATACCGAGCTTTATGTTCTTGTCAAGGACGGAAAGATAATAGCAAATGCGGCTCTTGCAGGCAGCACCGAGCATTATATCCGTATCAAATCCATTGCTGTGCGTGAGGATATGCGCCGCAGGGGCTACGGATACAAGATGGCTGCATATGCAGTCGGTCTTATCAGAGAACGTTCGCTTACCCCCGTACTTTATTCTCATGTGGGCAATACTTCTGCGGTAGCGCTGTGGTCAAAAGCAGGCTTCAAGGCAAAGGATAAACTATATCTTCTAAAGATAGAAAATCAGGAATGATATTCCGGACGGAAAATTACAGGCTGAACAGGGGCAGATTTTCGGATCACCGCTGTTCAGCCTGCATATTTTGATAACTGTTTTTGTATACTTGAATAAATAACCTAAAATATAGTACAAATTTCGGCATAGATATGGCTTAATTGTTGAAATTTGGCAAATGGTGCAATTGTAAGATTGACAAACTATAAAAAATATTGTATAATTCTGATGGTTTATCGATTGATCGTAAAGTGACAAAGCGTTTGTCCGCCGGTAACGAACAAACGCCGAGTCTTTACTCCGAATCGCCGTAAATGAGGATAATATTTTGCTTGGGCAGCATAATAATAATACCCCGTAAGAGGAACGACCGGATCTATCAAAACGGATGGTTCCGTCCGATAGCTGTATTATTATATTGTTTCAGGCATATTATTCCTTAAATACTCATTCGGCGGATTTACTGTCATCCGATAAAAATATAATATTTAAGGAGTTGTTTTTATGCTTACAAATCGTAGCGTAGTAACAGTTATCATCCTCACGATCATCACTTGTGGTATCTATGGCTGGTATTGGGTTTACAAGACCGCACAGGAGCTTGAGGATGCAGGTCAGTCAGGTTCAGGCGTAAATCCGACTGTAACTCTTATTCTCTGCATTATTTTCCCGTATGTTGGTTTCCTTCTTTTCGGCATGAATGCAGATCAGAACCTCAACAACATCAAGATGAGAAGCGGAAGACCTACAACAGACAACAAGGTTCTTTACATGATCCTCGGTTTCATCATTCCGATCGTACTTGTTGGTCTTGTTCAGAGCGAAATCAACAAGCTCGCTGCTCCTGCACAGTAATCGTCTGATGGACAGAGAACTTAAAAAAAGGATAGGAAGGGTTGCCCTGGCGGTAGCCCTTTTTTTCTTTGCAGGATTTTCTTATGCGGCTTTTATAAAGCTGACGGGGTGGAGGATACCCTGTGTATTCCGTCTTATAACGGGGCTGAAATGTCCCGGCTGCGGCATAACACATTCCTCGGTATGTTTCATGCATTTTGATTTTGCCGGAATGGTACGCTACAACCTCTTTGCTCCGGAGATACTTGTTTTTACAGGCTGGGTATTCGCCTATACCTCGCTGCATTATATCAAAACGGGGAAATACCGTCTTGGCACCGGCTGCACTGCTGCGGAGATCATTTTCCTTTCGTCCTTTCTCATATGGTGGGTTGTCAGGAATATCGCGGGAATGTAAAAATAATTCATAATTCATAATGCATAATGCATAATGCAATGCTCATGATCCGTTATCTGCGGATCGTGGGCTTTTTCACTGACATAATCAAAATTTAATATGTATAGATATCAGTATCTGATGACAATGCTGTTATTAGCGTGTGTTGCAGCAATAATTCCGGCAATAATACCTGCGATCAGCACTATCGTGCCTATTATCGTGCCTATTATGGAAAGAACAAATCCGGCTGTTCCCATTCCAGTGGGCATATTCAATTCCTGAGCCTTCTTTTTCCCTTTGATACCGAAATATATACCTAACGGACCGCAGATGGGAGAAACTATTAACCAACCGCTCAGCACTACACTCACTATACCAAGAACCAGCGACGCTATCATCTGCCCCTTGCCCGTATCCTGATAATTGTTCGGATAATTATTCGGATAATTGTTTTGCATCAGATCACTCCGTTCTATTTACTCATAAGTATTCAAACGAATACTTTATTAATATTATAGCATTCGTTTGAATGCTTGTCAAGGTGTTTTTTTGAATACATGATAGAATTTTTATGTAGTACTTTACAGGAGGAATATATGTGTATTATTATAAAAGACTAAGGGATCTCCGCGAGGATAACGATCTTCTGCAAAAGCAGATCGCCGAAGTGCTTGATATAACACGGGAACAATATCAGTTATATGAAAGCGGAAAAAGAGAAATTAAGGTGCATCAGCTTATTGTATTGGCGGATTACTATGATGTTTCCATTGACTATCTTCTCGGAAGGACCGATAAACAAAAGCTTTGATTTACGGAGATGATCGTATTATGAATGAATTTATGGAGGCAGCGATCCTGGAAGCAAGAAACGGTATCCGCGCAGGTCACGGCGGTCCATTCGGCTGCGTTATCGTCCGTGACGGAAAAATCATCGGCAGCGGACATAATGAAGTGCTAAGACAGAAGGATCCGACCTGTCACGGTGAAATGATGGCTATTCGTGATGCCTGCAAAAATTCGGACAGCTTCGATCTTTCCGGCTGCGAGCTTTATACAACGGCAGAGCCGTGTCCTATGTGCTTCGGGGCAATACTCTGGGCGAATATCGGAAAAATATTTTACGGATGCAATGTTTCCGATACGGAAGGCATAGGCTTCCGCGACAAGCAATTCTATGATACAGACAGAAGCTTTGCGTCGGAAACCGACAGAAAGGAATGTCTGGAGTTATTTGAGGAATACAGAAATATAAAGAATAAAATAATTTACTGATAAAATGATATCCTCCGGGAACCGTTATGCACGGATCACGGAGGATTTGTGTTTATCTGAAACTATGCTTTTTTATTGCTGCAGCGATCACAGCCGCGGACAAAAGCATGATCGTTGCTGCCTCTGCCGGGAAGCTGTCGCCTGTCGCAGGAACGGGGAGATCGGTTTTGCTGTTGTAGTCTGTTTTTTCATTTTCTTCATTCTGCTGCGGCTGAGGTTTTTCGTTTTCCGTTGATGAGTTTTCATCGGGGGTTTCGGTGCTGCCCTCTCCGCTGATCGTTCCGGGCTGATCAGGTCCGGAATTGTCGCCCGGAACACCGGGATCGTCACCGGGATCCTCACCGGGGTCATTTCCGGGATCTTCGCCCGGGTCATCTGTGGGTTCTTCCTTGGGTGTGCCTATTTCTTCGGAAATGAAATCTCCGGTATATTCCGACCAGCTGCCTTTCTGATACTTGTTTTTTGTTTTTTCTATTCCGCTGCCTGTTTCGATACCGCCGTTGATATCAACAGTCCATATCATTCCGGCATGGAGAGATGTGTCAAGGGCAATATCATTTGTCTGCCAGCCTTGCTCGCCCTGAGCTATCTGTTCATCGGTTTTGCCGCTGCTGAAAATTATTTTCTGGGCATTGTAGGGAATACGGAGCTGCCAGATATCCGTGCCGGTTATATTGGTCATAGCCGTTCCGGGAAAGGCAGTCGGCATATAGCCCTCGCTGCCGTCCTCGTTTGTGATACGGGTGCAGCCGTAATCCTTGTTTTCAAGATCGAAGGTACGGGCATAATCGTCATGCCACCAGTATGCATATACCTCGTCCCATTTTGTTTCGCTGTTATCGAAGAAAAGATAATCGGTGATCTCTGTCTTGATATATGTATCTTCGGGTCCGGGTTCTTCTTCGGGAACTCTTTCCTTTCCGGTATAGACTGCCGAGGTTATCTTTCCGTCTGAAACCGTCATATATGAGATCGGCCACAATGCTCTGGAATCCTCGTCCTCGCCGGAGCTGGTATCGAACATGACAACGATATCCGATTCTGCTTCAAGCTCAAGCTTTACATTTTCTTTGCTGCCGATGGTGCTGTCGGTGTTTTCATCATACGGCCCCCAGTTGCAGATGCCGTCGTCATCAGACCATACTCCGTCTGCACGGATCTTGAATTCATGTTTTCCGGCAGGAACGTCTTTGAATATGCCTATATATTTTCCCAAGGATACCTCGTACATAGGGATATCGTTTTCCGGATCCCATTTATTCGGGCTTCCGATAAGACCGTATCTGCCGGCGCTTATTTCTTCGGTGGAATATGAGCTTATCTGCCAGACTGACGGATCCTTTGCTTTTGTGTTGATAGTCACGATAAGGTCGGTAACGTCATTTACGCTTACGCTGCAGTTAGTCTGGCTGTTAAGGGTTTTTCCGAGGGCATATTCAAATTCGCCCCAGCTGTCTTCCCAGCTGTTGTCGGTTCTTATCTTGAATTCATGTATACCTTCTCCGATGCCGCATACAACGCCGGTGAACACTCCGTCGCCGTCCGCGTCAGCCATTGGAATATCGGGAACTGTACCTTTTTCTTCATCTCCGCCCCAATCGGTGAATGTGCCTGCGATACCGAATGAATGGTTGATCTTATAATCCGGTATTTCGTTTTCGGGAATAACATTCCGTCCCGCAAAAACGGTAACAGCCGTACTTGTGCAAACAGCGGCGCACAATGCCGCGCACAATAATGTTTTCGGCAATACATTGTATTTCATTAATATACCTCCGTTTCTGTTTTATTGTAAGCTGTCCATAATTTTTATCATTAATGATACGATATCTTATTGTTATTATACAATCAATACGCGCCGTATGTCAACAAAAGCATTATCATTATTCTGATAAGACGGATATTTTTATTTTTTGATTTCCCGTATGATCCGTTTTTTCGTCATTCTGCGCAGAAAACAGGCGGCGCTGCCTTAACCTTTCCCTTTGCCGCTGCATAATATGAAAGTGCAGAAAGATGAAAGGAGATTACTATGGATGTAATAAGGAAAATTCAGAATTCCGATTTTTTCATTAAGCCTTTGCCGAAGGATACGGTCGAGGCTATGTCCTATATCCCGTATCAGAACGCCGGAGAATTATATGCTCCGGAACAGGCTCTGCGTGCAGGAACGCTTTTCCCGGAGCTTGATAAGCCCTTTGCTCCCGGCAGAAGAAACGGAGGTACTGTTGATGACTGAAAGAGAAAAAATGCTGTGCAGGCTGTCCTCGGCAGAATTTGCGGCGCATGAGCTTCATATCTATCTTGATACTCATCCCGATGACGCTGCTGCCGGGGAAGCCCTGAATAAATATGAGCAGCAGTCCGCAGCGCTCCGTAAGGATTTTGAATCACGGTTCGGTCCGCTCACCGCAGGCGACGACGGCAACCGATGGGCATGGATCGCTGATCCGTGGCCTTGGGATATACAGGAGGGCTGACTATGTTTGTATATGAGAAAAAACTGCAGTATCCTATCAGCATAAAAAAAACTGATCCGAAGCTTGCAAAGATCATAATTTCGCAGTATGGCGGTCCCGACGGAGAGCTTGGCGCGTCGCTCAGGTATCTTTCGCAGAGATACAGCGTTCCTTATCCCGAAGTTAAGGCGATACTGACAGATATCGGAACGGAAGAACTCGGTCATCTGGAGATGGTCGGAACTATCGTATATCAGCTGACGAAAAACCTGAGTGTGGAAGAGATCAGAGCCGCAGGGCTGGATCAGTATTTTGTTGATCATACCGCAGGAATATATCCGGCTTCTGCTTCGGGAGTGCCCTACAGCGCAGCTTCAATGCAGGTGAAAGGTGATATTATAGCTGATATTCATGAGGATCTTGCGGCTGAGCAGAAAGCCCGTGTGACCTATGACAATATTCTTCGGTTTTGTGATGATCCGGATGTTATTGATCCGATCCGTTTTCTGCGGCAGAGGGAGATCGTCCATTTCCAGCGCTTCGGCGAGGCGGAGCGTACAAAGTGTAGCGGGCTGATAATGGCTATTTTTTTCTACTCACGCACCCCATGCGAGGTGCGACGCCATTGCCAACATAAATGGCTTCATAGATTGGCATTTCTACTCACGCACCCCATGCGAGGTGCGACTTTTGCGCGCTGACCAAAACGGGCGTTTTGGGCGATTTCTACTCACGCACCCCATGCGAGGTGCGACCTCCGCGCCCTTGACACAGCGGAGAACCTGCCGATTTCTACTCACGCACCCCATGCGAGGTGCGACACTCAACTTTCAAAAAATAATATTACTTGTAGGTAATTTCTACTCACGCACCCCATGCGAGGTGCGACTTCCGATTTTAAAACGCTTAGCTCTTCGTATGAATTTCTACTCACGCACCCCATGCGAGGTGCGACGAAAAATGTTAACTCACTTAAAAAATCATAGTAAATTTCTACTCACGCACCCCATGCGAGGTGCTACCAGGACGCGCAAAGAGGACGCTTCACCTATACAGATTTCTACTCACGCACCCCATGCGAGGTGCGACCCCCGACCCCAAAGGATGGCGCAGAACCTCGGCGATTTCTACTCACGCACCCCATGCGAGGTGCGACGTGCTTGCGCTCTGAATAGCGATGAGGAAAGACAATTTCTACTCACGCACCCCATGCGAGCGATCATTTCTACTCACGCACCCCATGCGAGGTGCGACCAGGCAAAGCAAGAAATAAGAAAGCGGACATAAATTTCTACTCACGCACCCCATGCGAGGTGCGACGGTTATTGCCGAGGGCTTAATATATCCAATGTTTATTTCTACTCACGCACCCCATGCGAGGTGCGACTTTCTTTTCCGCCTCTTCTATTTGTTCATCGTCATTTCTACTCACGCACCCCATGCGAGGTGCGACGTTCCTCGACTGTTAATTTATGTTGCCCTGGTATATTTCTACTCACGCACCCCATGCGAGGTGCGACTAAAAACCTGCTGTTCTGTGTTCGTCATATCTATCAATTTCTACTCACGCACCCCATGCGAGGTGCGACGGAATCATTATTTTCACTTCCGAAAATAACTGTTAATTTCTACTCACGCACCCCATGCGAGGTGCGACGCTGGACGACCCGGAAAAAGAATGGACGGACGAAATTTCTACTCACGCACCCCATGCGAGGTGCGACTAATCTGACATTAACCATTGCCGAACTGCTTTTATTTCTACTCACGCACCCCATGCGAGGTGCGACTATGACGGATAACAATGTGATTATCGCGCCGATCATTTCTACTCACGCACCCCATGCGAGGTGCGACTCAACACCCTCAATGTCATTGTTTGCCGCATAGTCATTTCTACTCACGCACCCCATGCGAGGTGCGACATAAGAAAAATATCAGCATCGTTGTTAATGTTATAATTTCTACTCACGCACCCCATGCGAGGTGCGACGGAATTATTATTTTCACTTCCGAAAATAACTGTTAATTTCTACTCACGCACCCCATGCGAGGTGCGACTCTATCAAAAACTAAAACAAATGCAAAAAGAAACGATTTCTACTCACGCACCCCATGCGAGGTGCGACGGCGGCGCGTTCAAAACCGCTATTAATGCAGCTTTATTTCTACTCACGCACCCCATGCGAGGTGCGACTGTATCAGAATTTCTATCATCGCTCAATTTGTTTATTTCTACTCACGCACCCCATGCGAGGTGCGACTTCGGATTTATAGAATCACAAAACCCGATTTAAATTTCTACTCACGCACCCCATGCGAGGTGCGACGAAAGGTTAGAATTTGAAAGTTACATATTAAAACGAATTTCTACTCACGCACCCCATGCGAGGTGCGACGCGGCTGTAGGTACTGCGGCAGTCGGGGCAGGCGTAATTTCTACTCACGCACCCCATGCGAGGTGCGACAATTGCACTTCACAGGCACATAATTTTTCAGGTCATTTCTACTCACGCACCCCATGCGAGGTGCGACCAATCCTAATCAATCAACTAACTATAACCAGTATGCATTTCTACTCACGCACCCCATGCGAGGTGCGACGCAGGGGGGGACTATAAAACCGCGGCAATGTGGCGATTTCTACTCACGCACCCCATGCGAGGTGCGACCTTAACGATCTTGATAGTGTTCCAGAAGTTCTTCAATTTCTACTCACGCACCCCATGCGAGGTGCGACCTGGGGGACGGAGCCGCAACCGCGCTCGTAGGGGT
>CACYWT010000003.1 GCA_902778175.1 uncultured Ruminococcus sp. | reverse complement strand
CTCATCGGACGCCTGAGAGAACATTTAATAAATTCATTTATTATATGCGCCTTGCGGCGCAAATTTGTATGAATTTATGATATAATACATTTATTATTTATAAAAATTTACGGATGTGATAAAATGATTGCTGTAATTGATTATGGCGCAGGTAATCTCCAGAGTGTTATAAAAGCACTTGATTTTATAGGAGCTGATTGCTGCGTAACTGATAAATATGAAGAAATAATGTCAGCCGATGGCGCGATACTGCCGGGCGTCGGTTCGTTCGGTGACGCTATGGACTGTATGAAAAACAGTGGCGCTGTCAGGGCTGTAAAGGATTTTACTGCAACAGGAAAACCTCTTTTGGGTATCTGTCTGGGACTGCAGCTGCTGTTTGCAGGGAGTGAAGAAAGTCCCGGTGTTCAGGGCCTTGATCTGCTGAAAGGAAAAATAACAAAAATCCCCAACGACGGCGGAAAGCTTAAAATTCCGCATATGGGCTGGAATTCACTTGATATAAAAATACATGATGGTCTGTATGAAGGAATAAATGATTCTCCCTATGTTTACTTTGTTCATTCATACTATCTCAAAGCCGACAGTGAAGATATTGTCAGCGCACAGACCAGTTACGGTACGGTAATTGACGCTTCCGTACAATGCGGCAATATATATGCTACACAGTTCCACCCGGAAAAAAGCGGTACTGTCGGACTTAAAATACTTCGGAATTTTGTAAGAATATGCGGAGGAGATAAATAATGTATGCCAAGAGAATCATTCCCTGCCTTGACGTAAAGGACGGCAGAGTTGTCAAAGGAACAAGCTTTGTTAATCTGAGAGATGCGGGAGATCCTGTAGAGTGTGCGCGCATCTATGATAAAGAGGGCGCCGACGAGCTTGTTTTGCTGGATATTACCGCATCAAGTGACGCAAGAAATATTATTGTTGATATTGTCCGTCAGGTCGCAGACAGTGTTTTTATTCCCTTTACCGTCGGCGGAGGAATACGGACAGTTGACGATTTTACTGCGATACTCCGCGCCGGCGCTGATAAGGTTTCGGTCAATTCCGCAGCTATCCACAGACCTGAAATCATCAACGAGGCTGCGTATAAATTCGGCAGCCAGTGCGTAGTTACTGCTATAGACGCAAAAAGAAGAGATGACGGTTCCGGTTGGGACGTCTATATCAACGGCGGACGTATCAATATGGGGATCGACGCCGTCAAATGGGCTGTTGAAGCCGAAAAAAGAGGCGCCGGGGAAATACTCCTTACAAGTATGGACTGCGACGGTGTAAAAAACGGATATGATCTGGAGCTTACAAGAGCTGTTTCGGAAAATGTCGGTATTCCGGTAATTGCTTCCGGCGGCGCAGGCAAGCTTGAACATTTTTATGACGCTTTCACAACCGGAAAGGCTGACGCTGTTCTTGCCGCTTCACTTTTCCACTTTGGCGAGATCTCTATCGGAGAACTGAAAAATTATCTTGACGGAAAGAATATTCCTGTCAGAAAAATATAACTGCAAAAAACGGGGTTTCTGCATTTTACACAGAAACCCCATATTTTATTCTTCGATCGTAACCTTGGAAATACGGCTTGTACCGAGAATATACAGATTGTTCTTATCAGCAAAACAAGCCTTTTTTGCATCAGAATCAATTTGTATGTCCTTTTGTTTATTTCCGTTTTTATCATATATTCCGAGATTGTTCTGGGTCAGGACAGCGATCTTATCATTGAAGGCATCTATTGATACAACTCTGCTGTCAGTGCTGAATTCCGCTTTTCTTTTTCCTTCTGTATCAAAACATATTATGTCACATTCATGTCCGCCGGAATCCGTCGATAACGAAAGGATCAAGCCCTGACTGCGGCTGATCTCATAGTTTGAAAGGGTACGAAGATTATATGGTATATCTTTTTTCTGACTGTTCTCTACGTCAATAAAATATGCCATATCACTGCCGACGGCAAAAACATTTCCGTTATCAAGATATTCTATATCATAAATAAAGGAATTATCAAATTCATATTTCTGCAGGTAATTTCCCTGACTGAAATCGAGAATATAAATAACCGAAATGATACTGCCGTTATTGGCTAAGGTTCCGCTTAATGCCGCCCTTGTACCGTCTTTATTGATCGAAACATTATTTACATAATAATCCGCAAAGGAATATTCAAATTTCCTGGTATTATCATTTTTATAGACTGAAAGCTCAGCCAGATAATCGCTTCCGTGATTAAGTATTGCGTATACGCCATTATGGGCTATATCCGCCTCATAGATTTTTTGCTGAGATGAAGCTGAATGGATCATTTTATCACGACTGATTATCATGAATCCATTTGCGTCTGAATTATAGATTATCGAATAACCGGAGGTCGATTTCAAAACAGGATTTGCAAATGCGTGCTGTGAGTTCTGGTATTCTCCGGCATTACTGTTTAGTACGACTACGGACGTATCACTGCAATAAACAGCAGCTCCGTCCATTACAGAGAAATTTTCCTTTTCTACCACTGTGCCGTTAAAACGCACCGGATAGCCGTTGCCTTCGGTTTTTCCGAGCAGATCGTACTGGAACCAATGCGAGATATTGTCCGGTGTGAGCTTGTCAAGATTAAGCAGCGCCAATACTGCGGCAACTGACAGAAATAGTATAAGGAATACTTTAAAGAATTTTTTTGTTATATTTCCGGGGATCGGGTCTTCGTCTTTATATTCACGAAGAGGAGCATCTTCATAGCTTGTATATTTTCTGTCCTTATTTTTCCCCGGATCAGATTTCTGATATCTGCCTTTCTTTTTTTTCATTATACATTCCCTTCTTTTAGCTTTGAATGTTTTTTCAATATATGACCCGGTTGAGATATAATCCTTCGGGCGGAGCTGTGGGTCCGGCTTTTGATCTGTCCATAGCTTCTATTATTCCCGGTATCTCATCCGGACTGATTTTTCCCTGCGCTACATAGAGTAATGTCCCTACGATTATTCTTACCATATTATACAGGAAACCGTCAGCTTCGATCGTGACGGTAACCATATCTTTGTTTCCGGCAACCTCAAGCTTTTTTACTGTTCGGTGAAAATCACCCTTTTCACGGTTTTTATCGACAGTACAGAAAGATGTGAAATCATGGTGTCCAATAAAATGCGCCGATGCTTCGTTAAGTTTTTCAAGATCGAGAGGATACCAGTAATGAAGAGCATATCCGTCAAGAAACGGATTCCGGATATCGTTATTCCAGATCTTATATATGTATTCCTTGCCTTTGCATGAATATCTTGCGTGAAAATCAATATCGACCTCTTCGGCAGATAACACCGCTATGCTCGCAGGAAGATAATTATTCAATGCTGCCGGTATTTTTCCGATCGGGATCCTGTGAGGTGTATTAAAACTCAGACAATACATATTTGCATGAACTCCGGTGTCAGTCCTGCTGCAGCCCTTGATATCAGGACATTCTCCGAAAACGCTTTTCATTGCCTGCTGAAATACCTCCTGAACGCTCAATGCGTTTTTCTGTATCTGCCAGCCGTGAAATTTGCTTCCGTCATATGTAATAGTAAGTAATATATTTCTCATATTCTCCTCCGATCATATAACTGCCGGGAAAAGAATATTGCATACGATAACTCCGGCAAATACTGTAACGGATATGATCGCCGCGAAAAGATCATTGAGTTTAAAATGAGAAACCTTCATTTTCGTTCTTCCTTTTCCGCCGTTATAGCAGCGGCATTCCATTGCCATAGCAAGATCACTTGCGCGACGGAACGACGAAACAAAAAGCGGAATAAGTACGGGTATAAGAGCTTTTACTCTTTTGATAATGCCTCCGCTTTCCATATCTGCTCCCCTTGCTTTCTGAGCATTCATGATCTTATCGGTTTCTTCAAGCAAAACAGGAATGAACCTGAGAGCAATTGTCATCATCATGGCTATTTCATGTACTTTTACATGAAAGACAGTCAGCGGTTTCATAAGACGTTCAAGAGCGTCTGTAAGGTCTGTCGGAGATGTTGTATATGTCAGCACCGCGCTGACCATCATCAGAAGTGCGATCCTTACAATTACGAACAGGGCATTATATACTCCCCCGAGGGTTATAGTCAATTGCCACCATTGCCACAGTATTACTCCGGATCCGTAAAAAAGATTGAACAGACCGGTGATTATTATAATAAACAATATGACGCGAAGGCTTTTCAGGTATTTAAAAAAGCTTATTCTTGTCATAAGGATCGTTAATAACGAAAACAGAGTGATCAGAAGCAGTGAAATAAAATTCTTGCACAAAAAAATAAATACTATCAGCGCTATAAGAAGAATTATTTTTGTACGCGCCTGCAGTCTGTGTATCACCGAAGTGCCGGGCATAAACTGACCGAGTGTTATATCTCTTACCAAGGCATTTATACCTCCCGAAACAAAATCATCTGGCTGACAGACAATTCAGGATCTCATTGAAACCCTGATCGACTGTAAGAACAGCAGGATCAACATTTATCCCCTTTTTCCGGAGCATCATCATTATTTTTGTAACCTGCGGAACTTTAAGTCCGAGCTTTTCAAGCTCATCGCCTTTTGCGAATACATTCGCCGTGCTGTCAAGCATATACTTCTTTCCCTTTGCCATTACAAGGATCCTGTCGGCAATTGCGGCAATATCCTCCATACTGTGAGAAACAAGCATTACAGTGTTTTTCCTTACCTTATGATAATCAGCTATCTGCGAGAGCAATGCTTCCCTGCCTAAAGGATCAAGACCTGCGGTAGGCTCGTCAAGAATAAGCACGTCAGGATCCATTGCTATAACTCCGGCAATAGCTGCGCGGCGTTTTTCACCGCCCGAAAGATCAAACGGGGATACTTCAAGCAGTTCTTCTTTAAGTCCCGTAAATTCTGCTGCCTTTCTTACCCGTTTGTCTGTTTCTTCTTCATCAAGCCCCATATTGCCGGGACCGAAAGAAATATCTTTATATACAGTTTCCTCGAAAAGCTGATATTCGGGATATTGAAATACCATGCCGACGCGGAAACGAACATTTCTGATTTTTTTAGGCTTTTCCCATATATCCTTTCCATCAAGATATATTTTGCCTGCCGACGGACGCAGAAGTCCGTTCAAAAGCTGAACAAGGGTCGATTTGCCCGAACCTGTATGTCCGATTATTCCGACAAACTCGCCTTCTTCGATCTCAAAGCTTACATTGTCCAGCGCTTTTTTTTCAAAAGCAGTTCCCGGACTGTAAACAAAACTGATATTTTCGGCTTTGATTACCGACATCTGACATTTCTCCCCGTTTTCCTTATTTCAGGAGCTTTTCAAGCGCCTGAACACATTCCTCTTCATCAAGCACACAATCAGGCAGCTCATATCCGCAGTTTCTCAGTCTGTATATAAGCTCAGTCGCCTGCGGAACGGAAAGCCTGTGTTTTTTCATTAATTCAACCTGTGAGAATACTTTTTTCGGAGTGCCGTCCAAAAGTACCTTTCCGGAATCCATTACGATCACTCTTCCGGCAAGAACCGCTTCCTCCATAAAATGAGTTATAAGGATAATTGTAATACCCATTTCCTTATTAAGACGGAGTATGGTGTTCATTACCTCATCTCTGCCCTGCGGATCAAGCATAGCTGTAGGCTCGTCAAGCACGATACATTCCGGTTCCATTGCAATTATACCCGCAATAGCGATACGCTGTTTCTGACCGCCGGAAAGCTTATCAGGCGAATGCAGGCGGTAATCATACATATCGACTGCTTTCAGGGCATTATCAACACGCTTACGGATCTCCTTCTGCTCTACCCCGATATTTTCACATCCGAAAGCAACATCTTCCTCTACTATTCCTGCAACTATCTGGTTATCGGGATTCTGCAGGACAAGACCGACGGTTTTTCTGATCTCGAAAATACGGTCATCATCCTTCGTATTGATCCCGTTTACCGTAACATCTCCGGTAGTAGGAAGATAAATTGAATTAAGATGCTTGGCAAGCGTTGATTTTCCGCAGCCGTTGTGACCGACTATTGCAACAAATTCACCTTTATTGATCGTCAGATCGACGCCGCTGAGCGCATAGCTGCGGTTTTCATTTTCTTCCGAAGATTCATATTGAAAATACAGATTTTCTATTTTTATAAAATCCTTCATTTCTTACTCCTGAAAGCTTTAATTCTGCCAGATAGCAGTACTTCCGCACGGAAGCGTAAGTCCGCTCTGTGTGACGTGCAGTCCTATCTCGGAACTTGATACTTTTCCACCGAATCCGGGTTTAAGCATTATACTCAGAAGATATTCCATTACTGAAGGCGGAAGTCCGGTAGTATATGAATTGAGTATAAAGAATCTTGCATCATCAGACAAGATCGGAATACAAAGCTGAACCAACGAATACAGCTGTTCTTCAAGCTTCCAGACCTCTCCTCCGGGACCTCTGCCGTATGAGGGCGGATCCATAATGATACCGTCGTATTTGTTTCCTCTGCGGTGTTCACGCTGTACAAATTTAACGCAGTCGTCAACAAGCCATCTGACCGGCTTATCCGATAATCCGCTGAGCTGGGCATTTTCCTTAGCCCACTGAACCATTCCCTTTGACGCATCAACATGACAAACGCTTGCTCCGGCCTCGGCGCAGGCAAGAGTCGCCGCACCCGTATATGCAAACATATTCAGCACCCTGAGCGGTCTGCCGGCAGTTCTGTTCTTTTCAGATACAAAATCCCAGTTGACAGCCTGCTCCGGAAATACACCTGTATGCTTGAAACCCATAGGCTTTATTCCGAAGGTCAGGTTTTTATAATTTATCTTCCACTGCTGCGGGACCTTCTTGAAATATTCCCATGCGCCGCCTCCGCTGGAGCTGCGCTTATACCTGGCATGAGCCTGTTTCCACAGGGGATTCTTTCTTTCCGTATGCCATATTATCTGAGGATCTGGACGGATAAGAATAATATCTCCCCATCTCTCGAGCCTTTCCCCGTCAGAGCAGTCGATAAGCTCATAATCTTCCCATTTTGCTTCTCTCATTTTATTCCTCCGTTTGAGAAATACATTGTGCAGAGCAGATTTTTCCGCTCTGCACATGAACATAATACATTATTTTACTTTAAGAACAGCGCCTTTGTCTGCTGAGGTAACAAGTGAAGCATATCTTGCAAGATAACCGGTATTGATCTTCGGCTCTCTCGGCTTCCACTCAGCGCGGCGTTTTGCAAATTCCTCGTCGCTGAGGCGGACATTGATCGTATTTGCATTGATATCTATATCAATGATATCACCGTCTTTGATAAGAGCGATAGGACCGCCTGCGGCTGCCTCGGGAGAAACGTGACCGATCGACGCTCCTCTGGTTGCGCCTGAAAAGCGTCCGTCTGTGATAAGAGCGACAGTGCTGCCAAGTCCCATGCCCATGATCGCTGATGTCGGGTTGAGCATTTCTCTCATGCCCGGACCACCCTTGGGACCTTCGTAGCGGATAACGACAATATCACCCTCAACGATCTTTCCACCGTTGATAGCTGCCATTGCATCTTCCTCGCAGTCATATACCTTTGCAGGACCAGAATGTCTGAGCATTTCCGGAGCAACGGCGCTGCGCTTTACTACACAGGAATCGGGCGCAAGATTGCCGCGAAGTACGGCAATACCGCCTGTCTTGCTGTAAGGAGTTTCAACAGGACGGATAACCTCTGGGTTTTTATTGATCGCTCCGCTGATGTTTTCACCTACTGTTTTACCCGTACAAGTGATGATATCCGTCTTGAGCAGACCAAGCTTATTGATCTCATTCATAACCGCATAGATACCGCCCGCCTCGTTAAGATCTTCCATATATGTATGACCGGCAGGAGCAAGATGGCACAGATTAGGCGTATGTGAGCTGATATCATTTGCTATATCAGGGTTCAGTTCAATTCCGCATTCATGAGCGATAGCAGGCAGATGGAGCATACTGTTCGTGCTGCATCCGAGAGCCATATCCATTGTAAGCGCATTGCGTAACGCATCTTCCGTCATGATATCACGGGGACGGATATTTTTCTCGAGAAGCTCCATGACTTTCATGCCTGCGTGTTTTGCAAGACGGATACGCTCGGAATATACTGCCGGGATAGTTCCGTTTCCGCGCAGAGCCATACCAAGTACCTCGGTAAGGCTGTTCATCGAGTTCGCTGTATACATACCCGAACACGAACCGCAGCTCGGACATACCTTGTTTTCAAATTCATCAAATTCCTCAGCGGTTATCTTTCCCGAATTAAAGGAACCTACTGCCTCAAACATACTGGAAAGACTTCTCTTTTCACCGTTTACATGACCTGCAAGCATCGGACCGCCGCTGACAAATATCGTCGGGATATTGATCCTTGCTGCAGCCATAAGAAGTCCCGGAACATTTTTGTCGCAGTTCGGAACCATTACAAGCGCATCAAACGCATGAGCAAGAGCCATACATTCAGTCGAATCTGCGATCAGATCACGGGTAACGAGAGAATATTTCATTCCCTTATGACCCATAGCGATACCGTCACAAACAGCGATCGCCGGGAAAACAACAGGATTTCCGCCTGCCATAGCAACACCCGTCTTTACGGCTTCGACTATCTTGTCTATATTCATATGACCGGGAACGATCTCATTATAAGAACTGACAATACCTACCATAGGTTTAGCCATTTCTTCATCTGTCATGCCTAACGCTCTGAGAAGAGAACGCTGAGGAGCGCACTGTACACCCTTCTTTATTGAATCACTGTTCATTTTTATAACCTGCCTTAATAATTATTTGTGCCGTAAATCGCAATTACAGACAACATATCATCTTATATTATATGTTTTTATCCTTCTATTGTCAATGGTTTTATTCTTACAGCGGACGAAGACTTATAAAATAACCGGGAATAACAACGAACGCAAAAAACAGCAGACTTATGAGAGTAAATACCAAAATGAATTTCCTGCCGTTTTTCGGGTATTCCCTGACGTAGATACGATAATTTATCACGGAAGCCAGAGAACCTATCAGAGTGCATAGTCCGGCAGAATCAAGTCCGTACAACAGCGCTCCTACATTTTCAGCAAATGGATAAAGCACGATTCCGGCAGGGACATTTGAGATCACCTGGCTGAGCAGTATTCCCCACATATATTCCCTGTCAGCTACAGCTCCGCTCAGGAAAGCTGCAATACTTTCGTTATGGGCAATTGATGACGAAAAAACAAAGAAACATAAAAACGTCAGCAGTAATACATAATCCGTTTTGATCAGAAGCTTTTTGTCGATTATAAAAACAGAAACCGCTACGCCAATGACCGCATAATACCATAATGACGTTCTTGTTACTATTGTTGTGAGAACAACAGCGAAAATAATTATATATGCTATTCTTTTCACTTTCCCGTCTTTTTTCCATTCGCCTGCAAAACCGGTCCTGCTGATGCTTGTTTTCTCTTTGAAATCCTTTCTGTAAAGAAACAGTACAAATCCGATCAGAAGTATACCGGAAATGATCCATATTGGCAGCATATAGCAGATAAACTCCCAGGCAGAAACACCGGATTTACCGAAAATAAACAAATTCTGTGGACTTCCGAACGGAGTGAGCAATGATCCCCGTACAGCGGCTATATTTTCCATTGTGATAACAGGAAGTATGTATTTTTCTTTATCACCGGCGCGGAAAAGGATTATTGTCAGCGGTACAAATATTATCAATGAAATATCATTTGTAACGAACATCGACGAAAAGAAAACCGAAAAAACAAGAAACAGCGATAATCCTGCCATTGAATGGATCTTTCCTGCAAGCAGCAGCAGAGGACGGAAAATATTTTCTTTTTTGAAGCCCTCAAGAACTGTCAGCATCATGAACAATATTCCGAGAGTCCGCCAGTCAATATATGCGAAAAGCTCTGTTGTCGGAGGCGTAATAAATAAAGATATTATTGCCGCAGCAACAGAAACAGTCAGCATTAATTCTTTTTTCAGGAATGTCAGTGCTTTTTTCATCCTTTGTTTTCTCCTTGATTTCCGAATAAATATCAGTCCATCATCTGTATTTCTATCCACGACATAAGAACATTTATTATATACTCTGTTTCGTTTTCGGTAAGCTCACGGTTTTTACCGATATGATGCCATTTTTCAAGACAGCCCCTGCAGCAGCAGGCGCAGGCATGTTGTGCGGTAAAGACCGGATGTCCTCTCATCGGAGTCTGTTTTCCGTCGTTCGGGATATATGCCGGAGCAAGTCTTTTATTTATGAAATCCGATGTATGTTTTCTTATAGTTTCCATTCCTTTTTCTTTTATATATGTTTTGTCCTTGTCTGTCAGGTGAAATCCTGAGCGGAAACGGGAAGATGACAGTCTTTTTAGAACATCAGCTATTGCGTCAGGTTCATAATTTATACCGGCTTTTGATGCCTGTGAGTGCTGCAGCCTTCGTTCAATATTATATACTCTCCCGTTTTTTCTGAAATTTGCTCCTGTCTGCTTGAAATAAAACGCTGCTCCTGCATCTATGCACTGGCGTCTTGTATCAAGTATCCATTCATAATCGCATATCCTGGCGTCACTTCCAGATTCTCCGCCGCATACTACACGGCTTATCTGTCCTGAGCTGAGATAAGAGGAAATATCTATTTTTTCAAGCATCGGCTCATGTGTTATCTCTTTATGTAAAGCCGGCAGATCTAAAAAAACCGGCAGTCTTTTATCAGCTTCCGTCTGGTTTTCACAGGTACATACAAGCGTCACATTTTCATACCCTTCTCCCCAGTTTATCGGAAGACAATATTCAGCGCGTTCAATTCTTTTTGTAATTATAATAAAATGAAGTTCGGGACGGGAAAAAATCATCTCCCATATATCATTGCGCCACGGATCAGCTTCATCTATAAAAAAATCTGAGGTCATACAAGTATAAACGGGATTGTCTTTTTCAGTAAGCTTATATTCTCCGTTTTTGTTCTTTTTGAAAGGCAGATTGAAATCAGCAGTTTTTGTAACAATACTGCTGTCCTTTCCGAACTGAGCATCTCTGCGGTAAACATAACAATTCAGACATCCGCTGCTGTATTTTTTGCAGCCGTGCCAAGGATTCCATATAGCCATATACTCACCGCCTCTATTATTATTCTACTCTGTGAGCCTTATAAAGTCAAGCGCAGACAGTGTTTATCGTCTGTCCGCAGACATTTCAGCTTTTTATCCTCAATGATATAGGGAATGAAGATCTCTTTCGCATTGCCGTTTTTTACGTTCACATAATCAAATATTGAAAAATGATATGCCGACTGATTAATTGCATTGCTGTCTGACAGAACATTTATTTTTTCCGAAGTATAATCAAGCTCGTTTATTGCATTTGTCAGCATTTCTTCCGCTTTATCCGAAACCATGATATTTGTTGTTTTCATAATATCATTATTATCTATAAAATATGACAGCGTATCTTCTGTATCATACGCAGCGTCCTTATTAAGCATAAGAAAAAGACACTGACTCAGCAAAAGCTTTTTTCCCTGCCTTTTTTCAGCTGCGATCAGGGCGTTTTCTACTGTTTTTCCATTTGAATAGATCAGCTGAACCTGATTCCCTGTCTGACGGGAATCCGTATCCAATGCAATAAGCGTTACAAGACAACTATCATCATTCCTGTCGATCCCTATTCCCTGTACTATTATTCTTTGATTGAGCTGGTTGGAATTGCAGCCGCTTGATATAATTGCACAGGATAACAGTAAAACAAGCAAACCTGCCGTCCTGACTATATTTGTTCTTCTGATACGGCTGCTGAATAAAGTCAAAACCGGTAATACAAATACTGATATGAGAATTACCGCTGTCATTAGCTTTAAATCATAGATCACGTCATAAAGACCCGGAAAAGATGATATTATGAGATATAAAATGAAGACCGCTAAAAAAACATATATATTTTTTCTTCTTATACTGCTTTTATCCCGTATCATTTCCGCAGTAAACCTATAGATAAGATAAAACTCAGTTGAAAGCGTACAGAACAATGACCCTATTGTTACGGATACAAAGAAAGGTCTGAATCTTTGCAGACTTCCGACTCCGTCTGACGCATGAAAAACCGGAAAATATATCTCTATCAAATATTCACCCAGAGAACCGGCAATCAATATCAAAAATGAAATCAAAAAGACGGTCTGAAGGACATTCCAAATCATTCCGCTGCGAAGATAATTACCTTTTGTATTCCGGCTGAGCAGAAGCATTACAGTATACTCTTCAAATAATGTTATAAAAGCAAAAAAGCTTTTGTTTCCGTTTATGCCTGATGAAAAAGAAGATATATTTTCCGGTCGGTAAGACGGATAAAGAAAAACAAAATATAATATAGAAAAAAGAATTATACTGATAAATACTATCGCTGAAAAACGCGCTGTCGCCTCTATTCCCTTAAACGCAGAATATGCTGCTGATATAAACAATAAAAATATTATTGGTAATGACGGAATTATATTTCCGTTCAATTTTTCAATAAAGTTAGCAAAAGTATACAGATGATATACAGATAAATAAATAAAACCAAATATCCACAGGGAATTTACTGTCTTGGGTGATGATAATGATGCTTTTTTTCTGTAATGATCTGAAAAATAAACTGTCAAAAATGATAACAGACAAAAAATCATCATTCCGGCAAAGACTAATGCTGCATATCCCTGATCCTTACAAGTATCGGGATTAAGGATAATATCAGAAACAGTTATCACAAACAGCAAGGTAAACAACTGGGTGCTGCTTATATATTCTTTTTTAGTCATTCTCTGTACCTCCGGGCGCGGAAGTTCCGGGCATATTCTGAATTTTAGCTGGATTACGGGCAAGCACTTTCCAACCGGCTCTGATAAATACATCTCTGAATGAAGAAAAGCCTGTCGGAGTGACCGGCGAAGTAAATGGAATTCCGAAGCTTGTTTTGCTGCATATATTTATAAATACAGCACAAAAAAGAATTGATATTCCCCAGATCCCGAAAAATCCTCCTGCTATTGTAAAAGCAAAACGAAGTATTGCTGACGGAGCATATAGATTCGGTATTACATACGAACAGATCGCCGCCATTGCCGCCGCCATAAGTGTAGGCGCTCCGATAAGCCCGGCATTTATAGCAGTATCCCCTATTACAAGACCTCCTACTATGCTCACTGCATATCCGAGCGGCTGCGGCATACGAAGTCCGGATTCACGCATTATTTCGTAAATAAACTGAATTATTATCATTTCGCCCATAAGCGACAATGGCGTCGATGCAACCGCTCCCGCTATCTTATTCAGCATGAGCGAGGGAAACATTTCCTGATCAAAGGTACAAAGCGCAACAAATAATCCGGGCAGAAGTATTGATATGAAAAATGCAGCGAATTTCAGCCATCTTGTAAATGTGGCAAAATATGGTCTGTTTGAATAATCGTCAAGCGTCTGAAAGTATTCGGCAAAAAGATATGGTACGATCAGCGCAGAAGGTACTCCGTCAATAAGAACGGCGATCCTTCCCTCGCTGATCTTTCCGCAGACAGTATCCGGTCTTTCGGTTATTCCTACGGTGCTGAACGGAGAAATACCATCATTATCCTCAATATAAGGAACAAGATATCCTGCTGCAAGAACAGTGTCAATATCAATACTGTTCAGACGGCGTTTCAGTTCTTTGACAATAGACCTGTCCGCCCTGTCGGCAAGGTAACATATACATATCTCTGTTCCGCTCAGTCTGCCTACAGAGGATAATTCAAGTATAAGACCGGGAGTTTTCATTTTTCTGCGCAGCATTGACATATTTGTATGGACAGCTTCGACAAATCCTTCCTTTGATCCGCGCTGTATCACGTCGGATTCAGGCTCGGAAATACTTCTCGATTTGAATCCCTGTATTCCTACCGACAGCATTGCAGCTGCGCCTTCGACTGCGATCACGCAAAAGCCCGATAAAATAAAACTGCTGAGTTCCTCAAATGTTGTTATTTTCGTAATATCATCAGTATACAATACCTTTTCACAGATCGTATTGAGATTATCTTCCGGGTCGTTTCCGAAGGAATACGAAAGAACGGGCTTGAGTACAGAAAAAGCAAGCGTATCCTTATTTATCAGATTATCTATAGATATTACTGCGGCATCGGTCCCGCTGAGCTTGATCTCATGTATTGTCAGATCGGGAGAATCTCTGAATAAGCGTCTGATATATCCTATATTGTATTTCAGCGAATGTGTTATTTCATGAGGCTTTGACTGTATCTCCCTTTTCTTTTCGGGAGCGTACATTTTTTTTAATTCCCGTATAAATTCATACATTATTTATCCCCTCCGCACCCTTATATTTTTATCCTGAAAAATAATATTATGCATTATCTGTATATTTTTTTCGTATATGCGCAGAATAAATTCAATGAAGTTTTTGCATAAAACAGATCAGCAAAGGAAAGTGAAAAAATGCTCATAACAGTTATCAGAACGGTTATTCTTTATGTTGTTATTATTATTGTTGTCAGGATAATGGGAAAAAGACAGATCAGTGAACTGCAGACCAGTGAGCTTGTTGTCACTCTTCTGATGTCGGATATCGCGTCGATCCCGATGCAGAATACAGATCAGTCCCTCCTCAGCGGTATTATCCCGATTTTCGTACTTGTGATATTTGAAATACTGATATCATTACTGATGCTGAAACATTCAAAATTCCGAAGCCTTATCTGCGGAAGACCTGTTATTGTGATCGATCATGGAAAAATTGATCAGAAGGCTATGAAAGAGCTTCGTATGAGTACTGAGGATCTTTTTGAAGAACTGCGGCAGAAAGATGTTTTTCATCCGTCAGATGTAGATTACGCTATTGTGGAAACAAACGGAAAAATCAGTATCATGAAAAAATCCGAATGTGAGCCTGCTACTGTCAAGCAACTCGGCGTAAGAGGAGATCAGAGAGGAATGGAAGCCGTTATAGTCAGTGACGGTGAAATTGCAGAATCATCGATGAATTTCTGCGGTCTGAGCAGATCGTGGCTAAGATCGATCCTCAGGCTTGAAAAGGTTAAACTGAATGATATCTTTATCATGACGGCTGACAAAGGCAAAAGATATACCATAATAAAAAAGGAGTCCGGATAAATGCACAGGATCATTTCAACTTATATCATTTGTCTGATAACAGTTATTTTAGTAGGAACGGGTTTTTATATAAATACAAACTCAGCGCAGAGAGTCCGCGAGCTTATAGAGCAGTCAGCTGAATACAGCTTTGAAAAAAATAATGCTGATGCGGATGAAACAATGGACAAAGCTATGGATATATGGAACAGTAAATCACAGCTTATGCTGCTGTTTATGCCTCATGACAGAGTGGATCAGATCAATGAAACACTTAATATTGCGCAGGAATACCTGAGATCGGATAATAACGAAATGTTCAGAACGGAATGTAAAAGAGCTGTAATATTACTCCAGAAACTGAATAATCTCGAATACCCTACGATCAATAATATCATGTAAAAAAAGCTGTACCGGAAAAACCGATACAGCCTTTGTCATTTCGATTATTTAGTTTTTTCTGTTTTTGTTGTTTTTGTTTTTGGTGTCTTAGGTTTAGGATCATCTTTCACTGCAAATATAGCAGTTCCGAACGGAGCAAGTCTGATGTCAGCCGAATGTTCCCACTGACAGCAGGGAACCGGCTGTGATTTGATAGGCTCGGCATTTGTAATGCCCTTACCGCCGTAGATCTCATAATCAGTGTTCAATACCTCTGTGAGAGTACATCCGCCCATAAGTCCGATCTTATAATTATCCCTTTGTACAGGGGACATATTGCAAACTATAACATACTTTTGCTTATTGGAAATTCTGTAATATGAATATACATTATGGTCTGCATCATCTGCATTGATCCAGCGGAATCCTTCCGGATCGTAATCCTTTTCATAGAATGCGGAATTCTGTGTTGTCAGCGCGCCAAGCTCACGGAAGAAGCGATGGAAGCAGCGGTGCATCTCATAATCCTTGATAAGGAACCAATCAAGTTCCTTTGTTTCATCCCATTCTCTGAACATACCAAGCTCGTTGCCCATAAAGTTAAGAGTCTTTCCGGGATGAGTAAACATATATGCATAAAGAGTTCTTGCCTGAGCGAATTTATTTGCATAATCTCCGCCCCACATCTTCTGTACGATCGTTGCTTTTCCGTGTACAACCTCGTCATGTGAAAACGGCATTATGAATCTCTCATAATAGAAATATGCCATCGACCAGTTCACCTTATTATGGCTGCCCATTCTGAACAGCGGGTCGATCTTCATATATTCAAGCGTATCGTTCATCCAGCCCATATCCCATTTGTAGTCAAAGCCAAGACCGCCTTCTTCAACAGCTTTTGTAACGCCGGGATAATCGGAGGAATCTTCTGCGATAAGCATGATATTCTTGAAACGCTTATTAAGGGTAACATTCATTTTCTTGAAAAACTCAACAGATCTGTCATTGACGCCTCTGTCCTTATTACCCATCCAGTATATTCCGTTATTGATCGCATCCATTCGGATACCGTCAAAATGGTAAGCGTAAAGCCAGAAAGCAGCGCAGGAAATAAGGAAGCTCTGAACTTCGCCCTTTGAAACATTGAAGTTATATGTTCCCCATTCACTCTGATTTACGTCTGAAGGCGGATACTCATAAAGATCGGTCCCGTCGAATTTTGCAAGAGAATAATTATCCCTTACGAAATGAACAAATGCAAAATCTATAATTACGCCAATTCCTGCCTGATGGCATCTGTCAACAAAGGTCATCAGCTGTTCGGGTGTTCCGTAACGGGAAGTTGCGCTGTAATACTGTGCTGCCTGATAGCCCCATGAACCGTCAAACGGAAATTCTGCAAGAGGCATTACCTCAATATGTGTAAAATTATTCTCTTTTACATATTTGATAAGATCATCAGCAACTTCATCATAGCGGAACCACTGTGCGCCGCCGTCATATTCGCTTTTACCCTCAGGCTTTTTCCATGAGCCCATATGCATCTCATAAATATTAAGAGGCTTATCATAGCATTTACTTCTGGATTTCATCCATTTTTCATCATGGAAAACTTTTTCCGGAGCAATTCTGGTGATTATGGATGCGGTATTCGGACGAAGTTCACTATGGAATGCATAGGGGTCGGATTTATCAACAAATCCGCCGTAAGGAAGACCCTGCTGATAAACTCTGAATTTATAGAGCTGTCCGACTCTTGCATCCGGGATCATCAGCTCAAATACACCGTTAGGTAAGCGGTTCATAGGATGATATCCGCCGTTCCAGCCATTGAATTCTCCGACAACATCAACACCATGTGCTGCAGGCGCGTATACGCGGAACATTATTCCGTTATCATCATCGGAAACAGGGTGAGCACCAAAATACTGATAAGAATTACTGCTTATACCCTGGTAATATTCGTCCATCGAGAAACCTGCCATTTGATCATCTCCTAAGCTTTAGTCTGTTATAGTTTAATTGTAAAGCACTGCAGTATTGTTGTCATTAGACATATCCGTTCAATTGTCTATACACTTATTTAAGAGTATTATAGACTGACATCGCAAGAGCGACATTTCCTTTTGCCTGAAGCTGTCCTGTCGTAAAGGCTTTAAACGCTTCAAGTGTGCCGTCAAGTATATGTTCCATTGTTTCCATAGACAAAGTAAGGAAAATATCCGCTTCGGTATGAGAATACGGTTCAATATATTTCAGACCACCTGAATATGACAGAAATATATATCCCCCGTCTGCCCCGGTTATGGTCAGCAGAACTGTAAAATCATTTTCAAGCGCAGAGAGATCGCGTTCAAAAAAAACATTCTGTACAACCGAATAACAAGAATTAAAATCCAGCAATTACATACACCCTTTAACGGAAATGTTTCACACAGTACTCCAATTAATCATACAAAGAAATTATATCACATGATTAACGATTTAATGTTCCTATATGGAATTATTTTTGTATTATATGACTATTTATAATAAAAAAATCAGACCGATATCCGAAAACGAATACCGGTCTGATATAAAAATGAGATATCAGATCATCATTATTATCAGGACATCTTATTTCCTCTTGCTACATATGATGTATGGAGATACTTGTGAGCCTTCTCCTTGCCAGGAGCCTCAAAGTAATCATCATAGATCATCTTGATGATCGGGCTTTCATCACTGCATCTGAATTCGCAGTTCAGATCCTGATCATAAAGAGCCTTGGAACGCAGAGCCTTATAATCAACATAGTTACGGACGCTGTCGCTCTGATAGGGCTGACCGCCGCCGTTGATACAACCGCCGGGACAAGCCATGATCTCTACCATCTGGTAATCAGCCTCGCCTGCCTTGATCTTCTCAAGGAGCTTGCGGGCATTTCCAAGACCGGAAGTAACAGCAACATTGATCTTTATTCCTGCTACCTCATAGGTGACCTCACGGATAGCCTCAGGACCTCTGACTTCTTCAAAATCAACTTTCTTGAATTCGCCGTCAAGTGTCCTTGCAGCAGTTCTGAGAGCAGCCTCAAGAACACCGCCGGTAGCGCCGAAGATAACGCCGCCGCCCGATGCCTTATTGAAGGGCAGATCATAATCCTCATCAGGAAGATCAGCAAAATCAATATGAGCTCTCTTTATCATTCTTGCAAGTTCTCTTGTTGTAAGAGCGATATCAACATCATCATAGTCACCGTCGCCGGAGCGGAGCTGCGGACGAGTACATTCAAACTTCTTGGCTGTGCAGGGAATTACGCTGACAACAAAGATCTTGTTGGGGTCGATACCGTTCTTCTGAGCATAATAGCCCTTGAGAACTGCACCGAACATAGCCTGCGGTGATTTACAGGTTGAAAGGTTCGGAATAAATTCCGGATAATAATGCTCAACAAACTTGACCCAACCGGGGCAGCATGATGTGAACATCGGAAGTGTGCCGCCGTTCTGAACTCTCTGGATAAGCTCATTAGCTTCCTCAAGAATTGTAAGGTCAGCAGTGAAGTCCATATTAAATACCTTTACGCCTTCGCCAAGACGACGGATAGCAGCAGGCATCTTGCTCTCTACATTAGTACCGATAGGCATACCGAAGCTTTCGCCGAGTGTAGCCTTGATAGACGGAGCTGTGAAGAAGATAACTTCCTTCTCAGGATCATTGATAGCATCCCATACCTTGTCTTCCTGTGATTTTTCGGTAAGAGCGCCTACCGGGCAGCTTACGATACACTGACCGCAGCCTACGCAGGGAGAATCATTGAGGCTCTTGTCGAACGGACTGCCGACATGAACCTGATAACCTCTTCTGATAGCGCCGATAACGGATACTGTCTGTACATTCTTACAGGCAGCTACGCAGCGCATACAGTTTACGCACTTATTGTTATCACGAACAATATAGGGTGACTGTTCGTCGATCTCATAGATCGGCTCTTCAGATGTAAAGCGATCCTCATCTACGCCATATTCAAGAGCCAGCTTCTGCAGCTCGCAGTTGTTATTGCGGACGCAGGAAAGACATTTCTTGTGGTGAGTAGAAAGAAGAAGCTCGATCGTTGTCTTTCTTGACTTGATAACGGCAGGAGTATTTGTAAATACCTCCAGACCCTCTTCTGCCGGATATACGCAGGCAGCGAGGAGACCTCTCATGGGTCTGCCGTTCATCTTTGCTTCGACCATACATACACGACAGGCACCTATGCAGTTGATATCCTTCAGGTAGCACAATGTCGGTATTTCGATATTTGCCTGTTTAGCAGCCTGCAGAATAGTATAACCCTTTGGCACTTCAACAGGGATATTATTTATTTTCAGATGTACTGTTTCCATGAATCATACCCCTCCTTATTTCGTTACAATAGCGCCGAACTTACAGTTGCTCATGCAGACGCCGCACTTAATACATTTTTCCGGATCAATAACGTGAGGCTGTTTAACGGTTCCTGTAATTGCCTTGACAGGACAGTTCCTTGCGCAAAGAGTACATCCCTTACATTTATCTGCAATAATCTCATAGCGGATAAGGGATTTACATACGCCTGCAGGACAGGTCTTATCCTGAATATGAGCTAGATATTCATCTCTGAAGAATTTAACGGTTGAAAGGATCGGGTTAGGCGCAGTCTGACCAAGTGCGCAGAGAGATGATTTCTGCATATGTGTAGCAAGCTCCTCGATCTTTTCGAGGTCTTCCATCTCGCCCTTACCCTGAGTGATCTTGTCAAGATACTGGAGAAGTCTTCTTGTACCTACACGGCACGGAGTACACTTACCGCAGCTCTCATCAACTGTAAACTCAAGATAGAATTTTGCGATATCTACCATACAGGTATCTTCATCGAGAATGATCATACCGCCGGAACCCATCATGGATCCGATAGCGATAAGTCCGTCATAGTCGATCGGAGTATCTATATGCTCAGCAGGAATACATCCGCCGGAAGGACCGCCGGTCTGAGCTGCCTTGAACTTCTTGCCGTTCGGGATACCGCCGCCGATCTCTTCGATGATCTCACGGAGCGTAGTACCCATCGGGATCTCAACAAGACCTACGTTTGTGATCTTGCCGCCGAGAGCAAATACCTTAGTACCTCTGCTCTTTTCAGTACCGATAGATGAATACCACTTGCTGCCCTTATAGATGATCTGGGCAATATTAGCATAAGTTTCAACATTGTTGAGTACTGTGGGCTTTTCAAACAGACCCTTGATTGCAGGGAACGGAGGACGAGGACGAGGCTCACCTCTGTTGCCTTCGATCGAAGTCATAAGAGCTGTTTCTTCGCCGCATACGAATGCGCCTGCGCCAAGACGGATCTCCATATCAAAATCGAAACCTGTGCCGAGGATATTCTCACCGAGGAAGCCGTATTCTCTTGCCTGCTTGATAGCGATACGAAGTCTTTCAACTGCGATCGGATACTCAGCACGAACATATACGAAGCCCTTATGTGCGCCTATTGCATAACCTGCGATAGCCATAGCCTCGATGATACACTGCGGATCGCCTTCAAGAATGGAACGGTCCATGAATGCGCCCGGGTCGCCTTCGTCGGCATTACAAGCAACATACTTGATATCTCCGGGTGATGCCTTTGCAAACATCCACTTTCTGCCGGTCGGGAATCCGCCGCCGCCTCTTCCGCGAAGACCTGAATCCAGAACCTCCTGGATAACCTCGTCGGGAGTCATTGTGGTGAGAGCCTTATAGAGTGCCTGATAACCGTCGAGAGCGATATATTCCTTGATATTCTCAGGGTCGATAACGCCGCAGTTTCTCAGAGCGATTCTCATCTGCTTCTTATAGAAGTTTGTTTCTGAAAGAGAAATTATAGAACCGTCTTCATGTACGGTTTCCTTGTAAAGGAGATCCTTTACGATATTGCCTTCCTTGAGGTGTTCCTTGACTATGCGCTCTACTCCTTCCGGTGTAGCCTGTGCATAGAAACAGCCTTCGGGATATACGATCATGATCGGACCAAGTGAGCAAAGACCGAAACAACCGGTTCTTACTACGAGGATCTCATCTTCAAGACCGTTTTCTTTCAAAGCTTTATCAAGAGCAGCAAGAACCTTTTTGCTGCCTGAGGAAGTACAGCCTGTACCGCCGCAAACAAGAACCTGCTTGCGATAGCCGGTATGTTTAGCCATTTCCTCGCCCTGCTCCTTTACGACCTTTCTGACCATAACGAGCTCTTCGTTTTCTTTTTTGATCTTATTAAGTTCTTCAAGAGTCATTACTGCTGTCCCCCTTCCTCATTTATGTATTTGTCAAGAATTTTTCCGACTTCCTTGGGGGTAAGCTTACCATAAACCTCTTCACCGATCATCATGACCGGTGCAAGACCGCATGCGCCTACGCAGCGGCAGGAATCGATCGAGAAAAGACCATCGGGGGTGCATTCTCCGCTCTTGATACCGAGTTTTTTCTCGACTTCTTCAAGAATCTTATCCGAGCCTTTTACATAGCACGCCGTACCAAGACAGACATTGATCTGGTGCTTGCCTTTCGGGGTCAGGCTGAAGCGTGAGTAGAAAGTCGCAACGCCGTATACTTCACTGAGCGATATGCCGAGACCGTCAGCAACCATCTGCTGAACCTCGATCGGGAGATAGCCATAGATCTCCTGTGCCTCGTGAAGAACGGGCAAAAGTGCTCCGGGAAGAGCTTTATTCTGTTCAATAACAGCTTTAAGCTTTTCTTCCTGAGCCGGGGTCCCCTTGAAAGTTAGGGAAGTTTCTGCCATAGGATATTCCTCCTAATAAGTATTATTTCTATAAATTGAAATTAATTATATTATACAGCCTTAATGCCGAAATTACAAGGTTTTATTTGTAAATTATATAATTTTTTTATATTTTGTCATACCAACAAAGGAAAAAATCACTATAGAAATAATGGTTTTTACTGTATTTTTTATATTTCATATAATTCACAACATTCAGGCGGTACGTTCCACGGAAGGAAACTGCTTTTATCTGTTCCGACCTGCGGATTTGCCAATACCTTCATGCAAAATGTCAGAAAACGATCCGAATTGATATCATTTATCTGCAGTGTTTTCATTATACTGCAAAGCATTGCGGAAAAACGGTGGCCGCTTTTTGTGTTTATTACGATCCAGCCGTTTTCACTGTCGGTAAACTCTGACGCGGCATTGCGGCACCATGAATTGTCAGTGTCCACCTCTGGATATTTATAATAATATTCAAGTTCCTTTTCATATCTGCAAATGAAATCTATCGCTTTGCTTGTACGGCCTTTCATTTCCGGATCAGCCTCATTCAGTATAAACTCACGGGCAATTGATAAAAGCTTGTCGGTCACAGGCTTGCATTTTGATAATCTGAGCTGCATTCTTATATCATCATCAGAACCGATAAAGTTATCCTCAAGAAGGGAAAGCTTATCGCAAAGCTCAAGTCCTTTTTTCGCAAGGGATTCCTTCTGGCTGCGCGGATGTAGCGAATCAAGCGCATTTTCAAAAAGCAGACGGACATTTTCCCATAAAGGAAGTATACGATATTTCCTGCCGGCTGACTCAAATGCTTCCGGCGATTCAGTATGGATCATTCCCTTGTACCCATTAAGAAAGGACGATGAATGAATACTGTCATCACTGTCTGAAATTTCAAAAATGATCATTTTCCTTTTTGATCTGCCGGGGGTACGGTATATCCAGAGATACATAGGCTTCTTGCCTTTCAGGGAAATATCATTATTGCCTAATTCATATCCGTAGATCTTGTACACATCAGCGCATATCATTTTTTCTTCAAGCAGAGCAGAACGGTAGCTTTCATAAACGGAAATGATCCATTTTTCACATACCTCTTTTATCCATAAAGCCATTGATGCGTGTGAAAGCTCCAAGCCCATCTCTGACCAACTCAATTCCTGATGGAGCAGGGATTCCTTATGAGCAAACTTACAGGTAATAAGATCAGCCGGGATCTCAGGTTCGACGTGGATATTATGGATCACCGGATTGATAAACCTTGTAAATTCATACATATTTTTCAGCTTATGATTGCAGTTCCTGCATTTTATTCCTGTGAAGATCTCATCAGTCAGCAAAGCATGATGTCCTGTCTTTTTCAGAACCGTAACCGGAAATTCATTGTCTATTATCATCTTCCGGCTGCAGAACGGACAGACAGACTGCTTTTTCAGATATTGTACACGGATAAATTCATATTGAAGATTATCGTCAAGTTCATCATTGGGCGGAAGACTGCGCATTTCCCTGATGATCCAATCGACTTCTTTATCGCTGTTCTCTTTAAGTTTTTCTGTACCTGTCCGTACTTCCTCCCTGTCAAATATTAATTCGGCTTCGTTTAATATACGGTCGAATCTGTCAGCGATCATCAGTCTTTTTTCTTCAATATCCGCTTCTGCTACCCTTCTGAGCCTGATATTATCGGAAAGAAGGGTCTTGTTTTCGAGAGTAAGACTCTGATTCTTATCCTTGAGTATTTCATATGCTTTTGCTGTGTCCACAAGCCTTTGATACTCTTTACGGGTAATAATCATAGTTTTCTCTTTTAAAGTTTTTTCGTCCAGCATGATTAAATTATACAACAAAACTATTAAAATGTATAGCTATAAATTAAGGAAAAAACGTAAAAAATAAACAAAAACTCCGGGACGGATATGATTCCGTGACCCGGAGTGATATGATCATTATTTTGTCTTTCCGATATCCCTGCGGTAATGAGCGCCCTCAAAGCTGATCTTTCCGACAGCATTGTAAGCCTTGGCAAGAGCTTCGTCAAGCGTCTTTCCGGAAGCCGTGATACCTAGTACACGACCGCCGTTTGTCAGGAACTTACCGTTTTCATACTTTGTTCCTGCATGATACACTGTTGCTCCCTCAACCTGACCGTTTTCATCAAGTCCGCTTATTTCAAGACCCTTCTTGTATGCAAGGGGATATCCGCCGGAAGCCATTACTACGCAGGCAGTTGCTTCTTCGCTCCACTGTATATCTATTTCACTGAGTCTTTCATCAATTACAGCTTCAATGATATCCACAAGATCAGTTTTCAGTCTTGGAAGAACAACCTGTGCTTCGGGATCACCGAAACGCGCATTATATTCGATCACCTTCGGACCGTCGGGGGTTATCATAAGACCAAAATACAGACAGCCCTTGAAGGTCCTTCCTTCGCTGTTCATAGCCGCGATGGTAGGTTCAAAGATAGTTTTGCGGCAGATCTCCGCAATTTCATCGGTATAATACGGATTCGGGCTTATTGTTCCCATTCCGCCGGTATTGAGTCCTTCGTCATTGTCATATGCCCTTTTATGATCCTTTGATGAAACCATCGGCTTTACAACTTTACCGTCTGTAAATGCAAGAACCGACACTTCCGGACCGGTAAGAAATTCTTCGACAACAACATTATTGCCTGAATCTCCGAATTTCTTATCCTCCATTATTTCCTTTACGGCAGCAGCAGCCTCATCATGGTCTGACGCTATGATAACGCCTTTGCCGAGAGCAAGACCATCCGCCTTGATAACAACAGGATACTTATTCTTCGATTCAATATATTCCATCGCTTTTGCAGGATCAACAAATACTTCATATCCTGCTGTAGGAATACCATATTTTTTCATAAGATTTTTTGAAAAAACCTTACTTCCTTCAATTATTGCGGCAGATGCAACAGGTCCGAAAGCACGGATACCTTTTCCGGTAAGCGTATCGACCATTCCGTCAGCAAGCGGATCATCAGGCGCTACGAAAACAAGATCAATTCCGTTTTCTTTGGCAAATTCAGCCACGCCCTCCTTATCCATTGCTCCGATGGCAACACACTGCGCATCTCTCGAAATACCGCCGTTTCCGGGGGCAGCATATATCTTTTCGACACGGGGGCTTTCCTTCAGCTTACGGATTATCGTATGCTCACGTCCGCCGCTGCCGACAACAAGAATTTTCATATATTTACCTCCGATCAATGATGGAACAGACGGATACCGGTAAATGCCATTGTCATGCCGTATTTATTACAGGTATCTATTACATTATCGTCACGGATCGAGCCGCCGGGCTGTGCAATATACTGAACACCGCTGCGCTTTGCTCTTTCGATATTATCTCCGAACGGGAAGAATGCATCTGATCCGAGTGAAACTCCGCTGAATGTCGAAAGCCACTGTTTCTTTTCCTCTCTTGTCAAAGGCTCGGGCTTAACGGTAAAGAACTGCTCCCATACGCCGTCTGCAAGTACATCTTCATAATCATCTGAAATATATACATCTATTGTATTATCTCTGTCAGGTCTGCGAATATCATCTCTGAACGGCAATGCGAGAACCTTCGGACACTGACGCAGATACCAGATATCCGCCTTGTTGCCTGCAAGTCTTGTGCAGTGGATCCTTGACTGCTGACCTGCGCCGACGCCGATAGCCTGACCGTCCTTTGCATAGCATACCGAATTGGACTGGGTATATTTGAGAGTTATAAGCGCAATGATAAGATCGCGCTTTGCTTCGTCTGTAAATTCTTTATTATCGGTCACGATATTTTTAAGCATATCAGCATCTATCTTCAGATCATTTCTGCCCTGCTCAAAGGTTATACCGTAAACCTGCTTATGCTCGACAGCTGCCGGAACATATGAAGGATCAATCTTTACGACATTATATGTACCCTTGCGCTTTGATTTGAGTATCTCAAGCGCCTCATCGGTATAATCGGGAGCGATGATGCCGTCGGATACTTCTCTCTTGAGGAGAAGCGCGGTTTCTTTATCACAGGTATCAGAAAGCGCTACCCAGTCACCGTATGATGACATTCTGTCTGCGCCCCTTGCTTTTGCATAAGCGCTTGCGATCGGAGAAAGCTCCAGATCGTCAACAAAATATATTTTCCTGAGCGTATCGCTGAGCTCTGTAGCTACTGCTGCGCCGGCAGGGCTGACGTGCTTGAAGGAAGCTGCTGCCGGAAGTCCGGTCGCCGCTTTAAGCTCGCTGACGAGCTGCCAGCTGTTGAATGCGTCAAGAAAATTGATATAACCCGGTCTGCCGTTAAGCACCGTAACAGGCAGCTCGCTGCCATTCTCCATATATATCCTTGAAGGCTTCTGATTAGGATTACAGCCGTATTTCAGTTCCAGTTCGTTCATTTCTTATTTCCCCTTTCTGCCGGAATGTTATCCGGTCATAAGATCAAACATTTTTATTGATTATTCTGTCCTCGAATCCGCCGGTTGCAAGATCAATAAATCTCGTATAAAGGGATACCTTGTTATCCTCATTAAGAGAACTCCATACATCATTTGTAAACGTATCTATATCGCCGCTGATATTTACGGAAGTGGGTTCTCCTTCAAATGACGGGATCGGGTTTCCGTCACACTTGTAGGTGTGAATGAAATGTCCCTGACCGGCAAGAGGCTGAGCATATTCATAGAAGAAACGAAGCGCAGATTCTTCCTTACCCTCGTTGCTCTTGAGAATAGACATTTTATATGAGAAATCCCCGTCGGCAAATTCGAGTATGCCGGAAATTCTGGGGGTAAAGTTCGGCGGATCAGGCTCGAATGTTCTGGTTCTTAAAGCTTCCTCAAAGGTTTTGCCGGAGAGTATGAAATCTCTGACTGTATCTGTCTGGTCGCCGTTGGTAACGACTGTCTGTCCGTCAAGAGTGCGTACCGGAGCATATATGATAAGCGAAGGATCAACAAGCTGTGACGGGTCGAACGCCTGTGTTTTCAGATCATCGCCTTCCTTGACAAAAACTCTGTTTCTGCTGTTGGTGCTTCTGCCCATAATAAAGTAACCGATAACTGCTTTTTTACCGTCTTCACTTTTTCCGATTATAATACCGCGTCCCGGATAAGTGGTAGACGATATCTCTGTTTTTAAATCAACCATCTTAAAACTTCCTTTCTCAGTTTTTTATATAAACGATTTCGTCACGCACCTCAAGCTTATCCTCACAAAAAAGTGATACCGCCTGCGGAAGTATCTTCCATTCGGCTTGCTCCATTACTCTTTTCTGAAGGATCTCGGGTGTATCTCCGCTTTGGACTTCAACAGCCTTTTGCAGGATTATGGGTCCGCCGTCACATACCTCGGTAACAAAATGTACAGTTGCTCCGGTAAGCTTGACTCCTTTTCTGAGTGCTTCTTCATGCACTCTCAGACCGTAATATCCCTTTCCGCAAAAGCTGGGGATCAGCGCAGGGTGAACATTCATCATACGATTGGGATATGCTTTTACAACCTGCTCATCAAGAATCGTCATAAAGCCTGCATATACAACAAGATCAGCTTTTTCTTCATTCAATGCGTCGAGTATCGCTTTGCTGTATGAGCTTACGTCACAGTATTCTTTTCTTGAAATAACTCTTGTGGCTATTCCGTGTTTTTTTGCCCGTTCCAGAGCATATGCGTCAGGCTTTGATGAGATCACGCAGGTGATTTTGCCGCCTCTGATCTTTCCGCTCTCCTGTGCGTCAATAAGCGCCTGAAGATTGGTTCCGCCGCCTGAAACAAGAACGATAATATTTTTCATTTATTCAGATTTCCTTTCCCCGGACGGAACCGGGACAATTTGAGATCTCTCAGATATCCTCAATGATGACGCCTTCATTGCTTTCAACAAGCTCTCCGAGAATATAAGCGTCCTCGCCTGCCGCATTAAGAACCTCAACAGCTTTTTCAGCATCTGCGCGGTCAACAACTACAGTCATACCAACGCCCATATTGAAAGTATTGAACATATCTCTTTCAGGGATATTGCCTTTTTCCGCGATAAGCTCAAAAATCGGAAGTACCTGAACATCACTGCGTCTGATCTTTGCCGAAAGACCCTCAGGAAGTGAACGGGGAATATTCTCATAAAAGCCGCCGCCGGTGATATGGGATATGGATTTTACTTTTACGCTGTCGATCAGAGCCATAACAGCCTTGACATATATTCTTGTAGGTGTAAGCAGCGTTTCTCCGAGAGTAGCGCCAAGTTTATCATAATACTCAGAAATGCTTTCCTTTGTGCTTATATCGAATACCTTGCGCACGAGTGAGAAACCGTTGGAATGAACACCGCTTGATTTGATAGCGATCATTATATCCCCTGCCTTCTGGCTTTCGTGATCAAGTATCTTTTTCTTGTCAACTACGCCTACCGAGAAACCTGCAAGATCATATTCGTCCTCAGGCATCATTCCGGGATGCTCTGCCGTTTCGCCGCCGACGAGCGCGCATCCGCTCTGTACGCAGCCCTCGGCTACTCCCTTGACGATCTCGGCTACCTTTTCGGGATAATTCTTGCCGATAGCAATATAATCAAGGAAAAACTGAGGCTTTGCACCGCAGCAGATTATATCGTTGACACACATTGCAACACAGTCGATCCCTATAGTATCATGCTTATCAAGAAGCATTGCTACCTTGAGCTTTGTTCCGACACCGTCAGTACCGGAAACAAGCACCGGCTGCTCCATGCCTGTTGTGTCGATCTCAAAAAGACCGCCGAAACCGCCTATTCCGGAAAGCACACCCTTTGTCATGGTTTTTGCAACGTGCTCCTTCATAAGCTCTACCGATCTGTAACCGGCAGTAACGTCAACACCTGCTGCTTTATAGCTGTCACTGAAGCTTTTCATATTATACCTCCAAAACGGCTGTGCCGTATTTTATTTGATTTTTTTAGAATACTTATCCACACGGGAAGTATTTGAAACATCCAGCGGATAATTTCCTGTAAAACAGGCATCGCAGAAATCAAGATGACATTCCTTTGCGATTTCCGGAAGACTTTCGGACGAAAGGAATCCAAGACTGTCCGCGCCTATATATTCGCATATTTCCTCAACGCTTTTTGTCGAAGCAATAAGGTCTTCCTTAGGAGTCGTATCGCTGTTCAGATAACAGGTATTACGGAACATCGGAGAAGCGATTCGCATATGAACTTCCTTTGCGCCGGCTGCCCTGAGCAGTTCAACAATATGACGGCTTGTTTTTCCTTTAAGGATAGAGTCGTCAATAACGATAACTCTCTTTCCCTCAACATCATGTTTGAGCGCATTGAGCTTGATCCGCATAAGATATTCCGTATTTCTTTTACGGTTATTGAAAGCTCTGCCTATATATTTATTCTTGACCAGACCAGTTGCATATCTTATACCGGATTCCATTGAATACCCGATAGCCGCAGCTATGCCGCAGTCAGGCACACCGCATACAAGATCGGCTTCGACCGGATGCTGACGAGCAAGAAGCTTTCCGGCTCTTTGTCTGGCAAGATTTACGGAAACGCCGTCCACAACACTGTCGGGTCTTGAAAAATACACATATTCAAAAAGACACAATGCTGTTTTTTCTGCGCGTTCACCCTGATAGCTGTGTAAGCCTTCTTCGTCGATAACGACCATTTCTCCCGGTTCCACATCACGGATAAATTCTCCGCCCATGCTGTCAAATACGCAGGATTCCGAAGCAAGAACATAACTGTCACCGAATTTGCCGATACAAAGAGGACGTATTCCCCTCGGGTCACGCACACCGATAAGATTTGACGGCGACATCAATACGATAGCATATGCTCCTTTGAGCTGAGCAACTGCCGTCCGTACTGCTTCCTCGATAGACGCAGCCCTGATCCTTGCTCTTGCTATAAGATAGGCTATGACCTCGGTATCTCCGTTCGACTGGAAAATAGCCGCTCCCTGAGTAAGATCGTCACGAAGGTCCTGATAATTTGTCAGTGCGCCGTTCATACAGATAGCAAGCTGTCCTTTTATATAGCGCATTACCAGAGGAGCAAGGTTTTCGTGATCTACGGCTTCACCTGAGGAATATTTTACATGACCGAGAGCGATTTTTCCGTTTCCCAGACGCGCAAGTTCCTTTTCGGGAAGAGCTTCGGGAATCATTCCAAAGTCCTTGTAGTATTTTATCTTACCTTCATTATTAACGGCAATACCTGCGCCGACCTGTCCCCTGTGCTGGATCGCATAAAGAGAAAGATAGGTCTCCTCGACTATATCGGTTTCACTGTCGTTTTTATAAATACCGAAAACACCGCATTCATCGTGTAATTCAGACATAAAAAGACTCCTTACTTATTAATAAGCTCATTTACCTTCTGCTTTATAGCTTCATCTTTTGCTGCTACTCCCGATTTCATGCTTTCCTTTTCGGCAGCAAGCTTCGCAGCAAGAGCATCATCAGAAAGCGCAAGCATCTGAACCGCAAGAATAGCTGCATTATCAGCGCCGTCTATTGCAACGGTCGCTACCGGGATACCCTTGGGCATCTGTACTGTTGCAAGAAGAGCATCAAGTCCGTCAAGAGTAGATGATTTGATCGGAATACCGATGACCGGAATTGTCGTATGTGCTGCAAGTACGCCTGCAAGATGCGCAGCCTTTCCTGCTGCTGCGATGATCACACCGAATCCGTTTTCTCTTGCATTTGCGGAAAATTCCGCAGCCTTTTCGGGTGTACGGTGCGCTGACATGATATGTACCTCAAAAGGGACACCAAAGCTGTCCAGTGTTTTGATAGCTCCCGAAACGGTCGGGAAATCACTGTCGCTGCCCATAATGACAGCTACCTTTTTTTGTTCTGACATAAGCTTTCTCTCCTGTTTTCATATTGAAAAAAATATTACTTTAGTGGTTCTGTAAAAACCTTGAATGAGATCATTACAGATTCCCTTTATACATTTTATCCTATATTGATAAAAAATGCAAGGACGAAATAAAATTTCGTCCTTGCAACCGGTATTTCAATTAAACTGTTTCTTCCGGGATCATATTAATACTACAGATTATTACTGATTAAAGCCGGGCGCTCCCTGATTCGGGAAAGTCGGCGGTACAGGCTTTTCGACCCTGATCGGTCTTGCCGGCGCATTAAAGCTGTTCTGAACCGGAGCCGGACTGATCTTTTCAGGTGACGGCATATTTTCTATCTGCACAGACGGCTTTGACTTTTTTTCATTATCAAGCTCACCTTCAACGACAAGCTCTTTGAGCACTGTCGCAAGACTTGCCATTGACTGTATCTCGGAAGGAATGATGATCTTTGTAGCGCGTCCGTCCGCTGCCTTTTCAAATGCTTCAAGGCTTTTCAGAGCTATTACCTTATCAGAAGGACAAGCCTCATTCAACATACGAAGACTGTCCGCGTATGCCTTCTGTACGGCAAGGATAGCTTCTGCTTCACCCTGTGCCTCACGGATCTTTGTTTCACGGATAGCGTCCGCACGAAGGATAGCTGCCTCTTTATGACCTTCTGCGACAAGTATCTGGCTTGTCTTTTCACCTTCTGCATCAAGGATCCTTGCGCGGCGTTCGCGCTCAGCCTTCATCTGCTTTTCCATTGCGACCTGAATCTCACGGGGCGGAAGAATGTTTTTCAGCTCTACTCTCTTGACCTTGATACCCCAGGGATCGGTAGCCTCATCAAGTATCTCGCGGATACGGGCATTGATATTGTCACGGGAGGTGAGCGTACTGTCAAGCTCAAGCTCGCCTATGATATTACGCAGCGTCGTAGCGCAGAGAGTTTCGATAGCCATTATAGGACTTTCCACACCATAGGTATAAAGACGGGGGTCGGTGATCTGATAATAGACTACGGTATCAATTTTCATTGATACGTTATCTCTTGTGATAACGGACTGGGGTTCAAAATCGACGACCTGCTCCTTGAGCGATACCCTCCTTGCAACTCTGTCCATAAAGGGGACCTTGACGTGTATCCCGTTTCCCCATATCGTATAGAACGTACCGAAACGCTCTATAACATATGCATTTGACTGAGGTACAACATTGATATTCTTGATAATTATCAATAATACTATTACGCCTATAACGATAAGCGCAATGACACCTGCTCCAATATTCATATAAAAACCTCCTAAAACAATCAGATGACAGAAACAATAAGCTTGACGCCTTCGATCTTTTCAACTTTAACAGACGAACCTATCTCAGGAACGATCCTGTCTTTTGTAACTGCCGACCAGTCATCACCCGAAAGATTTACACGAAAAATCCCGGACGATTCATCAACTATTTTTGTAACACGGCCTGTTTTGCCTATATTCATATCGGCGTTCATCGGTACATTCTCTACGTTTTTCGTAAACCGTCGTATTATCGGTCTTGTGACCGCAAGGAATGCGAAAGTAACGACAAAGAATATAACTATCTGTATTCTGTCATCAACACCGAAAACATCCGCGACAAGTGCAGCAACGCCGCCGACTGCCGCCCATACTGATACAAGCTGCAACTGAGTTGCGATCTCCATAACACAGGCTATTACAATTATGATAATCCAGATTCCCAGCATAACTACACCTCCGTTCCAAGGATATCATATTGCTATTATATTAGCATATTCCTGCCATAAAATCAACGGTTTGTGCGCTTTTACTCTACGAATTTACAAATTGATAATAAATAAGAAAAAATCTGTACAAAATCTTTTATGACATTATTTTCTGCGTTTTGCACGGTTATCCCTCGAACGTTCCTTTTCGGCTTCTTTCATTTTGTCATACTTGTCAAATGAAATTCCGTATTTCTGTTCGGCAGATGTTTTGAATTTTGTCTGTTTGTTTGTTTTTTTAATACTGTTCGCCGCCTTATCGCCTGAGCCGCGTGGTCTGATAAGACATTTTTTATCAAAGCCTATCAGATCGGTGCGGTGAGCAAGCTCAAGGGCTTCATGGACAAGATCATAGTTTTTAGGATTCTTATATTGTATAAGAGCGCGCTGCATTGCTTTGCCGTGGGGGTTATGCTCGACAAATACAGGCTTCATTGTACGGGGATCGACACCCGTATAATACATACAGGTCGAAATAGTTGACGGTGTAGGATAAAAATCCTGAACCTGCTCGGGACTGAGATGATTATCCCTGAGATATTCAGCAAGCTCTATCGCTTCCTTCAGCGTCGAACCGGGATGTGACGACATAAGATACGGAACAAGATACTGCGGTTTGCCGAGTTTCTTGTTGATTGCTGCATATTTTTTACAGAACGCCCTATAAACGCTGTTTTCGGGTTTTCCGAGAGTTTTCAGGACCGTATCGGAGATATGTTCCGGCGCTACCTTCAGCTGTCCGCTGATATGATGGGCGCACATCTCACGAAAAAATGTTTCGTCAGGATCAGCCATGATATAATCAAATCGGATACCTGAACGTATAAATACTTTCTTTACTCCGGGCAGTTCCCTGAGTTTGCGCAAAAGCGAAAGATAATCAGAATGATCGACCTGAAGATTCGGACAGGGTTTCGGGAAAAGACACTGTCTGTTCGCGCAGACTCCCTTTGTAAGCTGTTTTTTGCAGGCTGGATGACGAAAATTCGCTGTCGGACCGCCTACGTCATGTATATAACCCTTGAATTCCGGATCTTTAATAATAGTTTTCGCTTCTTCTATAATGGATTCATGACTGCGCGTCTGGATTATTCTCCCCTGATGAAATGTAAGCGCGCAGAAATTACAGCCGCCGAAACATCCGCGGTTGCTGATAAGGCTGAATTTGACTTCCTTTATCGCATCTATTCCGCCGTACTTTTCATATACGGGATGATAATTCCTCATATAAGGCAGAGCATACACTCTGTCCATTTCCTCTGTGCTGAGAGGAGGCGACATCGGGTTCTGAACGACATATACTCCTCCGGGATACGGTTCTGCAAGGCATTTGCCGGAAAAAGCGTCTGTATTGCAGTATTGTATATAAAAGCTTTTTGCATAATTGAGTTTATCTGCGCAAAGCTCGTCATAGGTAGGAAGAGTGATATAATCATACAATCCGTCCAGACTTTTCGTTTTAAAAACAGTTCCCCTGACAAAGGTTATCTCATTTACCGGAATACCGCTGTTGAGGGAATCTGCAATTTCTACAACAGACCTTTCCCCCATACCGTAGGAAATAATATCCGCCTGTGAATCCAGAAGTACCGAACGCTTAAGACAATCGTCCCAGTAATCATAATGAGCCATTCTTCTCAGACTTGCCTCTATACCGCCGATAATTACCGGTTTTTTCTTATACTTCCTTCGTATCAGGTTCCCGTATACGACAGTGGCATGATCGGGTCTTTTACCCATTTCTCCTCCGGGAGTAAAATAGTCCTTTGAACGGCGTTTTTTTGAAACGGAATAATGATTTACCATTGAATCCATATTTCCTGCCGAAACAAGAAAACCCAGACGCGGTTCGCCAAAAACATCTATACTGTTTTCATCTTTCCAGTCAGGCTGGGAGATTATCCCTATCTTATATCCTTCTGATTCGAGTACACGGCTTATTATTGCAGGTCCGAAGGACGGATGATCCACATATGCATCTCCTATGACATAGACGAAATCCACCTGTTCCCATCCGCGCTTAATCATATCTTCCTTACAGATCGGTAAAAAATCCTTCATTGGAACCTCCGGTCATCACAGTAATTTTTCTTCCCACTCTTTTTCCCTGAAACCAACAATTATTTTTTCACCGTCAACGATCAGAGGACGTTTTACAAGCATACCGTCACCTGAAAGCAGAGTCAGCATCTCCTCATCTGTCATATCCGGGAGTTTGTCCTTAAGCTGCATTTCACGGTACAACATTCCGCTGGTATTGAAAAACTTTTTCAGCGGAAGTCCGCTCTGCTGCGTCCATTTTTCAAGTTCCTCATATGTCGGATTTTCCTCCTTGATATGACGGTCGGTATATTCTATCCCGTGATCATCAAGCCATTTTTTTGCCTTTTTGCAGGTAGTGCATTTCGGATATTCTATAAAAAGCATTTTTACTCCTCCTTTATATTGTTTTCGCTCAGAAATTCTTCTGCTCTTTCCCTTGCCTGATAGATATAATAGCTTATATCCGTATTCTGCAACAGTTCTATGGTTTTCGGAACCTCATATGCAGTCAGTTCAAGCCTGTGAGCAATTTTATTTTTTATTTCGTCATCGTTCATATTGTCGGAATCAATTACTTTATACCATCTCTGATATGTCTTCGGATCAGCCGGTGTTCCGTCATCAGTTGATTCCGGGGACATTTTTGACAGCAGCTGCGCAATATCATCCTCAAGAGTTTCAAACAGACATTGCTGCAATATATAATAGCAGATCAGATAATTTTTCATAGCTCCTCCGTATATGTCATGATAATTCAAAAGCGCCGGTATAAAGCTGATAATATTTGCCCTTTTGTTTTATGAGCTGATCGTGTGTGCCTCTTTCGATCACTCTTCCGAGATCAAGAACCATTATCATATCCGAATTCTGTACCGTACTCAGACGGTGAGCAATAACAAATACAGTTCTGCCGTACATCAGCCCGTCCATGCCTTTCTGAACAAGAGCTTCGGTACGGGTATCTATACTTGAGGTCGCTTCGTCGAGAATCATTACGGGCGGGTCGGCAACCGCAGCTCTTGCAATGGATATGAGCTGGCATTGTCCCTGGGAAAGCTGTCCCCCATCGCCCGTAATAACCGTATCATATCCATCGGGCAGCATTGATATGAAATCATGGGCGTTTGCAAGCTTGGCAGCAGCGATACATTCCTCGTCGCTCGCATCAAGCTTGCCGTATCTTATATTATCCATAACAGTACCGGTAAACAAATGAACATCCTGCAATACTATTCCGAGCGAACGGCGCAGATCGGTTTTTCTGATCTTGTTGATATTGATACCGTCATAGCGTATCTTTCCGTCGGCAATATCATAGAATCGGTTTATAAGATTAGTGATCGTTGTTTTTCCGGCACCTGTCGCACCTACAAAGGCTACCTTCTGACCCGGCTGCGCATCAAGCGAAATGTCGTGAAGTACGGTCTTTTCCTGAGTATATCCGAAATCGACTTCTTTCATTACTATATTTCCGCACAGTCTGGTATATGTTACCGTACCATCGCCGTGGGGATGCTTCCATGCCCACATTTCAGTTCTTTCTCCGGATTCGGTAAGGTTGTCGTCCTTGTCATATTTTGCATTTACAAGGGTTACATAGCCTTCGTCCTGTTCGCTTTCCTCATCCATCAGCTCGAATATGCGCTCCGCTCCGGCAAGTGCCATGATGACTGCATTTATCTGCTGGGAGATCTCGCTGAATGGACGGGTGAAATTCTTTGAAAGCTGAAGGAATGATGCGATGATTCCTGCCGTAATAGGCGCTATCCCGTAAATAGCAAGCGCGCCGCCGACTATTGCGATAAGAACGTACTGCAGATTACCGAGGTTATTCATTATCGGCATCAGTATATTCGCATAGGTATTTGCAGATGTCGCGCTCTTGCAAAGGGCTTCGTTTCGCTTGTCAAATTCTTTCTTTGTTTCCTCTTCATGACAGAATACCTTTATTACCTTCTGTCCGTTTATCATTTCTTCAATATAGCCGTTGACATCTCCAAGCTCTTTCTGCTGCGCGATGAAATTAACCGCACTTCCGGCAGCGATCTTCTTCGTTATGAAAAGCATGATAAATACGAATGCAAGTACAAACAATGTCAGATAAACATTCAGGGATATCATTGCAACAAAAACCGTAATGATCGTTATTACAGACGAGAACATCTGAGGAAGACTTATTGACATCATCTGGCGCAGGGTATCTATATCGTTCGTATAACGGCTCATCACATCACCGTGTGAATGTGTATCGAAATAACATATCGGAAGAGTCTGCATATGAGCAAAAAGTTCATCGCGGATCTTTTTTTGTATTCCCTGTGAGATAGTAACCATTAAACGGTTATATGCAAGACCGGCAAGCGCTCCTATAAGAAAGGCTGCACCCATTACAAATAACATTTTGAGCAGACCGCTGAAATCAGGATCTGACAGACCCATCATCGGAGTAATGTAATTATCAATCAATATCTGTATAAACATGGAGCTTAGCGCACCTGCTGCCGCGCTTATCACAATACAGATCAGTACGATAACAAAACGGAAGGTATAGCCTTTCAGATAGCTGAGAAGCCGTTTTATTACCGCACCGGGGTTTTTCAGACGTCCCATTTTTTTCTTGTCAGGCATTTTCTTCACTTCCTTTTTGCTGAGAATAATATACTTCCTGATAGATCTTATTGGATCTCAGGAGTTCCTCGTGAGTTCCCACTGCATTTATTCTGCCCTTATCCATAATAATTATTTTATCCGCATCCTGTACGCTGGATATCCTCTGGGCAATGATTATTTTTGTTGTATCGGGTATTTCCTCAAGGAATGCTTTTCTGATAAGCCTATCTGTTTTGGTATCAACCGCGCTTGTCGAATCATCGAGAATAAGTATTTCGGGCTTTTTCAGCAATGCTCTTGCAATACAAAGACGCTGCCTTTGTCCGCCGGAAACATTAGTTCCGCCTTGTTCAATATATGTATCATATTTCTGGGGCATACGGAGTATGAAATCCTCTGCCTGTGCAAGGCGGCATACACGCTGGATATCTTCGTCCGTCGCAGACGGATCGCCCCAACGGAGATTTTCCTTGATCGTTCCGGAGAAAAGCACATTCTTCTGCAATACCATAGCAACACTGTCACGCAGGGTTTCAATATCATAGCGGCGGACATCTTCCCCGCCGACAGTAACTCTTCCCTCAGTCACATCATAAAGCCTCGGTATAAGCTGAACAAGACTTGATTTCGATGAACCCGTACCGCCTATGATACCAACTGTTTCTCCTGATCTTATCTTCAGATTGATATCCTTCAGACAAAGCTTGTCTTTCTTTCCCGAATAGCTGAAATTGACGTTTTCAAAAGTTATTTCTCCGTTTTTGACCGATGTCAGCGGTTCTTCTCCGTTTGTAAGATCAAGTTCTTCATTCAGTACCTCGGCAATACGCTCGGCAGAAGCTTTTGACAATACGACCATTACCATTATCATTGATATGAACATAAGACTCATCAGGATCTGGAATACATATGTCATCATACTGATAAGCTGACCTGTCGTCATTGATCCGAATACTATATTCTGCGACGAGAACCATGATATGATCAGTATGCAGGCATAAATACATACCTGCATGATCGGCATATTGAAGGCTACGATCTTTTCCGCCTTGGAAAAATCCTTATATATGACGTCCGATATTTTTGAAAACTTCTCGACCTCGTGATCCTCGCGAACAAAGGATTTTACAACTCTGATCCCGTGGAGGTTTTCCTGAACAACATTATTGAGTTTATCATAGGTTTTGAATACCCTGCTGAAAACAGGATGCGCAAAGCGAATGACAAGTCCGAGTCCGAGCGCGATCACAGGAATAAACGCTACAAATACCCATGAAAGCTGGGCGTTGACATTGAATGACATTATCATTGCAAAGATCATCATGAACGGTGCGCGGACTGCGATACGAATTATCATCTGATATGAATTCTGTACATTGGTAATATCAGTAGTCAGTCTTGTAACAAGGCTTGAAGATGAGAATTTATCAATATTTGAAAAAGAATACTGCTGGATCTTGTAGAACATATCATGACGCAGATTTTTTGCAAATCCGGCAGATGCTTTTGCGGCAAAGCGTCCTGACAGTATTCCGAACAGAAGCGCTGAAAATGCTACTCCCGCAAGCATCAGCCCTGTGCGCAGAATATATTCCATATCGTTCTTATTTACGCCGTTATCTATCAGATCAGCCATCAGAAAAGGAAGAAGTACTTCCATTATTACCTCTAATGTTACAAATAAGGGCGCAAGCAGCGAGGGCGTCCTGTATTCCCTTATGCTTCTGGAAAGAAGTTTTATCATTATTCCGCCTCCTCTATGGCATTGCTGCGGATCTTTTCAAGCACCGAAAAAAAAATCGTTTTTTCTTCTTCGGTAAGTCCCCTGCAAAGCTTTTGTTCGTTATACCTCAGATTTTCTACCATCTGCTTATGTATCTCCCATGCCCTGGGCGTCAGACTGAGTTTTTTGAGTCTTGCATCGCAGCTTACGCTTTCACGGATAACAAGACCTTTTTTCTCCATAAGCTTCAGCATACTTGATACGGTTGAGCGGCGGATCGAAAACATATCCTCAATATCTCTCTGGAAGATATCCCGATCCTGATGATCGGCTATGAATCCGATTATCCAGGCGTTCTTTCCCGTTGCTTCGTCGAGCTTCCGCGAAAATTCGCTGTTTTTGCATTTCCGCTTGAGAATATTGTTGGTCTTACTGATCTCAACCTCAATATATTTCTCATTATTCAAACAAAACACCTCCTGATAAAAACAAAAATGTAAGCAAACTGATTGTCAGTCTGCTTACATTTTACTATACAAAATAATCATTGTCAACAATTTTATTCCGTCATAAAAAGAATACCGAGTGTTCCGGGACCGCAGTGCGAGGATATCGTACAGCTTGCACGGGTAATATAGATATTATCAAAAATTCCCTTTGATGAAAGATGATCATATACTACCTTAACGTGATCGTCGCCTATTCCGGCATGAGTAATAAATATTTTATCCTTGCGTATATTATCATATTGGGCAAGCTTTTCATCAACATACTGAACAAGTACCCTGTCAAGATTTCCTCTGTACTTTTTTCCGACATCCATTGAACCGTCGGAATTATTTACTTCAATACAGGGCTTGAGTTTCAGGAGGTTTGCTCCGAGTACTGCGAGAGCAGAGCATCTTCCTCCTGCACGGAGGTAGTTCAGTTTATCTATGATAAAGCTGGAATGAACCTTGGAAGTCATTGATTTCAAGGTATCGGATATTTCCTTCGCTTCCATTCCGCGGTCTATCATTTTTGCCGCTTCAATAACAAGATGCCCCGAACCTGTAGAAAGATTGCATGAATCCACAGGATATACTTTTCCGAGTTTTTTTGCGGCTATGCAGGCGTTCTGATACGTTGATGACAATGAAGAGCCTAAGTTGATGTGTATAATACTGAATCCTTCATTAATATAGGGAGTGAAAAAGCTGATATATTCATCTACATTTACTGCTGCGGTTTTCGGTAGTGTTCCGGTAGCCTCAAAATTTCTGTATATTTCTTCCGGTTTGATATTCACTCCGTCCTCATAGGATCTTTCACCGAGCACGATATGGAGCGGAGTATATTTTACTTTATAACGCTCTCTGAGTTCTTTAGTAAGATCACAAGTGCTGTCAGCTGTAAGAATTATTCCTGGCATATTTGTTACCTCCGAGTTTATTTCTTTCTTTTTTCTCTGCGTTTTATCTGGCGGATATCGTTTCCGACAAATTCGATTCTGTCAAGCATACCTATTATCCTCGATACCATACGGTCGCCGTACAGCTGATGCATTTCTGATAATGACAGATTCGTACTTATTATTGTCGGGTGCGATGTCAGCAGACGCTTATTGATAATATTATATATTGCTGCAACTGTATATTTTGTCTGGAATTCAGTTCCCAGATCATCAAGTATGAGAAGATCACATTCACCGAGGAGCTGTTCGCTGTCGCCGCTTTCTCCGTATTTTCCGCTGAAATGCTCCTTTTCAAGCTGCATTACAATATCAGGGGCGGATACATAGATAACACTGCTGCCAAGTTCAATGACTCGCTGGGCTATCGCAAGGGAAAGATGCGTCTTGCCAAGACCTGTTCCTCCCTGAAAGATAAGACTTCTGGAATTGCCGGAAAAATTGTCCGCATACTTTTTACAGTAATTCAGGACTGATCTCATATAATCCTTCTGGGTGCGGCCTTCTCCCTTTTCAGCAGAAGAATCAGGATAATATTTCAGCTCAAAGCTTTCAAATGTACATAATGACAAAGGCGAAATACTGTTAAGCTGTTCATAGGCTGTCTTTTTTATCAGGGTTTTCATACATTCGCACATTTTTCCGTCAATATTACCCTTATCACTGCAAAGCTCACATTCATACCAAGGTTCAAGATAATTCTCCGGAAGATCATTTTTTTCAAGAATAGCTTTAAGCTCATTCTGCAAAGCTATATTATTCTTTTTCATCAGGGTCAGTTCATTTTTCAGATCCGCACCCCTGAGAACCGCCTTAGCTGCCCTGACAGAATATGAAGTAAGCTCCCGTTCTATTTCCTCAGCACGCGGACAAGCTGCAAATAAGACAGAGCGTCGTTTCTCAAGCTCCTGTTCCGCACAGAGTCTTCTTTTTTCCATTAACTGCCATGCTCTTTCGTATATTTCCTTATTATATGCCACTTTCAATCCTCCTCATCAATTACGCTTGTGCTTTCATATTCGGATATATCAAAGGTTGTATTATAGCTTTTCTTTGAGGAAGATTTTTTCTTTCCGTTTTTCTCCTGATCCGCCTGTCCGGGCGTGGTGATTCCCTCCTTAGCCCAACGGGTAAGGATAGAATCAACATAACCGGGTATATATTTTGATTTGCTGTCAACACAGATCTCATATGCCTTACGGAGCATTTCATCGGAAAACCTGAACTGATTTATCCATTTATCGGCATAGCCGCTCTCTTTTTCTGTAGGAGAATGATTATCTATCCCGAAAAGTTTCTGTATCCTTACAGCAGCATTTCTGCCGTCAGTAAGCTCCCTTATCCTTTTTTCTGCACGTTCAAGAGTATTGATATCATTATCAGCCCAGTTAATTGCGATCTTTTCGATATATCTTATATTGCATTTACCGATATCGGCAGCATATCTGAGCAGCATTATTATTACTTCAACAGGCAGACCATCGGTTTCATGTATCATCAGCAGGGTTGCCTTATCATTATTGTTTGTGGGTCTGCCGAAGATCTCATCAGCAGACTGCATAAGATAAACTATACCTTCGTCCTCATTCATTCTCTGTGTAAGATACCTGATATCCGGCTTTTCAGGACGTGATACGGCTCTTGATGCTTTGACGGGAGCTGCCGGAATTATTTCCGGTTCCTTTTCCGCAGCATATTCAGTTCCGTCAGATATTTCAGTTTCAGGCTGCACGGGTGCAAGCGTCTGTCCGTCAATTCTGAGAATACCCATTTCCTTCCAATATGTAAGACTGTCCTTTACATCAGCAGCCGGCAAGGAAAGAGATTCAGCTATACTTTCAACTGAACAGTTTTCCCCGGCATGACGCAGAAACCAGAGTATCACCTTTAATTGTACTGCACCGGCAAGCTTCAGGTGCTTATCTGCTATTTCACACGGAACGGCAAATACACTGTTCCATGCACCGAGTTCTAATTTATAATCCATTATTATACTATCCTTTATTCAGCTCTGCCGGTTTGTCAGCAGAAAGAAATTCCGATCTGTAATATTCGAGCGCGGCATCGATCAGACTGATCCGTTCATTCGGCAGATCACCTTCTATCACACTGTCAAGAAGATACCGCAAAGTCAGACCAAGCTGCTTTCCTTTTGGGATACCGAGTGAGAGCAGATCCTTGCCGTTAATGGCAAGACCTTTCAGTTCAAAGCAGCTTCCGTTCGACAGCTCTTTGAAACAGATCTCTCTGAGTTTTTCTATATATTCGATCTTTTCTTTAAGAAGCGCGGGATTCTGTCCTCTTGCATCGGCAGTTTTAAGATCGCAGAGCATCAGGAATCTTTTTCTGCCAAGATCGTACAACATTCTTCTTACGTTTTTTTCATTTGCCGGCGGTCGTCTGTCATGGTGTCTTATCAGCTTTTCGACATCATCTATCGTTTTATTGTCAAAACGAAGTCTTCTCATTATATTACAAGCCATATCCGCGCCCAATTCCGGGTGTCCTTTAAAATGACCTGTGCCGCGTTCATCTCTTGTAAAGCAAAGAGGCTTCGCAATATCATGAAGCAGAGCAGCCATTCTCGGTACTGTACCGTGCGGAGATTTTACTACGACCTTTATTGTATGCATCCAGATATCGTAAATATGATGGGGATTGTATTGAAGATGACCTACCAGCGGTCTTATCTCCGGAATAATTGTTTCAAATATATCCGTATAATCAGTAAGGATCTGTTCGGCGTATTTTCCGTCGATTATCCTGATAAGCTCGTCGCGTATGCGTTCGGCTGAGATATTTTCCAGTAATCCTGCATTTTTTATTGCTGCTTCGGAAGTATTGTTTTCGATACTGAATCCGAGTTTGGACGAAAACCGCAGCGCTCTCAGTATACGAAGCGCATCTTCGCTGAATCTTTGTGTCGGATCGCCAACACATCTGATAATCTTTTTTTCAATATCATTCTGACCGGAAAAATAATCGCAAAGCCCGTCTTTATCATTATATGCCATTGCATTTACGGTAAAATCCCTCCGGGCGAGATCTTCACGAAGATCATTGACAAATGTAACCTTGTCAGGATGACGGCAATCGGCATAATCGCCTTCAGTCCTGAATGTTGTAATTTCATAAGGCTCATCATAGAATACTGTAACGGTTCCGTGTTTTTCCCCGTTCATGATAATATTCTTCTTTCCGAGAACAGAAAGTACCTCCTGCGGACGCGCCGAGGTGCAGATATCCCAGTCGTCAGGAGTAATGCCCATAATGGAATCACGGATGCATCCGCCGACAGCATATGCGCTGTATCCGGCATCCGTAAGCAAAGATATGATCTTTTTTGCATTTTCCGGCATTTCGATAACCATATTCTCACTTCACCTTAAAAAATAAGCATCTCCAACGGTTCACATTGAAGATGCTCTTACTCTGTTCTCAGACTGACAGCCCTGATTATTCAGCAGCTTCACTTGTCTTTGACTGTTCATCCGAAGCTTTGCTTTCTGCAGCAGACGCTTCTTTGGATTCTGTTTTGGATTCCGACTTGGATTCCTCTTTGGATTCGCTCTTTGACTCTTCCTTGGAAGCCTCCTGAGATTCGCTCTTTGAAGCATCTCCCTCGGTTTTGCTTGTTTCCTCAGACTTTGATGATTCCTTATCCAGATCAATAACTGCTGAAGATTCAGCCGCAGCTTTGTTATCATCTACCTTGCTGCCGGTAAGACCGAAGAACGAAAGCGCATTGAGTATGATTACCAGTACAAAGAAAGTGATCGCACAATATCTGGTCACTCTTGCAAAAATTGCATCTGCTGTTCTTGCTTTTCCTCTTGAAAGGAAAGAATCAGCGCCGCCGGTAACTGTGCCAAGTCCTGCCTGATGACCCTCCTGCAGGATAATTACAATTACCATTATTATTGAAAGAATAAGAACAAGTATTCCAACGATGATTTCCCAGATTCCCATTATGTATGATCCTCCATTCGATTTTGCTTAACATACTTAAATATGATACCACATAGTAAATAGAAAATCAAGTAAAATATCAAAGATTTACCAGGATTTTGCAAAAAAAAATGAATAAACTGTCCGCTTATGCATAAGCTATTTATGTTCCGTCTTTATACGGAACAGCAGTATCATAATTCTGTCCTGCTCCGCTGCAAATTACAGCGGAGCAGATTATTTATCATTCGATTTTCATTTGTTCTGCTTCACTGGAGCGCGGAAGCTGCCCCATCGAAGGAAGACTTTTCGCGCGGTAGCGTTCGCTGTCACTCAGCACACCGTCAGACAGGAGCCTTGCCGAAATGACCCTGTGTCCCTTTTTCTGTTTCATTACATTTACGCCCTGAGTTGTACGGGTGGTTTTCGGAAGAATATCGCTTGCTCTGAATACAAGCGCTCTTCCCGAGGTCGATAGAAGAACAATATCGCTTTCGTCGTCAGGGACAAAGCAAACGGCAGCCAATCTTTCCTTGTCACAATATGCGCCTGTGAGCTTTTTGCGGTTGTTCTTTGTAGCATAGGCTTCAAGCGGGATCTTTGCCACCTTACCGCTTTCAAATACAAAAATGACATATCCGCTGTAATCCTTGGTCGGAATCATATAAACGGCATTTTCTCCCTCGTCAAAGCCAAGTCTGGAGGGTATGAATTCACCGAGAACACTTGTTTTTGTATCTGAAAAATCAGCTGTTTTTGCCTTATACGCCATCGCCTTGTCCGTGAAAAATATCAGATCGGAATTATTGGTCGATTCAAAGTGCTCGGTTATCTCGTCGCCTTCTTTAAGCTTATGCTCGCCGCTCATTCTCAGCGAAAGCGGAGTGATCTTTTTGAAATATCCCTCTTTTGTAAAGAAGAGATTAACTGCATAATCCGGTACTTCTTCTATTGCCGTATCATCTTCGATATCCTCGGCATAGATTATCATGCTTCTTCTGGGCTGACCGTATTTTTCCGCGATCTCGGAAAGCTCGCGGATAATAATATTCTTGATCTTGGTTTTGCTCGCAAGAATAGCTTCAAGCTCCGCAATTTCCTTTTCCAGCGCGGAAATATCGTCAGTTCTTTTGAGGATATATTCCCTGTTGAGGTGACGCAGCTTTATTTCAGCAACATATTCCGCCTGTACTTCATCAATACCGAAACCCGACATGAGGTTTGGAACGACCATTGCCTCCTCTTCGGTATGGCGTATGATCTTTATCGCCTTATCTATATCAAGTAATATCTTTTCAAGACCTCTTAACAGATGCAGCTTATCCTGCTTTTTATGAAGATCAAAATACGTTCTTCTCCTTACACATTCTATACGGAAGGCAGACCATTCATTGAGTATCTCCCTGACGCCCATTACCTTCGGAGTACCAGCAATAAGAATATTGAAATTGCAGGAAAAGCTGTCCTCAAGCGGAGTCATCTTGTAAAGCTTAGCCATAAGCTTTTCCGGATCAGTGCTGCGCTTGAGATCAATTGTGATCTTCAGTCCGTCGATACCTGTTTCATCACGGATATCGGATATTTCCTTTATCTTTCCCGCTTTAACGAGATCTATCACCTTTTCGATGATCGCTTCTGATGTTGTTGTCTGCGGAATTGAAAGTATATCGATGCAATTTGCATATTTGTCATAGGTATAGCGTCCCCTTAGACGAATGCTTCCGCGTCCGGTTTCGTAAACGCTCTGAATTGTGTTTTTATCATATATTATCTGCGCGCCTCCGGTAAAATCCGGTGCGACAAGTGTAGACATGATATCAAAATCCGGATCCCTCAGAAGTCCGATCGTTGTCTGACATACTTCCGAAAGATTGAATGAACATATTGAGCTTGCCATACCTACAGCAATACCGGTATTTGCATTTACAAGAACAGACGGGAATGCCGCAGGCAGCAGTGTCGGTTCCTTCATTGTATTGTCGTAGTTATCGGCAAAGTCAACTGTATCCTTGTCTATGTCACGGAAAAGCTCGTTGCAGATAGGATCAAGCTTTGCTTCGGTATAACGTGATGCAGCCCATGCCATATCGCGGCTGTAGAATTTGCCGAAGTTTCCCTTTGAATCCACAAACGGGTGAAGAAGCGCTTCATATCCGCGGCTCAGACGAACCATAGTGTCATATATCGCCGCATCGCCGTGTGGATTCAGGCGCATTGTCTGTCCGACAATATTAGCGGATTTTGTACGGGTGCTGCCAAGCAGTCCCATTTTATACATTGTATAAAGAAGTTTTCTGTGCGAGGGCTTGAAACCGTCTATTTCCGGAATAGCTCGGCTGAGGATTATGCTCATTGCGTAGGGCATGAAGTTTTCCTGCAGTGTGGAAATGATCCTTTCCTCAACAACCTCGCCTGCGCCTGCAATATATCCCTGTAATTTCGGCGCAGCGGAGGTTTTTTTCGTTGTCTTTTTTCTTGCCATATTTCCTTCTCCTGAAAATGCTGTTATTTTTATGGGGTTCTCTGAAAAATGAGTCACGAGGCAGTTCGCGTTCGTAAGTTTTTTCGCAGGCGAAGATGAAAGCCGCAGTAATACTGTAGTATTGCAGGGTCTGACAACAAAGCATACTGAAAAACTGACAGCAAAATGCCCGTGAATAATGTTTTCAGAAGTTCACTTATGAAACATCGGCGTCGTCAATATAATCAGCGCCGTTTTCTATTATATAATCGCGGCGCACCGCCAGATTATCGCCGAGAAGAATATCAAACATTTCGCTTGTCTGAGCAGCATCATCCGGCATGATCTTGATAAGTCTTCTCGTTGCCGGATTCATGGTAGTAAGACTCATCATATCAGGTTCATTTTCACCAAGTCCCTTTGAACGCTGGATAGTGAATTTCTGATCCCCTATCTCCCTGACAAACTGTTCTTTCTCAGCTTCGGTATAAGCAAAATACACTTTTTCCTTTGATGTTATCTCATAAAGCGGAGATTCGGCTATATATACCTTGCCTTCTCTGATCAGTGTCGGCGCAAGCCGGTAGATCATAGTAAGCAGAAGGGTCCTTATATGAAATCCGTCAACATCAGCATCGGTGCAGAATATGATCTTGTTCCAGCGGAGAAGATCCATATCAAATGTCGCAAGATCCTTGTTTGCTTTTGACTTTACTTCCACTCCGCAGCCGAGTACCTTCAACAGATCGGTGATTATCTCGCTTTTGAATATCTTATTGTAATCCGCCTTCAGGCAGTTGAGTATCTTGCCCCTGATAGGCATTATCGCCTGAAAATCAGGATTTCTTGCCTGCTTGCAGGCGCCGAGAGCCGAATCGCCCTCAACTATGAAAAGCTCGCGTTCGTTCTTATCCTTGCTTCGGCAGTCAACAAATTTGGCAACACGTCCGGTCATATCCATATTTCCGGCAAGAGTTTTCTTGATATTCAGTCTGGTCTTTTCGGCGCTTTCACGGCTTCGCTTGTTAATAAGGACCTGACCGGCAATCTTTTCTGCATCAAGCTTGTTTTCAATAAAATATACCTCAAGCTGATGACGCAGGTATTCTGTCATTGCCTCCTGGATACCTTTGTTATTGATAGCTTTTTTCGTCTGGTTCTCATATGATGTTATGCTCGAAAAAGAGGAAATGACAATAACAAGGCAATCCTTGACATCATCAATATTTATCTTCGCTTCATTCTTTGTATATTTGCCGTTTGCCTTGAGATAGTTATCTATAGAATAAACGAATGCATTTCTGACAGCCTTTTCGGGCGCTCCTCCGTATTCAAGCCATGATGAATTGTGATAATATTCCGCTGTACTGATCTTATTTGAAAAAGCCAGCGCAATATTGATCTTTGTCTTATATTCAGGCTTGTCCTCACGATCACGAACCATTTTTTCTGTCTGCCAGAACTGTACTGATGAAAGCGCGTCCTCACCAACGAGCTCGCGGACATGATCCTCAATACCGTTTTCATATCTGAATTCTTTTTCTTCAAATTTTCCCGTTTCTGTTTCACTTCGGTACAGAAAGCGTATGCCTGCATTTACAATTGCCTGACGCTTTATGACATCCTCGAAATATTCGTCGGAAATATCTATATCGGTGAAAACCTCAATATCAGGCTTCCAGCGGATCTTTGTGCCTGTTTTCCTGCCTTTGTACGGCTCACGGGACAATCCACCGACATTTTCACCATGCTCAAAATGAAGTCTGAACAAGGTTTCGTCGCGTCTGATCTCAACATTCATATATTCTGATGCATACTGGGTTGAGCATAGTCCGAGTCCGTTCAGACCAAGAGAAAACTCATAGTTTTCCGCTTCGTTGGTATTATATTTGCCGCCGGCGTATAATTCGCAAAAAACAAGCTCCCAGTTATAGCGTTCCTCATTTTTGTTGTAATCAACAGGAATACCTCTTCCGAAATCTTCTATTTCGATCGAATGGTCGGCAAATCTTGTTATTATGATCTCCTTGCCGTAGCCTTCTCTCGCTTCGTCTATGGAATTGGAAAGGATCTCAAAAGCAGAGTGCTGACAGCCTTCGATCCCGTCCGAGCCGAATATTACAGCCGGGCGTTTTCTGACTCTGTCCGCACCTTTAAGAGTTGTTATACTTTCGTTTCCGTAGGTTTGTGTTTCCTTTTTATTTGCCAAAATGCTTCTCCTTTTCACCTTTTTTACATACGACACATATCAGTCGTGACGGATAATACCCATATCGCCGAAATCGATCCGCCTGATGCTGTCAAGTCCTTCTGTTGAGGCTTCATCAGCTCCATGCTCCTTTTCACGGCTGATAAAGTCAAGTCCGGTGACCTCCGGAGCAGGACCTGGCTGATTTTTGTTATTGATAAAATCAAGTCCTGTAACACCGTGTTCGGTATTTTCATTATGATCGGTATCAAGCTTTTTTATGAAATCATAATTCGGCTCTGCCGGCGCGTATCCGTCAGAAGTATCCGGTTTCTTATTGAAATCCAGTCCCGTCACGCGGATCTCCTCACTGCAATTATTATCCATATTTTTGATTTTGTCAAGTCCCTTGATGTCCATTTTATTGTCTCCTTTCATTTTTAATTATTGCTTATCCCTGGAGTTCTTTGATTTTATCTCTCAGGTAGGCTGCGTGTTCAAATTCGAGAAGCTTGGCGGCAGCTTTCATTTCTTTGGTAAGCTGCGCTATCAGTTTTTCTCTTTCGGCTCTGCTCATCTTTGTTTTGCCTCGGAGCTTTTCTTCGGTTTTTGAGGATATTTCTATTATATCGCTGACCTTTTTGATTATTGTCCTGGGAACTATTCCGTGCTCCTCGTTATATTTCATCTGTATGCTTCTTCTTCGCTCCGTTTCCGTAATAGCTTTTTCCATTGAATCCGTTACGCTGTCGGCATACATTATTACCTTTCCCTCGGAATTTCTTGCCGCTCTGCCTATCGTCTGTATGAGCGATCTCTCGCTGCGCAGGAAGCCTTCCTTATCTGCGTCAAGTATGGCGATAAGAGATACCTCCGGAATATCAAGTCCCTCACGGAGAAGATTTATTCCGACAAGAACGTCAAACTCACCCAGACGAAGATCATGTATTATCTGCATACGTTCTACAGTATCTATATCATGATGCATATATCTGACCCTGATGCCCATAGACGTAAGATAATCCGTAAGATCCTCCGCCATTCGTTTAGTCAGAGTGGTAACTAGGGTGCGCTGTTTCTTTTCTATACGCACATTGATCTCCGAGATCAGATCGTCCATCTGTCCTTCAACAGGACGGACGCTTATTTCGGGATCAAGCAGACCGGTAGGACGTATCACCTGTTCTGCTACAACCGAGCTTTTTTCAAGCTCGAAATCGCCCGGAGTCGCGCTTACGAATACAGCTTGATTGATACGGGAATAAAATTCGTCAAAATTCAGAGGTCTGTTATCATATGCCGACGGCAGACGGAAACCGTATTCCACAAGGTTTTCTTTTCTTCCTCTGTCGCCGCCGTACATTCCTCTGACCTGCGGCAGCATGACGTGTGATTCATCTACGAAAAGAAGATAGTCCTCCGGAAAATAATCAAGCAGGGTATACGGAACACTTCCCGGCTTTCGTCCGGAAAGAATACGGGAATAGTTTTCTATTCCGCTGCAAAAGCCTATCTCGCGCAGCATTTCTATATCATATTTTGTCCTCTGTTCGATACGCTGCGCTTCCAGAAGCTTTCCCCGCGCTTTAAAGTATTCTACTCTTTCCTCAAGCTCGGATCCGATCTCCTTTATTGCCGTTTCTATCTTCTCGTGCGGCACTATATAATGTGACGCCGGATATATTGCGGCATGGCGAAGATTTGCTTTCACCTCGCCGGTAACATGATTCAGCTCGCAGATTCTGTCTATCTCATCACCGAAAAATTCAACACGGATAACGGATTCGGAGGAATATGCAGGGAAAATCTCCACAACATCTCCGCGGACACGGAATTTATTTCTTGTAAAATCAATATCGTTTCTTTCATACTGCAGTTCGACAAGTTTCTGCAGGAGTTCATCACGGGATTTTTCCATTCCGGGTCGGAGCGAAATAACCATATTACGGTAATCTATCGGGTTGCCGAGAGAATAAATGCATGATACACTCGCTACGATAATAACGTCCCTGCGCTCAGAAAGAGCAAGAGTCGCACTGTGGCGGAGCTTGTCTATCTCATCATTTATCGAGCTGTCCTTTTCGATATAGGTATCGGTCGTCGGAACGTAAGCCTCCGGCTGGTAATAATCATAATATGAAACGAAATACTCGACTGCGTTGTCGGGAAAAAAGGATCGGAATTCCTCACACAGCTGGGCGGCAAGCGTTTTATTATGAGCAAGGACAAGAGCAGGTCTGTTAAGTTCTGCGATAACATTTGCCATCGTGAAGGTTTTTCCTGAACCGGTAACACCGAGAAGAGTCTGTTCCCTGTTGCCTGCTTTTATACTTTTTATCAGGCTTTCTATCGCCTGCGGCTGATCTCCTGTGGGTCGGTAATCGGATACCAGATTGAATTTATCCATATGCTTGCCTTTCTATAATATAACTTATCTGAACAGCCCGGAAGAATACAAGATCATTAAAACAATAACAGCAATAACAAAGAATAAAACCGGAATAACGACCTTGTATAGTTTGTTTTTTCCGTAACTGTATCTGTTTCCGTATAAACGTGAGGAAAAAGCGTCTTCATTATATTTCGATTTTTGATGCTGAACGGATTTATAGTTACGGATCATATCATCCATCTGATTCCTTGCATCGCGGCTGTAGGCATAATCCCGTGAGGATGTGTCATTATAGTTATATGACGGAGAAACAGAGGTATCGGAATTATAATTGCCGTATTCTTCAAAACGGCTTTTATTTGTCTTTACTGTCTGTATATAATGATTAATCTCCTGGTATCTGTCTGACGATGAGATATTATTCGTATCATTTTCAGCTTTGATTTTTTCAAGCACTTCATTCATATGTGCAGAAGCTTCCGCACTTCTTTTTCTCTCGTACTCGTCCAACGCACTGAAATCGTTTTTATTAAACCTGTTCATTATGTTTCATCCTCAAAAAAAGCTTCCATATGATCCCTGAAAATATCGGCAAGCGGCATTGTGGCTCCGCTGTGCTTGCCGTCAGGTACAAGTATATATCTTTCGTTCTGGAATATCTGTCGGGTAAAGTCATGTGTGTCGATAAGCTCGTCCTGTCCTCCTACTATTGTAGAAACACGGCTGCTGTCTATATCCGCAAGACCCGAAAACAGGCGTATATATTCAATGACACCGTCATCGCTTACATATCCGAGTCTGGGAAGATGAAGAAAAGGCATAAGGCACGGATTCACAAGTACGCAGGGACATTCGTTCTTTGAACTGATAAGCGCGGCGAAAAAACCGCCCAGACTTGTTCCCACTACAGCGTCACAGAAATTATTTGTGAACTGACTGTTCAGAAGCTGCATTATTGCTTCCGGAGAAGAACGGTCATAATCTATCTGCAGGGAAATAATATCAAATCCACATTCCCTCAGCGCTTCATATGCGCTGTTGGCTGCATTTCCATGATAACCGTGGATATTAAGTATCTTCATCCTTCCGACCTCTGCTTTCTGAGCACCGATCCTGCCGGGATCTCAACATTGCTCGGCATTATTATTTTCTGCATCGCATGGGGAGCAACGTCGATCTGTTCGCCCTTTTCGTTCTGCATATAATCCACCATTATCTCAAACGGTTCTCCGTCCGGCGGCAAAACGTCAAGTCTGTCACCTGAGAAAAATCTGTTCCTCTGGGTAAGGTATGCTGTATTGTTCTTATATTCGTCGCATACGGCAACGACCTCATAATGACGGACATATCCGCCGTTATCAGTAACCTGACCCGGTTCATTTCCAAAGAAAAATCCTGTATTGTATTCGCGGTGGCTGACCTTTTCGAGTTCTTCCCTTATCCACGGAGATAAGGGGCTGTTTCCGCCGTTTTCATAAAACTCATCTATTGCATGACGGTATGCGTTTGTGACGACCGACACATAATATGCCGATTTTGCCCTGCCCTCTATTTTCAGACTGTCTATTCCGGCATTGACAAGCTCCGGGATATGTCCGATCATGCACAGATCGCGTGAATTATAAAGAAAAGTGCCGCTGTCATTTTCCTCAACAGGGAAAAACTGCCCTTCGCGGTGTTCCTCGTAAAGATGATATTTCCATCGGCAGGGCTGAGCGCAATCTCCGCGGTTGGCATCTCTGCCCGTCATATAACTTGATATCAGGCATCTTCCGGAGAATGATACGCACATCGAGCCATGAACGAAAGCTTCTATTTCAAGTCCGGGAGATGTTTTTGCCCTTATAACGGAGATCTCATCAAGCGACAGTTCTCTTGCAAGCACAATTCTTGCTGCTCCCATATCGTAAAGAGTATTTGCGGTCTGATAGTTTACGATACCTGCCTGAGTGGATACATGGCGCTGTACCTTTGGCGCATATTTTTCCGCAAGCTTCATAACACCAAGGTCAGCAATGATCAGCGCATCAGCGCCGCAGTCCTGCACTTCCTCAAGAAACAACGGCAGACGATCTATTTCATCGTTCCGGGGCAGAGTATTGCACGTTACATATACCTTTACTCCTGATCTGTGCGCCGTTTCGACGGATTTTTTTAATTCCTCATAAGAAAAGTTCTTTGAAGCCGTTCTCATTCCGAATTCATTTCCGGCAAGATATACTGCATCTGCTCCGAATTTGATCGCGCTTTCAAGACATTCCATATCTCCGGCAGGTGCGAGAAGCTCTGTCTTTTTCATGTTGGTTCACTCCGTTTCATATATTATATAAAAAATGCATACAAAATTTCCATTTTATATTAGTATAACATAAACCTATGTTTTATTCAATCGCAGAAAAGTATTATATTTCTTTTTTATTATGATTATATTATTACTATGATGACATAAAACTGTTTACATATAATGTTGTTCGCATATGGATCATATCTATATATTGTGTTTCTTTGGAAGAAAAAAAGAGGTTCCGGATATGAATGATCTGTCTGTTGATAGCATTTCTGCAAAAAATTTTTTAAGTATGAAATGCATTTTTATTTATCATTATCTCATGTTTATCATTTATTTTCACAAATTATCTCACAATCATACAACGAATTAATGAAATTTGTATACTTAGATAATTTTTTGGACTAAAAATAATAAAATTTCAATAAAACAGTTGCAATTTCCAAATCTTTTGTGTAAAATGTATATAGGAGTTTTATGGTTATAAGCGTTAATAACCTATGCCATAGATATTGTGGAAAAAGCTGAATTAATTTTAATAAAAGCGAGGTAACAGAATATGTCAAACAGATTATTTCAGGGAGTCATTCATCAGATGAGAGACACTATAGACAGAACTATCGGTGTCATTGATGAAACATCGGTCGTAATTGCCTGCAGCGAGCTTGGCAAGATCGGTGAGGTAAATGAGCATATCACCTCAGAAATGCTCACATCAGCCGCTCCGTTTGTTCTTAACGGATATACATATAAATCCTTCGGCAATAAACCGCGCAGCGAATATGCTGTTTTTGTCGCAGGAAATGACTATGCAGCTCAGAAATATGCTGCGATCCTTGCTGTATCCCTCGGCAGCATCAAACAGTATTATGATGAAAAATATGACAGAGGCAACTTTATCAAGAATGTTATCCTTGATAATATCCTTCCCGGTGATATCTATCTTAAATCCCGTGAGCTGAAATTCAATGCCGACGTAACAAGAGTATGTATGCTCATCAAGATATCAGCAAAGACGGATATCTCCGCATATGATGTTATCCAGAACCTCTTCCCCGATAAGTCAAAGGATTTCGTTATCAATATCAATGAGACCGATATCGCTCTTGTCAAGGAGATCAAACAGGATATCGACTCCAAGGATCTGGAAAAGCTTGCAAGCTCTATCGTTGATACTCTGTCCGGAGAATTCTATACACATTGCGTTATAGGTATCGGTACTCCGGTAACAGGAATAAAGGATCTGGCTCGTTCCTTCAAAGAAGCGCAGGTCGCTCTTGAGGTCGGAAAGGTATTCGATACGGAGCGTTCGATCGTAAGCTATGATAAGCTCGGTATCGCAAGACTTATCTATCAGCTGCCTACTACCCTCTGCGATATGTTCCTCAAGGAGGTATTCAAGAGAGGCTCCATCGAATCTCTCGATCAGGAAACACTGTTCACAATACAGCGTTTCTTTGAAAATAACCTTAATGTATCCGAAACTTCAAGAAAGCTCTTCGTTCACAGAAATACTCTTGTTTACAGACTTGAAAAGATCAAAAAGCTCACCGGTCTTGACCTGAGAGAATTTGAAGACGCTATCATATTCAAGGTCGCTCTGATGGTAAAGAAATATCTTTCCTCGAATCCGATCAAATACTGATGCAGTTTCCGGGAGAACCTTTGCGGTTCTCCCCTTTTTTTGTTATATTTATTTGACTGTAAGCTGAAACTATTATATAATAGAAATGAGCGTCATCGTTTTATGACAAACTTACTATATAATATACCATTAAGGAAGCGATCTATTAATGATACATCTTGAAAATGTTTCCAAGGTTTATCCCAACGGAACTGAAGCGCTGAAAAATATTTCTCTTGATATAAACAACGGAGAATTTGTTTTTATTGTAGGACCGTCCGGAGCTGGAAAAAGCACATTCCTGAAGCTGCTGATCCATGAGGAAAAAGCCACCTTCGGAAAGATAAAGGTAAACGGCTATGATATGATGAAGATAAGACCGCGCAGGATCCCGTATCTTCGCAGGACAATGGGGATAGTTTTCCAGGATTTCCGTCTTATTGATAAAATGAACGTCTATGACAATATAGCTTTTGCTATGAGAGCTATCGGTCAGCCGGAAAAAAAGATCAGGAAAAGAGTTTCTCAGGTAATTGATATGGTCGGTCTGAACGGTAAGGAAAAATGCAGACCTAATGAATTATCAGGCGGAGAACAGCAGCGTGTGAGCCTTGCCCGCGCCCTTGTAAATAAACCTGAAATGATCATTGCCGATGAGCCTACGGGCAATATCGACCCGAAAATGTCATTCGAGATCATGAGAAAGCTTGTTGAGATCAATGAAAAAGGCACAACAGTCATTGTTGTTACGCATGAGCATGATCTTGTCAAGGAATTCGGAGGAAGAATAATAATTATTAACGGCGGAGAGGTCGAACGTGATGACAGGATAAATACAAAATACCACCCCTCTGATGATACAATATTCAGTAATGAGGAGGCGGTCGTATGAAGCTGTCAAGCTGCGGTTATCTTGTTAAAGAAGGTCTTAAAAATATCTGGAACAACAGAATGATGTCACTTGCATCAATAGTTGTGCTCGTTTCCTGTCTTATAATCACGGGCGCGGCTATGCTGCTGTCAATGAATGTAACAAGACTTATCTCTGGTATCGGAGATGATAACCAGATCAATGTATATCTCGATTATAAAATGTCGGATATCGACGCAATAAAACTCGGTTCGGAAATATCAAAGATCAGAAATATTGATGATTGTGTTTTCTATTCAAAAGAGGAAGGTCTTAAAGAATTCAAGGATAAGCTCGGCGAGGAGCTTTATGAAAGTATGCAGGGCGACGGGAATCCTCTCGGAAATGTGTATAAAGTAAGACTTGCTGATCTTTCGGAATATAAGGAAACAATAAAGGAAATACAGGCCATCGACGGCGTGACAAGCGTTAGCGACCGCGCCGCTATCGCAGGTACTCTGACAAAGCTTAACAGGTTTGTTACTCTCGTAGGATTCTGGGTAGTTCTGATACTTGGCATCGTAACTCTGTTTATCATATCCAATACAATAAAAATGACAATGTATTCCAGAAGATTTGAGATAAGCATAATGAAATCTGTCGGCGCAACAAATGCATTTGTCCGTATACCCTTCATTATCGAAGCAATGACGATAGGACTTACCGCAGGGATACTCGCTTCCGCAGCTCTTATCTCATTATATAACCCTATAAGAAATACTGCCGCAGGAATGATCTCGCTGATCGGTACATCAACGATTCCGCTTGAGGAAGTGTGGCTGCAGATCATTCTGCTTTTCTGCGGTATCGGTATACTGATCGGCGCTCTGGGAGGTTTTATCTCTATTACAAAGTATCTGCGCAAAGAAGGAGGAGAGATACTTGGCTGGTAAAAGAAAACTGAGAAAAGCTGCGGCAGCTCTGACCTTTGCAGCATTACTTTTTGGTATGGCATCGTTTTATACCGCAAACGCTTTTGATCCCGAAGAAAATGCCCGTGAACGCCAGCAGCTCGCTCAGGAAAACAAGGAATATAATGAAAAGATCGAAAAAACTGAACAGGAATTGGCTGAAAAAGAGGCATACAGTCAAAAGCTGCAGAAAGAAATAGCTGATCTTACAAAGAAGATCAAAAACAGCAATGTAAAGATTGAAAACCTGAATAACCAGATAACGGAAAATCAGAATAAGATCAATGAAAAGCTCAGCGCGATCGACGACAGACTGGAACTGCTAAGGGTCAGACTAAGGACAATTTATACGGCAGGAGATATTTCCACACTTGAGATCGTTCTGCAGGCAAAGGATTTTTCGGATTTTATCGACAAAATGGAGCTTGTGAAAAGCATTGCTGATTATGATACGGAGCTTATCGACGGTCTGAAAGACGAAATGAAAAGCATAGGCAAGGAACAGGAACAGCTTCGCAGTGATAAGGCAGGAGTTGAAGAAGAAAAGAAAGCTCTTGAAAAAAACAAGAAAAAAATCAATGACCTTTCCGCAGAAAATGAAGAAATAATCGATGAGCTGAACGAACAGAAGGAAAATGCGGAACATTCTATTGCTGAAAATGAAAGCCGCCAGCAAGAACTCGAAAAGGCGCTGAGCGATTATAACAAGGAACTTGCCGAAAAAGTAAAACGTCAGCGCGAACTCAGAAAACAACGCGAAGCCCAGAGAAATGCTCAGCAGGAAGAAGCAAAAAGAAAAGCCCTGGAAAACGGCGAAACATATGTGCCGGAGGACGATGAAGAACAATATATTGACACAAGCGGAGAATATGTCTGGCCGTGTCCCGGTCATACCTATCTTACATCAACATTTGATGAATGGCGCGGCGCAAATAACCACGGAGCTCTCGATATTGCTGACGGAAATGTTTACGGAGCATCTGTTGTAGCCTGCTGGTATGGTACAGTATTCTCTACCAACAATACCTGCGTCCATGATTTCGGCAAATCATCAAGCTGCGGCTGCGGCGGAGGTTACGGCAATTATGTCATGATCGATCATGGCGACGGAAAGATTTCTATCTACGGTCATTTATCCGATGTTACCGTTTCACCGGGAGATGAAGTGGTTCCCGGACAGCTGATCGGATATGTCGGTTCAACGGGGTATTCGACCGGACCGCATCTTCATTTTGAAATGCAGTATAACGGCGTGAGATATGATCCTCTTGAGGAATACAACTGAAAAATAATTTTCCGATAAGCTCCTTCGGACACCGGTGACCGATCTTATACGCCGGCCTATCCGACAGGCAAGGCTTTTAGAAAACAGACTTCTTTTATAAGCGCACCTGATATCCATTACGGAAATCAGGCGCGCTTTTTGTACAATTGTCAAAAATATGGTGATTTTTCAATCATATCACTATATATCGTATATTTTATAAAAAAATTTTAATAAAAACTACAATTTATTATTGATTAAATTGTAATACTGTGATAAAATTAATATAAATATAGACCTAAAACAGGCTTTATTGTGTATTTTTACAAAAAATAAATAGGAGGCATACTGAATGGTAAAACATATCGTCCTTTGGAAAATCCGTGACGATGACCAGAAACAAAAAAATATTGATCATATGGTCGATATTCTTACCTCGCTGGTAGGTAAGATCGAAGGTCTTGTCAGCATGGAAATGGGCTATAACTTCAATGAAGGCTCGGAATATGATGTTGCTTTATATGCTACATTCAAAAATACCGCAGCTTTGAAGTATTACCAAAAACACCCCGAGCATCTCAAATGCAAGGAATTCGTTCACAGTGTAGCTGTAGGCAGAACCGCAGCCGATTACTTCCTTGAAGAGGCTGTACGCAAAGCCCGTCCCTTTGACAAAGTTCCTGATGCGCCCGCAGATAACGAACCGTTACCGGACGTAAAACCCGGTAAGTCAGTTTCTGCTGCACCTGCTGTGAAACGGGAAGTAAAGATCGAAGTAACAAAATCTGCCGAGGCTTCTAAGCCTGCTGCTCCCACGGCACCTGCGGCTCCTAAAGCTGCTCCGGCGACTCAGAGTGCAGCTCCGAACAGCACTGTTGTCGAAAAGAAGAATATCTTCGGCAAGACAACACTTGATGTTCAGGTCACACCTCTTGAACAGCGCGGCGATACATGGACCTGCCCCAAATGCGGCAAGATCATGCCCAAGTATGTTGGAACACTCCTCTTGAACAGCGCGGCGATACATGGACCTGCCCCAAATGCGGCAAGATCATGCCCAAGTATGTAGGAACCTGCGGCTGCGGCGAACCTCAGCCCTTTATATTCGATGATGAGCCTCAGACGCCTGCTCCCGCAAAAAATAAATACGATATAGGTGAAATTGATAACGGTAATTCTGACGAAACAGAAGAAGAAAACCTTATCAGTGATCCTATGGATTTCAGCAATGCCGCTCCGTCTATCGAAAATTACAGCCCTCAGACCGAACACATTGACAGAAATCCCGATCCAAAGCTTAATTATATCAAAAACGATCAGGATCAGGTCAGAAAGACTGCGATGCCTTTCGGTAATAATAAGCTTGAAGACGAACCTGCTCCCTTCAATTTCGATGACGTTCCTCCGGCTGCGCCAATGAAATTCAGCGATACGATAGATGATGATCTTCCTGATTTCAATTTTGATGACGCTCCGCCGCCTGCACCGATGCGCTTTGATGACGCGCCTCCTGCAAAACCGATGAGATTCAGCGACGAGCCTCCTGCTGCAATGAAACAGCAATCTCAGCCCGAAAAGAAACATCTCTTCGGTAAAAAAGCCAGAGAAGCCGAGGTCATGAGAAAAGCAGAGGAAGCTGTTCAGAACCGTAAGGACGTTCCGAATGACGGAACATGGACCTGCCCGAAGTGCGGCAAGGTAATGCCTAAATACGTCGGAACCTGCGGTTGCGGTGAAAGACAGCCGTTTGATTTCTGATAATCCATAAAATGAATCAAGCCGATCATACTTCCGTATGGTCGGCTTTTTACAGTATTGACTATATAAAAAACTTATCCCCCTTTGCCGTTTCAGACACAGGGGGATAAATGTTTTATTTATCTGTTTTTTCTTTATAGTGATGCATACCGCTGAGATCCGATATCATAATACAGCCTGTGGTACAATTTTTTGCACAGACGCCGAAATCAGGACAATCCGTACACTTTTCGTAATCAATTACAGCAACATTGTCTGTAACCTTGATCGCGCCAAGAGGACATACCTTTTCGCATTTCTTGCACCCGATGCATCCGTTTGAGCAAACCTTTCTGGTCAGCGCGCCCTTATCCTTATTGCTGCAGGTCACAACGACCCTTTCAACATCGGCAACCAATGATATAAGATGATTGGGACAGGTCTTTGTACATATTCCGCAGCCTATGCACTTTCTTGTATCAACATGGGCTATTCCGTTTTCTATGCATATTGCGTCCTGCGGACAAGCCGACGCGCAATCTCCGAGTCCGAGGCAGCCGTAGATACAGCTTCCCTTTCCTCCGTAAAGCAGCTTTGCCGCTGCGCAGCTTTCTATACCGTGATAATCAACTTTATCATGAGTTTTATTGCAGTCTCCTGCGCAGTGAACAACTGCTACCTGCTCGATAACATCAGCAAATTCAACGCCAAGTATCTCGCTCAGCTTTCTGGAAACTCCGTCCGCTCCGGGTACACAGAGATTAGTCGGTGTATCGGAATTTTCGCAAAGAGCTTTTGCATAACCGTCACAGCCGGCAAAACCGCAGGCTCCGCAGTTTGCTCCGGGCAGACATTCGCGGATCACGGGGAAACGCTCGTCTTCCTTAACTGCCATGATCTTTGAGGCAATTACCAGAACTGCTGCGCAAATAATACCTATTATAACAACGGGTATGACCGCTGTAAGTATTGGTTCCAAATCAAGCACCTCCTGAATCAGGCAAAAATATTTTCAATTATTCCGCCGAAACCAAGGAATGACAGCGAGGTTATTGCTGCTGCGATCAGTGTTATCGGCAAGCCCTGAAAGCTTTTCGGGATATCATTTCCCTCTATTGCGGATCTGACTCCTGAGAACATTACCATCGCAAGGAAGAATCCGAGTCCGCTGCCGAGAGAATTTATCATTGATTCCGCAAAGCCCCACCAGAATGTTGTAGTTTCATTCACGGGATAATCCTGAACATTGAGTATCGTTACGCCAAGAACCGCACAGTTTGTTGTTATGAGCGGAAGATATACTCCGAGCGACTTATGCAGCGACGGGATATAGCGTTTGAGAATGATCTCTACAAGCTGTACAAGTGCGGCAATTACAAGTATGAAAACAATAGTCTGAAGATATTCAAGATTATTCGGAATGAGCAGGAACGCCTGGATCGGATATGTTACTGCTGTTGCCATAAGCATTACGAAAATAACCGCAAGACTCATACCCGTGGCGCTGTCAAGCTTTTTGGATACGCCGAGGAACGGACATATTCCAAGGAATCTTGATAATACATAGTTATTGATAAATACAGCCGAAAGAAGGATTACTATCAGTTTAATCATTTACAGCAGCCTCCTTTGCTTTTTCGGTGCATGACATTTTTCCGCAGGATTCAGCCTGAGGACAGCCCTCGCAGCCAAAATCCTTTTTCCTGGGCTTATGCTTTGCAAATTTATTCATGAATGCGATAAGCAGACCGAATACGAAAAATCCGCCCGGAGCCATTGTCATAATTGAGATCTTGTTGTCGATCAGTACAGGTATCTCAAAGCCGCAGAATGTACCGTTGCCGAAGATCTCACGGATCGTTGCCATCATGAAAAGCGCAAGGGTAAATCCGATACCCATACCGAGAGCATCTATCGCTGAATCAAATATTTTGTTTTTATTGGCAAACATTTCTGCTCTGCCGAGAATAATACAGTTTACAACTATAAGCGGCAGATATATGCCGAGCGACTGATCGAGAGCCGGCGCAAACGCCTTGACAAGCATCTGAACAGCAGTTACAAAGCCGGCAATAAGAACGATATAGCAAGGTATGCGTACCTTATCCGGAATGACCTTGCGAAGGGCAGAAATAACTATATTTGAACAAATAAGTACTAATGTTGCAGCCGCGCCCATTCCGAGGGCATTGATAACACTTGTAGAGGTAGCAAGCGTAGGACAGGTACCGAGAACAAGCACAAGCACCGGGTTCTCTTTGATAAGACCCTTTGCGAAATTCTTCCAGGTATTCATTTACGCCGCCTCCTTTACAATTTTATATGCATCAAATGCTGTGCCGATAGCCTTTTTATATGCCTTTGAGGAAATAGTTGCGCCTGTGACCGCGTCCACACTTTCGTAATTTTCCGCAGTCTTGCCCTCATAATTTTTGCTGTATCCGCCTGCATTATCAACAACACGCGAACCGATACCGCTTGTTTCGCTGTGACCGAGCGTCTTGACAGCCTCTATCGTGCCGTCATTGCGTATTCCGCAAATGAGCCTGATATCGCCGCCGTAACCCTTCTGAGTCATCATAAATACATAACCGCTGTTGCCGCTGCCCTTGTATGCCTCTGTGACACCTTCGGGAAGCTTTACGTTTTTTATCATTTCAAAATCCTTTGCTTCTGTAAGAACTTCGGATCTTGCCTTGGCAGCAGCTTCTTCTTCGGCTGCTTTTATTATCGGTGAGGTCACCATATTAACATATGCAAGCACCGCTGTGACAACAAGACAGATACAGGCAAGCACTGCTATAGGTTTGATTATATCCTTCATGCCCCGGCACCTCCTGTCAGCGGTCTGTTCCTTGTAAGCTTAGTGATATATGGTGTGAAGATATTCATAAGCAGTATCGAGAAGGAAACACCTTCGGGAAGATTGCCCCAGAAACGGATAAGTATTGTAATAAGTCCGCAGCCTACACCGAATATTATCTTGCCCCACTTTGTAGGCGGAGTTGTGGAATAATCCGTTGCCATGAAAACTGCGCCTAAAAGAAGTCCGCCTGAAAGCAGCTGATAAAGCACATCTTTTCCGCAGACAAGCGACATAAGAGCAACCGTTGCAATAAAGGCTACGGGCGTATGCCAGCTGATAACGCCTCTGATGAGAAGATATATTCCTCCCAGAAGGATAGCAGCCGCACAGGTTTCACCAAGACAGCCGCCGTGTTTTCCGAGAAACAGATCAAGATAAGACGGCATCATTGATGTTGTTCCCTTTGCCGCAGCAATGAGCGGCGTAGCGGAAGAAACGGCGTCGGGGTTTTTCGCTGTTCCGGAATAGACCCAATTTGTCATTGTGCCGGAAAAAGCCGTAAGCATAATGATACGGGCTGTTATTGCAGGATTGGCAAAATTCTGACCGATACCGCCGAAAAGCTGCTTTACAACAACTATCGCAACTATACTTCCGAATGCTGCCTGCCAGAGCGGAATACTTACCGGAAGATTGAACGCCAGAAGTATTCCGGTAACGATCGCTGACAGGTCAAAAACCGTATTGTCTTTTTTACATATTTTTTCAAAGAGAAATTCGCATAACACACAGGTGGCAACACATACGCCGATCACCAAAAGACTTCTGAGTCCGAAGATTATTACCGATGCTATCGCAGCCGGCATTAACGCTATGATAACATCAAGCATAATGAGCTGAGTTGTCTTTTTTCCGGTAATATGAGGTGATACGACAGAAATAAGCTTTCCCTCCATCATTTATCCTCCTTTTTCGCAAGCTCAGCCTTTTTGGCATTGAGATAATTACGCAGTTTGCCCTTGGCAAGTTTATTTGTATGCACAAGAGGTCTGTTCGCAGGACATACATAGCTGCAGCAGCCGCATTCCATGCAAAGATCAACGCAAAGCTCTCCGAGAGCTTTGCAGTCATCAAGCTTATACGCCCTTGAAATAGCTTTCGGGTCGAGCCTGAGAGGACAATGATTCATACAGGCTCCGCAGCCGATACAGGCAGTTGTTTTAAAGGGAGCTGCTTCCTTTGCGTCCATTGCTACTATTGCATTAGTGTTCTTGAGTATCGGTTCATTAAGAGAAGGAACCGCTATACCCATCATGGGACCGCCGTATAATACCTTTGCAGGCTCACTTTTAAGACCGCCCGCATAATTCAGAACATCTTCGATCTTCATTCCTATCGGAACGATCACATTCTTGGGTTCCTTTACCGCTGAACCGTCAACAGTAATGCATTTTTCGACAAGCGGAATACCGTTTTCCATATACTCCGCAATAGATGCAAGCGTCGTGACATTGATAACGATAACTCCGACATCAAGCGGCAGACCGCCCTTGGGAATAATGCGTCTGACGGTATTATAGACAAGAACCTTTTCACCGCCCTGGGGATACTGAGAAGGCAGCACGCATACATCTACCTCATCATCTCCTGATGCAAGCTCTTTCATCTTTGCAATAGCCTCGGGCTTATTGTTTTCTATACCTATAATAAAATGATGAACGTCCATATATTTTTTCAGGTATGAAATACCCTTGAAAACATATTCGCCCTTGTCGATCATGGTACGAGTATCTGATGTGATATATGGCTCACATTCCGCTGCATTGATAACTATAGTCTGTACCTTGCTGAGATCCTTTACGCTGAGTTTTACAAAACTCGGAAAGCCCGCACCGCCAAGTCCTACAACGCTGCTGGCTTTTACGGCAGTAACAAATTCCGGAAAATCATTTACCTCCGGTTTTTTGATGCCTTCATACAATTCCTGCTTACCGTCTGAATCAATGATAACGCATGGGATCTTTGCTCCCATTGACGAGATCATTTCATCAACCTTCTGTACCGTTCCCGACACGCTTGAATGTACAGCTGCCGAAACAAATCCGTCAGCTTCACCGATAAGCTGTCCGACTTTAACCGTATCGCCGCGTTTGACAATTACCTTTGCAGGCTTACCGATATGCATTGACATCGGTATTGTCACCGTTGCAGGGATATCAAGCCGTACAGGAGCACATTCAGCAGTATTCTTCTTATGCGGGATCCTGATACCGTGCAGTCTCATCTTTCTTCCCCCGATCCTTTTCCTGTCCTTCATCAAGGACATAACTAAATAAATATCAATCTATGCATAATATGCACAAACATATTTATTATACTACAAAATCCGACCGAAACCAATACATTTTACGCATAAAATAATGGAATCTTTTAAAAAAAAAGTAACCGCCCAATAACCCCGCGTCATATAGCAAAGAAAAAGAGGTCTGAAACAGACCTCTCAAATAGCAATAAGTTTTCAATATGGCAGCACCG
>CACYWT010000002.1 GCA_902778175.1 uncultured Ruminococcus sp. | reverse complement strand
TGCCCGCAAATCTTAAGCTCCCTCTGCGCGATGGAGATATTGACCGTCCCGATGATGAGGCTTATGAAGACGCTATGTTCATAAATGCCAACAGCAAGGATGCTCCCCAGATCGTTGACCGCAAGGTTCAGCCCATTATTGACCCGATAGAATGCGGCTCCGGTGACTACTGCAATGTATCCGTAAACTTCTACGCATATAACGCAAACGGCAATCGTGGTGTAGCGGCAGGTCTCGGTAATATCCAGAAGATCAAGGACGGTGAACGCCTCGCAGGCAAATCTTCTGCTGCGGCAGATTTTACCGAGGTCGAGTGTGACGATGACGGAGAGAGTATTTTCAGTGATGATGACCTTCCTGATTATCTGAGCTGAGGATACATAACGATCAAAACAAAAAATGCGGACGGGAGATTATTCTCCTGTCTGCACTTTACAAGAGCTGTCGGAGACATTACCTCTCCGGCGGTCCTTATAAGGTGCAGATAAGCACAGAAAATATAGAAAGAATGGAGATGATTTTTTGGCAGATAAAAAAAGAGTTTTATCAATTGACCTTGAATCGTATAGCGATATCGATCTTACCAAGTGCGGTGTCTATCGCTATGTTGAAGGCGATTTTCATATCCTGCTTTTTGCTTACGCTTTCGATGATGAGGAAACAAAAATCATTGATCTGGCTTGCGGTGAAGAGCTGCCGCAGGAGGTCATAGATGCGATATTTGACGATTCTATCATAAAGGCGGCGTGGAATGCACAGTTTGAGCGTACTTGCATAAGCCGTTATTTCGGCACACAGCTTTCCCCTGATTCATGGCAGTGCTCAATGGTGTGGGCGGCGAGCCTTTCTCTTCCCTTGAAACTGAAAACTGCTGCAGAGGTATTAAAGACTGGTGAACAAAAGGATGATGCCGGAGAGCGGTCAAACCAACAAAGAGTAATGGCGGCAGGACAAGGAATCTTCCCGAAGACGCCCCGGAGGATTGGGCGAGATTTAAGGAATACTGCCGTCAGGATGTAAGAACTGAGAGGGCGATACGAAAGCGGCTGGAGAGGTTTCCGCTGCCTGATTCAGAATGGGATAATTATCACATGGATCAGAGGATAAATGACAGAGGTGTTCTGATAGATAAGGAGCTTGTCACGCAGGCGATCACCTGTGATCTGATGCTGTCCGAAGAAATGACGAAAAGAGCGTATGCCCTGACAGGACTTGAAAATCCGAATAGTGTAAGTCAACTTAAGGGCTGGCTTGAAGAGCGTGGTATTGAAGTCAGTACGCTGGGTAAAAAAGATGTCTCCGCAATGATAACTGACCTTGATAAGCATAGCGTTGACGGAGAGGCACTTGAAATGATGAAGCTGCGGCTTCAAATGGCGAAAAGCAGTGTAAAGAAATACCAGGCGGCAGATAGGTATATCTGCGAGGATGGACGGGCACACGGCTTATTCCAATTTTCCGGTGCCAATAGGACGCAGCGCTGGGCTGGGCGTGGAATTCAGCTGCAAAACCTCCCTCAGAACCATATCGCCACTTTGGATGAAGCCAGAGAGCTTGTTAAGCTCGGTTGTTTTGGTATGGTGGAAAGCATCTACGGAAATACACCCGATATACTTTCGCAACTTATCCGCACTATGCTTATACCCAAACCCGGATGCGAATTTATCATAGCTGACTTTTCAGCAATAGAAGCTCGTGTGCTTGCATGGCTTGCCGGAGAGCAATGGCGGATTGATGCCTTTAAGCGTGGTGATGATATTTATTGTGCTTCGGCATCGCAGATGTTTGGAGTACCTGTTGTTAAGCACGGCATCAACGGTGAGCTAAGGTCTAAAGGAAAAGTGGCTGAATTGGCATGCATTGCAGAAAATGAGTTGGTTTTGACAAATCAGGGATTAGTACCTATTCAGAATGTAACCACGGATATGAAAATTTGGGATGGAGAGGAGTGGATTAATCATGATGGTGTCATATACAGAGGAGAAAGAGAAGTTATTACCTACGAGGGACTTACAGCAACACCTGACCACCTCGTCTGGGTTGAGGGGCAATCGCAGCCGATACAGTTTAGAATCGCCGCCGCCAGCGGCTCACATCTCGTACAAACAGGAGATGGTAGGAAAGCAGTACGGCTGGGTGAAAATAATAAGCCCGGAAAAAAGATGGTCAAAGGGCTGGCACAAGCCTTATGTGCTGACAGAGTGTCAGGGATGCGAGAAGATTCAATGGACACTGCTTGGGAATTTAACCAGAGGTCTTTCAAAAGGATGTCAGAACTGTACTCAGCAAAGACAGATTCCCAAATGGTTAGACCGAAGGTTAACCGCAGCAAAACAAAGGTGCGAAAATCCAAAGGATTCAGAATATTACAACTACGGTGCAAGAGGAATAAAGTTCGACTTTCGGAGTGTTACGGAGGCGGGACTTTATTTGATTCGGAAATTTGGAGTGCCAGACAGAAAAATGGAAATAGACCGAATCGACACAAACGGAAATTATTCGAAGGGCAATTTAAGGTTTGTAGATCACCAAATAAATTGTGTAAATCAACGGAGAACAGTCCTAAGTCGATTCGAGCAGCAATACTGGCCGTATGCAAGGAGCGTGGTTATTCGAAAATTATCACAGGGATTGAGCAGAAAGGAAATAATTGCGGATGCCGAAACAGCGGTGTTCGAGAGAAGGAAAAACTGGCGTTTAATAAACGCAAGATTAGAGTTTATGACATACGAAATGCCGGAAGACATCATCGTTTTACCGTATCGGGCAAGCTCGTCCACAACTGTGGATACGGCGGCGGTGCCGGTGCTTTGATATCAATGGGTGCGCTGGATATGGGTCTGAAAGAATCTGAACTTCCGGACCTGATAGATGATTGGCGAAATACCAATCCGAATATCACAAAGTTCTGGTATGCCGTGGAAAAGGCTGCTGTTGATACCATAAAGGATCATCAGGACAGAACTGTCGGGAAGATTGGTTTTCAGTTTTTTGCAAATACTCTGTGGCTCGTTCTCCCGTCAGGGCGGAAGCTCGCATACATAAAACCAAGGCTCCAGCCTAATCGTTTCGGTAGGATGGCTGTTACATTCGAGGGCTTGAATGCAGGAAATAAGTGGGTGCGTGGCGAAACATACAGCGGAAAGCTCGTGGAGAACATTACCCAAGCAACAGCACGAGACCTGTTGGCAGAGGCTATGCAGCGGATGGAGCTTGCAGGGCTTGAGATCGTAGCGCATGTGCATGACGAAGTGATTATCGAAGCACCTGTAGGCTCAACTACGGTAGAAGATGTCTGCTCCATTATGAATCAAAATCCTCCGTGGGCAGAGGGATTGACCTTGTCCTCGGCAGGGTATATCGGTGAGAAATTTTACTTCAAGGATTAGTGCTGCATCAAAGATTATGGGCGGCAAACGAAAAGGAGGTTTGAAAAATTGCAAAAACACCCTGAAATGATGGTCGTAAGGCAGCCGTGGGACACAGGTTCATCGGCAAGAGAAGATCCATATACAGAGCTTGCGATAACTGTGGTTATGACGGCTGTTGAGGATTATATCGAAATATTGAAAACGATGTTAAAAGGAGATCTGACGGATAACGAGATACACGATTGTAAGCTCGAAAAGCGCCGTCTTGAGAGGTTCTTCCGCTCAAAGGATTATGAGTTCTATACGGCTTTTATGAGTACTGAGATAGATCCCGAAACTATTATAAAGCTGGCTCCCATAAGAGCCAAAGAACGGCTTGAAGAGGAGATAAAAAAGGCAGAAGAGAAAGCCAAAGAAGCCGCTGAAAAGGCGGCGAAGGAACAGGCAGAAAGAGAAACTAAAGAGCAGGCAGAAGCAAAGCAGGATAACAAGCAGGATAACACCGAGAACAACAATAATTCATCAGCCGATAAGGCGAAAAGCGAGGATGCACAATGAAACAGGGCAGAACATTATCAGAGGTTATGGCGGAACTGAAAAGACAGGAGAATGTCAAAAGGGATTACATAAGCCCGGCGGCATCATTGGAACTGCAAGCAGACGGCTCTACGCTGTATATGAATTCTCCGTCTGCAACATCAACACAGGTTATAAGCCGTGAGATGCTCGACACGACTGAACTTTTCCATCGCCAGATGGGAAGCGCACTCAATATCCCGGCAAAGTATTATGACCTGATGCGCCGTGAAAAGCCGGAACTATTAGCGGAGAATGTGAACACATGGCTTGGCAGTAAGGATCAGTCGTATATGATCCGTTCCCTTGATTATGGCGCAGGTAGGGTCGCCCGTGCTTTTCTGTCAGACAGGTATCGCAGAATTGATAATCTCCAGATCGCAATGGCGATTCTTCCTCTTTTCATGGGGAACGATCAGTACGAGGTGATGTCGTCCGAGGTAACGGAAAACAGAATGTATATAAAGATTAGTTTCCATATGAAGCGTTATGAGGTTGTTCCGGGCGACTGGGTGGAGTTCGGTATTATAATATCTAATTCAGAAGTAGGTCTCGGTGCAGTAGTTTTACGACCTTTCCTGAACCGTCTTATCTGCACCAACGGTTGTGTGGTCAATGACTTCGGAGAGCGCCGCCACCATGTCGGCAGACAGGCAAAGGCTATTGAGGACAGTTTTGATTTATACTCCGATGCGGCAATAGAAGCCGAGGATAAGGCTTTTATGCTGAAATTGCAGGATGTCGCAAAAGCTACCCTTGACGAAAGCAGGTACCCGACAATTATCGGAAAGCTGCAGGACAGCAAAAGAGCACTTATCACAGGCAAGGTTCAGGATGTTGTTGAACTGACAAGTAAAAGCTACGGCTTCAATCAGACCGAACAGGAATCAATCCTTGACTACCTTATCCGTGGCGGAGATATGAGTCTTTACGGTCTTTCCAATGCGGTCACAAGGGCATCACAGGATGTGGAAAGCTACGACCGAGCAACGGAACTGGAATCAATCGGCTGGGATATTGTAACAATGGAGCCTGCAAGGTGGAAAGAGATAAATGCGTGAGGGGGAAACTAATATGAGCTATGATGATTTTTCCAGCAGATACCGCGACTATAGAAGCTGCTCCTATGACGGATTTGGTGCTGACGAAGAATTGTATGTATATGATCAGTGCTGCGAGAATTGCAGATATTATTGCGGCTGGGGCGAAGAAAGACAAAGGGGCTGCAAGCTCTATACCAGAGATGATTACGAGCGTTTCCCGAAAACACGCTGGTGTTATGAGTGGAAAGGAAAAAAGCAGTCGTACCGTAAAAGGTACGATGAAGAATACCGTGAAAGGTGCGGTGACCGCTGATGAGAGAATATGTTGTTGAAAACGAGTTTGTAAAAGCTGTCAGAGCAGCCGGAGGTGTAGCGTACAAGCTCACTTCCCAGACTGCAAACGGTCTGCCTGACAGACTTGTCCTGTTCTTCCCGGCAAAGACTGTTTTCGTAGAATTAAAAGCCCCCGGAAAGCAACTCCGCCCCTTGCAGAGAAAACGCCGCTATCAGCTTATGAAACTCGGTTTCCCAGTTATTTGCATCGACAGATTTTCACAGATAAAGCCTGCAATAGAAGCGATAAAGAACTGGACACCAGGTACACCCTTTCCCGAAAATATCGGTGTAAAGATACCCGAGCTTGATATCGCAGCACTGCCGCACGATCAGAGCAGTCTTGATGATATGAATGATTATGGAGATACCTTTGAGCTGGAGGATCCGTCTGTACTGGCAGGATTTTTTGATCTGGATAAGGCAGTCGGAGTGAATAATAACAGAGGAAACGGAGGTGATGCCCGATGAAGTTCATACCGCACGATTATCAGCGATTCTGTATTGACTATATAAAGTCACATCCCGTTTCTGCTTTATTTCTGGATATGGGCTTGGGTCGGAAAAACTGTGATAACACTCACAGCTCTTAATGATCTGATATTCGATGAATTGAAGATATCAAAGGTGCTTGTGATAGCACCTCTTCGTGTGGCACGTGATACATGGGCAGCGGAAAAGGAAAAATGGGATCATCTGAAAGACCTTGATATTTCCGTTATTGTAGGTGACTTGAAAGCGAGGAAAGCAGCAATAAATGCTGATGCGCAGGTGTATATAATCAACAGAGAAAACATCAAATGGCTCGTGGAGTATTACGATAAAAACGGACTTCGTTGGGATTTTGACTGTGTCATTATCGATGAGCTTTCTTCTTTCAAAAACCATCAGTCACAGCGATTCCGCTATCTGCGAAAAATCCGTCCGTTCGTTAATCGCTGGGTAGGTCTTACAGGCACGCCGACAAGCAACGGCCTGATAGACTTATGGGCGGAAATAGGAATACTTGACGGCGGCGAGAGACTTGGCAGGTTTATCGGACGTTTCCGTGAAAGTTATTTTAAGCCCGGTTTCATGAATCCGAGTACAGGTGTTGTGTTCTCATACATTCCCCGCCCCGGAGCGGAAGAGCAGATATATGACAGGATCTCTGATATTACCATATCCATGAAGGAACTTGACTACTTACAGCTTCCAGATTGTATCTATGTAAATCATGAGGTGGAGATGAATGACCAGGAGCGAAGGCTTTATGATCAGCTGAAGCGTGACCTCATAATTCCAACTGATGACGGTGACATTGATGCTGCGAATGCGGCATCGCTTTCCAACAAACTGCTTCAAATGGCTAACGGTGCTGTATATGACGAGAATAAGACACCACGCTTTATACACAATCGGAAACTTGAAATGCTTGAAGACCTGATAGAGTCTGCCAATGGACAGCCGGTCTTAATAGCATACTGGTTTAAGCATGACAGAACAAGGATCATGGAGTATCTGACTGCAGCGGGATATGCGGTGCGAGATATCAGATCGTCCGCGGATATCAATGATTGGAACAGCGGATCTATACCTGTCGCTTTAATACATCCGGCATCTGCAGGACATGGCCTTAATATCCAGGATGGCGGTCATATTCTCATTTGGTTCGGTCTGACCTGGAGTCTTGAATTATATCAGCAGACAAATGCCAGACTGTGGAGACAGGGACAGAAGGAAACGGTAACGATCCATCATATCGTTACGAAAAATACAGTTGATGAAGATGTGCTGGCGGCTCTTGCATCCAAGGATGTAACGCAGGAAAAGCTGATAGCCGCAGTGAAGGCACAATTATAAGAAACGGAGGAATAGAAATTGGGAAGGAAAAACAATAGAAAGAGACTGCCTGTAATTCGGCATCGCACAAATCCTGTACGCCGGGGAGATGTTTTCTTTGCAGATCTCGGTTATCACAATGGTACCAGCGTTCAGTCCGGATGCAGACCTGTGCTTGTTATTTCCAATGACAGAGGAAATTATCACTCGGATACGATAAATGTCATTCCGATGACCGGGTGTTTCAAGAGACCTGATCTGCCATGTCATACAGTGCTTTATCCTGCTCAGATAAAAAACAGGCACCGTCCGTTCAGTACTGCTACTGTTTTATCCGAGCAGATAACGACAATTTCAAAATCAGCTTTAAGAGGCTATGTCGGAAGGATAGAAGATCAGAATGTGCTGAGTGATATAGAACACACTCTTTTATTTCATCTCGGGTTATGCAGGGGTAATGATAAACTGCTGACAGCTGATGAACACTACAATAACACGGAGGTAAACTATGTCTGATATCAAGAGAGTTAATTTTGTGAACATACCGCAGGAGCTGAAGTCAAATGCATCATTCTGTCTGTGGAAATATGAGAAGAGGAGCGGCAGACCTACGAAGGTTCCGTATAATCCGAAGAACGGACAGCCTGCAAAAACCAACGATGCAACTACGTTCGCTGACTTCTCAGCTGCCATGACTGCTTATGCCATGGGCGGCTGGGACGGCATCGGCTACCGTGTTTCTGAGGGCATCGGTGCTATTGACATCGACCACTGTATAAGGGAGGACGGAAGTCTCAATGATGTGGCGGCGTCCATTCTTTCCTTCTTCCCGGATGCGTATTTTGAAAAGTCTCCCTCAGGCTCCGGTCTGCGCGGTTTCTTCAAACTGTCGCCGGATTTTGTCTATGACAAGACAGTGTATTATATCAACAACCGTAAACATGGACTTGAAGTGTATCTCCCCGGTACAACCAACCGCTTTGTGACTGTCACGGGGGATGCGTACAGAACAGGTTCAGTATCACGCAACGACGAGGCTCTGCAGTCTGTTCTTGATACTTTTATGAAACGTAAGAGTAGAATAGAAGCCGGCGGCTGTATCGAGCCGGTATCATACCTGACTGATGAACAGGTCATTGAACACGCATTGTCCTCCGAGTCCGGAGATAAGTTCAAAGCTCTGTATGAAGGAAGATGGGAAGAAGGATATGAGTCCCAGTCAGATGCGGATATGGCGCTTGTATCCATTTTGTCATTCTGGTGTGGTAATGTGGAGGAACAAATCGACCGTGTTTTCAGAACCTCGGGTCTGATGAGGGATAAGTGGGACAGAATGACGGGTGATGCTACATATGGAACCATAACCATCCGTAATGCAGTATCAACTAATTCTGTTATTTATACTCCTGTGCATGATATCCCCTCCGCTGAAGATGAGTTCGATTCGCTTGAGGAGCAGGATGACGAGCATGCTGCATTCAGCCCTGACCTCTCTCATATAACTCTTACACTGGAAGAGATGCAGCCTCATACCGCCGCCCGTTACCAAAGGGAGGAGATCGGTATCGGTAATATTTTCGCAGATTATTACAAAACTATCGCGAGATTTGATGCCGGAAGAAATATCTGGTATGTGTATGACGGATCCGTCTGGAGACCGGATGAAAACGGACTGGCGGTAGCGGAACTGGCAAAGGTACTGGCCGACAGGCTGTATCTTTTCGCCTTGCAGATCAAGGACGAAGATACCAGAAACAGATATATCAAGCGTGTGCAGAAACTGCAGCTCAGGAAGAACAGGCGCACCATGATTGAGGATGCAAAATCCGTGCATGCCGTTGCTCATTCTGTTTTTGACAGGAATATCGATCTTTTTAACTGCCAGAACGGAACGCTTGATCTGACTACAGGAGAGTTCAGACCTCATGATCCGGCGGATTTTATCACGCTTATTTCGGGCATCACCTATGACCCGGCAGTTGAGTGCCACCGCTGGGAGCAGTTCATTACTGAAGTTATGTGCGGAGACAGAGATCTTGCATCATACCTGCAGAAGGCACTTGGATATGCGTTGACCGGGGATACAAGTCTCGAATGTCTTTTTATCCTTTACGGTGCGACAAGCAGAAACGGCAAGGGTACGACTATGGAGACCTTCCTTCGCATTATGGGAGACTACGGTAAAACGAGTAATCCTGAGATGCTTTCTACAAAATTCGGTAATGCAAACGCATCGGGGCCTTCAGAGGAAATTGCCCGTCTCGCAGGAGTCCGCTTTGTGAATATATCCGAGCCTGAGAAGAAGATAACCTTTAATGCTGCGCTGGTTAAGAGAATGACGGGTAACGATACGCTGAATGCCAGATTTCTGCATGAGAATTCTTTTGATTTCAAGCCGAATTTCAAGATCTTCATTAACACCAACTACAAGCCTTCTGTATCTGATATGACGCTGTTTTACTCCAACCGTCTGAAACTTATTCCTTTCAAACGTCATTTCGAGGAGCATGAACAGGATAAAGGACTCAAGACATTCTTTGCTTCTCCTGAGAACCAGTCTGCGATTTTCAACTGGTGTTATGAGGGATATAAGAGACTTAAGTCTGAGTCGCTTACCGATCCCGATGCTGTTATCTCCGCCAATAAGGAATATGAGGAGGAGTCGGATCGAATAGGCCAGTTTGTGGATGCGTGGCTGGAGGAAGGCGAGGCATATGAAGTGCGTACTTCTGCTGTATACAGGCTCTATGGCGAGTGGTGTGATAAATATGGCTACCGGAAGGAGAACAGCACGAACTTTAATAATGCCATCCAGAGGTTCTTCCGTATTGAGAGGAAGAGACCTAAAGGTGAAACAGGGAGTCAGACCACTATGCTTATCGGCTGCAGATTCCTGGATCATGAGAACGGTGAGGCGGATGAGAATAATTCTGAATTCGGTGTTTTGAACTGAAATAATGCGCTCCCGGTTATGCCGGCAACTTGAAATCTCTTGAAGCAGGCAAACTGCGCCTGTTTTCAAGGGTTTTCTCGTTGTCTGCCTTGTGACTTGTCTTGTGGCCGGCCTCGCATCGATAGATTGATGTCGCAGCTTGTCGCAGGTTTTTTCGGTCATTATTAATATTACATTTCTTTATATGTATTACCTGTTTAACCTGCGACATCTTGCGACATTATAAAAAATTGAGAATATAGAGAGGAAAATAAGGATAAAAGAAAAAACTTCTCATCCTGATGCCGGTATTTCCGGGAAGATGGAATAGTGACGATATTACGACTTTGTGGATATTCTTTTGTGCTTACCGGTCTCGTTGGAAAGTTGATGTTATTGTGTGACGAAGGCGGTACGTGCAAAAGTGCCGGATATATCGAACTTGAATATGTGCGAAATACTGAGAAACAAAAATTTATAAATTTTTTAGTACCGATACCCCTAAAATGCCCCTTCCCGCGACAATATATGAGAGGACTTTATTTTCATAGACAGGAGATGAGAAATATATGGCAGATGAGAATAATGCATTCTGTGGAAATATAGAAAAAGCGGATATAAGAGCCGGTGATATAGCGGCTTCAGTGAAAAACGACCCCGTAAATCACCCGAGCCATTATACGAGTGGAAATATTGAGGTTATCGACTATATCGAGGATCAGAAATTTCCCTATCATCTCGGTAATGCAGTGAAATACATCAGCCGCGCCGGAAAGAAGGATAAATCGAAAACAGTCGAGGATCTGAAGAAGGCAGTGTGGTATATAGAGCGATATATCGGGGTTTTGGAAAAGGTGGATAACGGGAACTCAAAAAAAGTTAAGAATAAAGCCCCTGTGGACGATATAGCGGATTTTGCAGATGCCGAAAAGTGAGATATTTCCGATAATCCGAAAAAGCGCAATATTAGCAGGTCTGGAAAATTGGCGTATGCGCAGTTTGGCGATAATCCGCCCGACTCTCTATCAGAAACCTTTATAAATACCGAGATATTCATCGATTTCAGCTCCGAACTTTTATTCGGTGAAGATGAGGCGTATATATGCTACCCTGTGAGGTTCGCTACAGTGCGTTTTCAGCTGATGCCCACAAAAGGGCTCATAGAGCTGATTGACAGAAGGCGGTATAAGCTCGGATATAAGCCGATGTACCCGGTTGATGGTGGTACCAATCGTGACCTCGATGATGACGGCTGGTATGATTTCTTCGTCAGCCTGAACAGCTTTAGCGACAGCCACATAGACACCTGCATAGCGGCAGTTGTGGCGGGATCCGACAGCCCCGATAATGAGGAGATGTACACCATCGACTTAAGCGATGCTGAACAGGAACTCCTATATGACCGCTTTGACGAGCAGTGCAGGAAGTACGTCGGCAAGAGCTGTGAGGAGCTGCTTAAGGAAGCAAAAGAACTCATGGAAGAATAAAAGCAAAGAAAAACACGGTGCAGTACATAAGCCCCACATAACGGGGCTTTTTATATTGCGCCAAAAGCGTGGCAGTGCGGCAGTGGAACGAAAGCGAGGTGACAGCAGTGCCAAGAAAACCAAGGCGGGGCTGTGCATACGGCGGCTGCCCGAGGCTTGCTGTTCCCGGCAGTCAGTACTGCGAGGAGCACAAGGCGCTCACCGACAGGCAGTACAACAGATATGAACGAAGCCCGGACTTTAATAAAAGATACGGCAGGAAGTGGAAAAAGATAAGAGCAAGATATGTGGCGGCACACCCTCTATGCGAGATGTGTCTTAAAGAAGGACGGTATGTTGCGGTGGAGGAAGTCCATCACATCAAACCGCTGTCGCAGGGCGGCACCCATGCGGAAAGCAATCTGATGTCGTTGTGCCAGAGCTGCCATATGAAGATACATATGGAGCTTGGCGACAGGCAGATCAGGAAGTGACCCCCAGGGGGCGGTCAAATCTCTGCGGGGACTCTGATCGACCATCGGGCTGGGGTCCCGTGTGCAAAAACGGCGAAATCAAAAGGGTAATTAAACCCGCCCTTAATTCCTGTTATAAAACAGTCATAAAAACAGCAAAGCCGCTCACAACCGGGCGGCTTTTAATCATAGCTGATGTGACAGTATCCACTTCAATAAATCATCGAAAGAATACTCACCAGCAGCGACGCTTAGTATTGTGTCCGACAGTTCCTTCTGGGTGTATTCCAGCTCGATTTTATTGAGGGCAAGAAATACAAGCATAACATGTGTGCCGATGCGTTTGTTTCCGTCAACGAAGGCGTGGTTCTTTATCAGACCATAGCCTAGCCGGGCGGCTTTCTGAACAATTGTCGGATAGGCATCCTCGTCACCAAATGACTGGAAGGGTGCGGCAAGTGCGGATTCAAGCAGACCCTCATCACGGATGCCGTCGGAACCGCCGGTTTCTGCAATAAGCTGGGAGTGAAGCTTTATGACCTGCTCTTTTGATAGTCTTATCATTTTGCAAGTACCTCATAGGCTTCACGGTTTTTAGCGATAAGGCGCTTTGAGATTTCGAGCAGATCCTCGTCATCGGCAAGCTGTTCTTTTTCAGCAGTGTCGAATTCTATAACCAGATAACGCGGAGAGTTGTTCTTGAGAATAACAACGGGACCGTGTTCATCGACCATGCGCGCAACGCGTGAGAAGTTCTGGTTGGCTTCGGTTATGGATACAAGATTGTTTGTGTTTACATTCATGGTTCAGCACTCCTTTCATATTTTCCTGATTTTATTATACACGATAAATAGGATAAATTCAACCTATTTTCAAAAATGTTAAATAAATATTTACAAAGCGAGGTGAAAAACGTGCCGACAAAATCAAATAACACAGGCGGCAGAGGCGGGGCAAGAGCCGGCGCCGGAAGAAAAAAGACTGCCGTAAAGGAAAAATCCGAAAGCGGAAATCCGGGCGGAAGAAAACTGACCGTACTGGATATCCCGGAAGTAGAAGGTGTGGATATGCCGAAGCCCCACGAGTTCCTGTCAGCTGAACAGCGTGACGGAAGCACTCTGCAGGCGGAGGAGATATACAAAGAAACATGGGAATGGCTGCAGAAGGTAGGATGCGCCGCAAAGGTATCCCCGCAGCTTCTGGAACGCTACGCCATGTGCTCGGCAAGATGGATCCAGTGCGAGGAGATGACAAACCGCATGGGCTTTCTGTCAAAGCATCCGACAACACAAAAACCGATACCTTCCCCGTTTATCAATATCGGTATCAACTATATGAACCAGGCAATAAGACTGTGGAATGAAATATTCCAGATAGTCAAGGAAAACTGCAGTACTGAATACGGCAGTGAGCCTTCACCGCAGGATGATCTTATGGAAAGACTGCTGAGGGCAAGGAAAGGTTAAAAAGAAAAACTGAAAGTGAGGATAAAAAATGTACGAAAAGGTAAATCCAGGTCATCCCGACAAATGCGCGGATAGAATAGCCGGCGCCATAGTCGATGTGGCTTATGTAAAAGAAAACGATCCGAAGATAGCAGTGGAGGTTCTGCTCGGTCACGGTGAGTGCCATATCATCGCAGAGACTTCTGTATCCATTCCGCAGCATGAGGTGGAGATGATCGTAAAGCGTATCGCAGGAAATGTGATCTGCCACTACAGAGAAGTTCCCCAGGACGGCATTCTTGCCGACAACCAGTCGCAAGGTTTCCGCTGCGGTGACAACGGCATTTTTAAGGGAATGCCTGTGACCGATGAGCAGAAGAAACTCACCGAGATCGCAAACAATCTGTATAACATCTACGGCTGTGACGGCAAGTATATCCTTGACGGCAAGCGCCTGATCATCTGCCAGAGCAATGCTGACAGTAAGCACATAAGGGAAGTGTATCCGAAAGCCGAGGTCAATCCTCTGGGCGACTGGACAGGCGGCAGTGATGTTGATACCGGCGCTGTAAACAGGAAGCTCGGATCCGATATGGGAGATTCCGTTACGGGTGGAGGACTTCACGGCAAGGACTTATCCAAGGCAGATGTAAGTGTAAATATCTATGCTTTCCTTAAGGCACAGGAGACAGGCAGGCCTGTGGAAATATCCTGCGCAATCGGGGATGACAAGGTGGACGGCAAGGATTACTCAGAGATCGTTCAGACAGCAAGGGAGTATATCAATTCCCTCGGCGGCTTTGAACGGTTCGCGGAATGGGGGCTGATCAGAAATGAGTGATAAGAAAACAATAACAGAGTTTCAGCTCGTTGATGTCAGTAAGCTCGTTCCGTATATCAATAACGCAAGAACACACAGTCCCGAGCAGATAAATAAACTGAGGGCTTCGCTCCGGGAGTTCGGTTTTGTAAATCCCGTTATCATTGATAAGCAGTTCAATGTTATCGCAGGCCACGGAAGGCTTGCAGCAGCCAAGGCTGAAGGCTATGTGGAAGTGCCGTGTGTGTTTGTGGACGAGATGACAGAGGCTCAGAAGAAAGCATATATCCTCGCCGATAACAGAATGGCGCTCGATGCCGGATGGGATGAAGAACTCTTAAAGGTCGAACTGGAAGCCCTGCAGGGTATGGATTTTGATATCGGGCTGACAGGCTTTGACGAGGACGAGCTCGCCGATCTTTTCGGTAATGATGCAGAAGGCAAGGAAGATGACTTCAATGTGGAAGAAGAGCTGGAAAAACCGTGCTTTTCTAAGGCAGGCGATATCTGGCATCTCGGCAGGCATACAGTTATCTGCGGAGACAGCACAAAAGAGGAAACTTTCAAGGCTCTCCTTGGAGATACCAAGGTCAATCTGGTATGTACAGATGCACCGTACTTTGTAAACCTAGACAGTGCCAGTGGAAAGATAAAAAACGATGACCTGAACGATAAAGAGGGCTATGAGTTTTTAATGAAAGCCTTCACGAACTTTAAAAACGCTATGGCGACAGATGCATCGTTTTATGAGTTCTATGCTACATCCAAGAGCCGTATTTTTTACGATGCTTTCGAGGATGCAGGCTTCAAGGTAGGCGCAGGTCTTATCTGGAGAAAACCCAGAGCGCCGCTTTCAAGAACGGACTGGAAATTCAATATGGAACCCATCATCTTCGGATGGAGAAAAGACGGCAAGCATAAATGGTACGGCGATCAGAAACAGACCGCCGTTTTTGATTTCGATGGAATCAAGAACAGCCGAGAGGACGGCTGCGGTCATCCAAGCTCAAAGCCTGTGCCTTTAATTGCCTATCTTATAAAGCAGAGCACACAGACAAACGGCATCGTGCTTGACGGTTTCCTCGGATCCGCCTCGACCCTTATCGCCTGTGAGCAGATAGACAGAACCTGCTACGGCGTGGAGTTCGAGCCGAAGTTCGTGGATGTTGCCGTGGAGAGATACAGAAAATATCTCGCAGATAATAACAGTAGCGCTGATGTATATGTAATCAGGGACGGACAGCGTATTGAATATAACGATGTGCCGAAACCGGAGGAGGGAGAGCAGAATGGAGAAAACACAGAATAAGCATCTGACCCTCGGCAGTCTGTTCTCGGGCTCCGGGGGATTTGAGCTTGGCGGCATCATATCCGGCATCAAGCCTGTGTGGAATTCGGAAATCGAGCCCTTTGCGGTAAGGGTCACCACAAAGCGCCTGCCGGGTGTAAAGCACTACGGAGATGTATCTTCACTGAACGGCGCAGAACTTGAGCCTGTGGACATCATAACCTTCGGCAGTCCCTGTCAGGATATGAGTATCGCGGGAAAGAGAGCCGGGCTTGACGGTGAGCGCTCGGGACTGTTCCACGAGGCAATAAGAATTATAAAAGAAATGAGGTGTAGGACGGATGGAAAATATCCGAGATACTGCGTCTGGGAAAATGTCCCCGGCGCATTCACAAGCAACAAGGGCGAGGACTTCAAAGCCGTCCTCGAGGCGGTCTGCTCCGTCAAAAGCGGTGAAACTGATCTACCTCGACCTGAGAAATGGCCGAGTGCAGGAGAGATCGTGGCAGATAATTTCTCAGTCGCATGGAGGGTTTTTGACGCTCAATACTGGGGTGTCCCCCAGCGTCGTTCAAGAATCTACCTTGTCGCAGATTTTGATGGTGGGAGTGCCGGAAAAATATTATTTGAGTCAGAAGGCGTGTCTGGGTATACTCCACAGGGCTTCCGCTCGTGGCAAGGTGCTGCCGGAAGTGCTGAAGAAAGCGCTGGAGCGTCAGGCATCTGCTTAAACGACCAGGGCGGCGAGAGGATGGATGTGACGGATGGAGTGACAAGCACACTCCGTGCCGAAGCGCATCATCCTCCTGTGGTGACAGAGGCGGCGGGCTTCTGTACCGAGCATTCCAAGGACAGCCGTGGAATAGGATACGAAGAAGAGACCGCACCGACTTTAAGAGCCGGAACGGTTCCTGCTGCTGTATATGAAAACCATGGACAGGATACCAGATTCACGGGGCCTCTTGAGGTCGCACCGACTGTGCTTTCGACCTACGGCACGGGCGGAAACAACCAGCCGTTTGTGGTGGAGGATAAGCCGAAGACATTTGATGTAAGGCTCACCTCCGAGGGTACAAGAAATGCCCGGTCAAATGTATATGAAACCGAAACCTCAAGAACCATAGATACCGGCGGCAATGCCCCGGACGCCAACCAGGGCGGTGTGGCGATATGCGAACCGAAATCATACGGCATCGGAAAACCTGCATTCACGAGCGGTGAAAAGGCAGGTTTTAATTTTGCCGTAAATGAAGAAGTATCACCGACTTTGCAGGCATCGGGTCCTGATGCTGTGGCGCATCCCGAACAGAAGGCATACGGCATCTGTGGTAAGTACAGCCACTCCATGATGAGCGACAATCCGAACAGTGGATTTTATGAAGCGGAAACATCAAGAACCCTTGATACTTCAAACCAGTGTCCGGCAAAGAACCAGGGCGGCGTTGTGGTGGTTGAAGGGAACGGATCAAGACCTTCTCATAAAGGAAACGGCTACTCCGAATCCGAAACTATGTATACCTTAAATACCATAGAGCAGCACGCCGTTGCTTTTGCGGACACACACGCATCCCTTTCGGCAAATGACGGTCCCAAGGGGCCTTCAAGCCAGATGTTATCAAATCCCGAGGAGAACTTTGTATCCGAGGTGGCATACGGCATCGACCGTGCTTCTTACAACATGGGAAAGAACGCAAAGTTCGGCATGACCATAGAAGAGGAAGTCGAGCCTGCCATGGTGGCAAGAGGAGCAGGGGCCGTGGGACAGCCTGTGTATCATTCAAGTAAGAATTCATACCACACACATTTTTCCGACAGCGGCGCTACGGATACACTTGTGGCTACCGACTACAAGGATCCGCCAACGGTTATCGAGGAGCCTTACTACATTGTCAGAAGGCTCACCCCTACGGAATGTGCAAGGCTGCAGGGATTCCCGGACTGGTGGTGCAGAGGGCTTGAAACAGAAAATCCTACGGATGAGGATATATCATTCTGGACAGAGGTGTTCGAGACACACAGAAAAGTGATGGGGACATCCTCAAAGCCGAAAACGAGAGCACAGATTGTAAAGTGGCTCAAGGATCCGCATTCGGACAGTGCGGAGTATAAGCTGTGGGGCAATGGTGTGTCACTGCCCATAGTTCATTATGTACTTGCGGGTATCGCATATTACTCGCAGGTAAAGGAGTTATATACTCCTTAGATTATGAGGAAAAAGATGATGGCAAAAACAATAATGACTGCTGCGGAACTCACAGAAAAGGGCATCGCTGTATATAACGACCGCAAAAACTGGACGTATGTGCAGGGTGCCCTCGGACAGCTCGGCGAGTCTGACAGGGTGAGAGGGCTATATAAATATTTCTGGGATCAGCCGAACCATGCCGGCAACTCCATGACAATGGCATATGAGCCGTGGCTTAACCTCCATGGCAAAGGCCGCCGCTGTACCGACTGCAGCAATTTTATCAATTATCTGCTTGGGTACACTTTCAGTATGTATTCCACAAAAGGATATGCTGTGATGCCTGCCTTCGAGGGAGATATAAAGGATGCCCCGGCAGGAACTGTGCTCTGCCTGTATGACGATAAGGGCGAATGCGGTCATGTCGGCCTGAGCATCGGGAATGATGAGTTTATCGATTTCTATAAGTACAACGAGACCTGCAGAAAGGGAAAGATATCTGAATCCCTGTTCAGTAAGGCGGTGTATGTAACCGGCATCGACTACTCCAATAAGCAGGCAGAGAGCATGACTGTTCAGGTGAAAAATAAAGAACGCTATGTTGGCGACGCTTTATCTGCGGATGATTTTATCGTGACTGTAAAGAATAATGACGGCAGCACGGAAATCAACCCGGCAGGCTGGCAGTTTACACCGCTTAAGCTTACCAATACGGAAAACGTCATAGCGATTGTTTACAAACAGCTGATCAGTTATGTGAGAGTGGAAGCATTACCTGCGGGCTCTTTCTGGTGTGTCCAGGTTCCGGCGAAGAACCTTGATGATGCCCTCCGGATGCAGAAGGAGCTGACACTTGCAGGCTATTCAAACCCTGCTGTGATCGAGCTTTAATGTAGAAAAATAACTGCAAACATTCTGATAATTCTTGCACATATCCGTTGACTTTTCAGGGCTTCAGAGTGATATATGTACTACGCTCGAAACTACATGATCTGGCTCGGGTGAATAAGAAAATGGAGGGACTTAAGCATGAGGTACGAATTCAATGTCAGCGGAGAAAACAGAAAAGCACTGGTCAAGGCGATAGCAGATTTCACCGGGCAGAAGGCAAAGTACAACGGAGTTCCAAGCTGCTCTTACAGCATCGGAGAAATCACAGTAACAAAGGACGGGGCGCTGGAGTATGAGGGTGAGGAAGACCTCGCTGACCTGCTCAAAAGCCTCGCCGATGCAGGCTTTGTAAGCGAACAGGAAGCCCCACAGTGCGCCGGAGAATTAACGGGCGGAAACAATACGGAAGAAGCCGATGTCGCCCGACAAAGCGAACCTGCCGCACTTACGGTGGAGATACCGCTCGATAAGGTCAAGGTCGGAAACCTCACCAATCTTCTGGATGCCAAGGGCGAGCTTATCAAGAAAGCGCTCGGCATCGCAGACCTTCCGATTGAAATATTGGAAGACCGTGTGGCCTTCCCTTGGTTTTCCGAAGCGGATCCCGAAAGCGTGAAAGCCTATACACATTTCATTTCCGCACTCTGCAAAATGAGCATGGATCAGCAGAGGATAACCGCCAAGGCAAAAGAGGTCGACAACGAGAAATACGCATTCCGCTGCTTTCTCCTTAGACTTGGTTTTATCGGCGCGGAGTATAAAGCAGAAAGAAAGGTGCTGCTGAAAAATCTCAGCGGTTCCTCAGCATTCAAAAGCGGACAGAAAAAGGAGGCAGAAGACAATGAGATTTCCGAGTAAAGAAACAGTTGAAAGAGTGAGGGCGCAGTACCCTGTGGGTTGCAGAGTAATCTTAAGGCGCATGGATGATGTTCAGGCTCCGCCCATCGGAACCAAGGGGACCGTTACAGGCGTGGATGATACCGCAAGCCTTCTGGTCCGCTGGGACAACGGCTCCGGGCTGAATGTGGTGTACGGCGAAGATTATGCGGAGAGAATAGAAGAATAACCGCATAAAAGCAGGTGTATTTCTGCGGCTAATATACACAATATAAGCTCGGAAAGATCGTGTAGTAATCGTATTTCTATATGTGTTTTATAACGCTAATATGTACACACCGAATGGGGAACACCCCATAAAAAAGGCACGGAGGTACATACCATGAACGAAAAAACAAGAACCCAGATCGAGGAAATGAAGAACCAGACCATAGGCTGCGAGATAGAGATGAACAACATCAGAAGAGACAAGGCTGCGAAGGTTGCCGCCGAGTTTTTCGGAACAGGCAGATACGAAGACACCGCCTACAGGAACGGCTACTACAGCTGGAGCGCATGGGACGCACAGGGCAGAGAATGGAAGTTCCAGAGAGACGTCAGCATCGCAGGCCCGGACAGCGAAAAGTGCGAGATGGTCAGCCCGATCCTCACCTACAACGACATGGAGCTTCTGCAGGAGCTGGTAAGACGCCTTAGAAAAGCCGGGGCGGTCAGCCACGCAGGCATCGGCGCAGGAGTTCACATCCACATCGGAGCAAAGGGGCACACACCGCAGACCTTAAGGAACCTCGCAAACATCATGGCAAGCCACGAAAGCCTGATCGTTTCCGCATTGAAGGTAGCCGACAGCAGAACGAACCGCTACTGCAAAACCATAGAGCCCGAGTTCGTAAAGCAGATAAACAGGAAAAAGCCCAAGACCATGAGCCAGCTCGCAGACATCTGGTACAGAGCCAACGGCGCAGACTACGGCAGAAGCCAGCACTACAACGAAAGCCGCTACCACATCACGAATTACCACGCAGTCTTCACCAAGGGCACGATCGAGTTCAGATGCTTTGAATTTGAAAAGCCTGCGGACGGCAGAAGAAACGGACTTCACGCAGGACGGCTTAAGAGCTACATTCAGCTTTGCCTTGCACTCAGCCAGATGGCAAAGACAGTAAAGACCGCAAGCCCGAAGGAACAGCAGAAAGAAAATCCGAAATACGCGATGAGAACATGGCTCCTCCGCCTCGGCTTTATCGGAGATGAGTTTGCAACAGCGAGAGAGATACTTACAAAGAACCTTGACGGAGACACCGCCTTCAGACACGGAAGAGAAACCGCTTGAAGGGTTTAGGTGAAACGCCCCGCCCCGACCGCTCCGGCGGTCTTAAGGTGGTAGAAGGGCGCTTGACTTAAGCCTTTCAGGAAAAAAACAGAAAGGACGGTATACACCATGGAAAAAAGATACTACATCGCCTACGGCAGCAATCTGAACGTTCCGCAGATGAGAACGAGATGCCCCCATGCAACCATACTCGGTACGGCGGAGCTTAGAGGCTGGGAGCTTCTTTTCAAAGGCAGCAGGACGGGATCATACCTTACTATCGAAAGATGCAAGGACGGCAGAGTCCCCGTGGTCATCTGGGATGTTACCCCGGAGGATGAAAAAGCACTCGACCGCTACGAAGGTTTCCCTACATTCTACTACAAGCAGGACATAAAGCTGCAGTACAAGGGCATCAGAACAGGCAGGCGCAGAACCATTACAGCATTTGCCTACATTATGCACGAGGAACGGCAGATCGGAATTCCGAGCAACTTTTATATGAAGACCTGCCTTGAGGGGTACGAAACATTCTTCTTTGATAAGAAGATACTCCTTGCGGCTTACAGAAAATGTGCGGAGGTGTGCGGATCATGAAAGATAATAACAGAACAGCCATATGCCCGAGATGCGGACAGGAATACCATGGATATCCTGCACTTTCAAGGACAGACAATGAAACAATGATATGTCCCGACTGCGGAACAAGGGAGGCTCTTGAAAGCATCGGCATATCCACAGAGGAGCAGGATAAGATACTGGAGATCATCCACGGGAGAATAAATCTGGAATAAATACAACTTGTAAATCGGAAATAAAAACAGCTGAAAGAGCACATCCATAACGGGTGTGCTTTTTCTTATGGGGGAAGTGATGAATTGAGAAAACTTAAAAAGTACAAGCCGACAAAGTTCATGGCGAAGACCTCGCACTATGATAAAGAGGCCGCCGACTTTGCCGTTATGTTTATAGAGAGCCTGTGCCACACCAAAGGCACATGGGCAGGCAAGCCATTCGAGCTTATCGACTGGCAGGAGCAGATAATCCGGGATATCTTCGGTGTGCTTAAACCGAACGGATATAGGCAGTTCAATACGGCATATATCGAGATACCGAAGAAACAGGGAAAGTCGGAGCTTGCGGCGGCTGTTGCTTTGCTTCTCCTCTGCGGTGATGGTGAGGAAAGGGCAGAGATTTATGGTTGCGCCGCGGACCGTAACCAGGCAAAAATTGTGTTTGATGTATCTGTCGACATGATTCGGTTCTCGCCGGCACTCTCCAAAAGGGTCAAAATACTTGAGTCACAGAAGAAGATAATATATCTTCCGACAAACTCTTTTTACCAAGTGCTGTCCGCAGACGTGGCAAACAAGCATGGTTTCAATACCCATGGTGTTATCTTTGATGAACTTCACACCCAGCCGAACAGGAAACTATATGATGTTATGCTGCAGGGCTCAGGTGATGCCCGTATGCAGCCGCTATATTTCCTTATTACTACTGCCGGAAATGATACGAACAGTATCTGCTATGAGGTGCATCAGAAAGCACTGGATATTCAGGCCGGAAGAAAAATAGACCCGACATTTTATTCCGTTATATACGGAGCCGATGAAAGCGAGGACTGGACGGATCCGAAGGTTTGGAAGAAAGCGAACCCCTCGCTCGGTATCACGGTAGGCATCGATAAAGTAAAAGCTGCCTGTGAATCCGCAAAGCAGAATCCGGGAGAAGAGAACAGCTTCAGACAGCTTCGCTTAAATCAGTGGGTGAAGCAGTCAGTCAGATGGATGCCGATGGAGAAATGGGATAAATGCTCCTTTGCGGTTAACGAGGAGGAACTTGAAGGGCGCGTATGCTACGGCGGTTTGGACTTGTCATCAACCACGGATATAACGGCATTCGTGCTCGTGTTTCCGCCCCTTGACGAAGAGGATAAATACGTTGTCCTTCCTTACTTCTGGGTGCCGGAGGAAACACTCGACCTGCGAGTTAAAAGAGACCACGTTCCTTATGATCTCTGGGAGCGTCAGGGCAAAATGATGACCACCGAGGGAAATGTCGTCCACTACGGTTTTATAGAGAAATTCATTGAACAGCTCGGTGATAAATACAACATCCGTGAGATCGCATTTGACCGGTGGGGTGCTGTGCAGATGGTGCAGAACCTTGAGGGCATGGGCTTTACGGTCATTCCCTTTGGACAGGGTTTCAAAGATATGTCTCCTCCTACGAAGGAGCTTATGAAACTGGTGCTTGAAGAAAAGATAGCCCACGGAGGACACCCGGTGCTCAGATGGATGATGGATAACATCTATATCCGTCAGGACCCGGCTGGAAATATAAAGGCGGATAAGGAGAAAAGTACCGAAAAGATAGACGGTGCGATCGCAACGATAATGGCGCTTGACCGTGCGATACGATGCGGAAATGAATCAAGCGAGAGTGTGTATGACAGCAGAGGAATTCTGTTTATTTGAAAGGAGCGTGATCAATATGAGTATATTCAGCGGACTTTTCAGGTCGAGAGACAAGCCCGTCAACAGCACCGCAGGATCAAGCTATACCTTCTACATGGGCGGGAGTTCATCCGGCAAAGCCGTAACGGAACGCAGTGCCATGCAGATGACAGCTGTATATGCCTGCGTGAGAATTTTGTCCGAGGCAATAGCCGGACTCCCGCTTCATATGTACAGATACAAAGAAGACGGCGGCAAGGAGAAAGCCATTGACCATCCGCTGTATCTTTTGCTCCATGATGAGCCTAATCCGGAGATGAGTTCGTTTGTGTTCAGGGAAACACTGATGACTCATCTTTTATTGTGGGGAAATGCCTATGCGCAGATAATCCGTAACGGCATCGGCGAGGTCGTAGCATTGTATCCTTTGATGCCTAACAAGATGACAGTCAGCCGTGATGAAAAAGGACAGCTTTATTACACCTATCAGAAATCTCAGGATGAACTGCCGAAGGATAATAAGAACACAGTGGTTCTTCACCCTTCAGATGTTCTTCATATCCCCGGACTCGGTTTTGACGGACTGGTGGGATATTCTCCTATCGCCATGGCTAAAAACGCTATCGGACTTGCCATCGCTACAGAGGAATACGGGGCGAAGTTCTTCGCCAACGGTGCTGCGCCTTCCGGTGTGCTAGAACATCCCGGAACCATAAAGGATCCGTCAAGAGTCAGAGAAGCGTGGCAGTCACAGTTCGGCGGCTCGTCAAACAGTGGCAAGGTGGCAGTGCTTGAAGAGGGCATGAAATATACACCGATATCCATAAGCCCGGAGCAGGCACAGTTTCTGGAAACAAGAAAGTTCCAGATAAACGAGATAGCCCGTATCTTCCGTGTGCCGCCGCATATGGTGGGCGACCTTGAGAAGAGTTCATTCAGCAATATCGAACAGCAGTCCCTTGAGTTTGTGAAGTATACCCTTGATCCCTGGGTGATCAGATGGGAGCAGTCTATACAGAGAACGCTCCTTAACCCGGAGGAGAAGAAAACATACTTTATAAAGTTCAATGTGGAAGGTCTTCTTCGCGGCGATTATCAGAGCCGCATGAACGGCTATGCCACTGCTAGACAGAACGGCTGGATGTGTGCCAATGATATACGGGAACTTGAAAACCTCGACCGGATTCCTGCGGAGGAAGGCGGCGACCTGTTCCTTGTGAACGGAAATATGGTTCCCCTTTCCGATGCAGGCGCGGCCTACGGAAAGAGCGGCACAGGGGAAACAGAGAAAACACCGGAAAAGTCCGGTGATGAAAATAATGTAGAGGAGGAAGAAAATGAGTCAGAAGAAGTTCTGGGTGTGGAAAAACAGAGCAGACGAAGATTACGAAGATGATGTCGGAAAAGAGCAGGAGACTGATACACCGGATGATCCTGAACCTGAAACACAGGAGCGAGTCCTTGAGCTTTACGGCACTATCGCAGAGGAAAGCTGGTTTGATGACGACATCACCCCGGCAATGTTCCGCGAGGAGTTATTTTCCGGAAACGGTCCTGTTACCGTGTGGATCAACTCGCCCGGCGGGGACTGCATCGCAGCAAGCCAGATCTATACGATGCTGATGGACTACAAGGGAGATGTGACAGTCAAAATCGACGGCATCGCTGCATCGGCGGCGTCCGTTATCGCCATGGCAGGAACAAAGGTACTGATGAGTCCGACTGCCATGATGATGATCCACAATCCTGCGACCATCGCTATGGGCGACCATGAGGATATGCAGAAAGCCATCGAGATGCTTGACGAGGTCAAGGAGAGCATTATCAATGCCTACGAGATCAAGTCGGGCCAGTCAAGGGCGAAGATATCCCATCTTATGGATGCCGAGACCTGGATGAATGCCAATAAGGCTGTGGAGCTTGGCTTTGCAGACGGTGTGCTTGAGGATGAAAAATTAAAGGATGTCATCGTTCCTGCCTATGCGTTTTCAAGGAAAAATATGCAAGCGGAGCTGATGAATAAGATAAGTGCAAAAGCAAAGAGAATTGCACCTGCGGTCGCAAAGCCTGCGGCTCCTGCAAAGGCATCCGCAGTCCGTCCGGAAACAGTGAAAGCTGCGCCGGAAGCAAAATCAGAATCCGCGGGGCGCTCAGTTGATGAACTGAAAGAGCGCCTTGAAACAATCAAAAACTATATTTAAACGGAGGTAAAAACCTATGACTATCGTTGAAATGAGAGAGAAGAGAGCAAAGCTGTGGAATACCATGGAGGGTTTCCTGGATACCCACAGAAATGACAAGGGTGTGCTTTCTGCAGAGGATGACGCCACCTATGCAAATATGGAAAAGGATCTGAACGATCTTTCCAATGAGATCAGACGCATGGAGAGAAGAGATGCCATGGAGGCAGAACTCAGAAAGCCTGTAAGCCAGCCCCTTACTTCTGCACCTGAAAAGCCCGTAGCGGATATAAAGACCGGCAGGGCGAGCAACGCATACAAGGAGGACTTCGGCAGGCATCTTCGTGGCAAGGCACCTATCCACAATGTTCTTTCCGAAAGCACTGACGCTGACGGCGGATATCTTGTTCCTGAAGAGTTCGAGCATGATATCATCACGGGCCTTGATGAAGCGAATGTGATCCGTTCGCTTGCCAAGGTCATTACAACCCGGAATGACAGAAAGATTCCTGTTTCTGTGGGACACTCCGTTGCGGCATGGACTGCGGAGAATGACGCATATACCGAGAGTAATCCGACTTTCGGACAGAAAGAGATCGATGCGCATAAGCTGACAGATCTTATCCGTATCAGTGTAGAACTTCTGCAGGATGCTGCATTTCCGCTTGAGCAGTATATCGCTAACGAGTTCGCCAGAGCCTTTGGTATTGCCGAGGAACAGGCTTTCTGTGTCGGCACGGGATCCGGTCAGCCTACAGGTATTTTTACTGCAAACGGTGGAACAGTCGGTGTTACTGCGGCTGCAAACAATGCTGTTACAGCGGACGAGATTATCAATCTTGTATATGCACTTAAGGCTCCTTACAGGAGAAATGCAAAGTTCCTTATGAATGATGCAACTATCTCCCAGATCAGAAAGCTGAAGGACGGCAACGGTGTATATCTCTGGCAGCCTTCTCTTCAGGCGGGAGAGCCTGACAGACTTCTTGGCTATGAACTTTACACCAGCCCTTATGTTCCGGTAATGGCCGCCGGCGCATATACCATTGCTTTCGGTGACTTCAAAAACTACTGGATCGGTGACAGGTCCGGCAGAACTGTTCAGAGGCTGAACGAGCTTTATGCGACAAACGGACAGATCGGTTATGTGGCTACCGAGCGTGTGGACGGCAAGGTGATCCTTCCTGAAGGCATCCAGCTCCTTAAGATGAAGGCGTAAGACAATAATCATATAATCGGCAGGGGGTACGGGACCTATACCCGTATCCCGCCGGATTATAAATCGGAGGTAAGAAACTATGAGCGGATATAACACAAAAAACTACACCGAACAGAACGGCGAGGTGACACATATCGGCGGAAAGCTGGTATTTGATGAAGGAAGTTCTGTTGAGAACTTTCCTGGCGGCGGGGGCGAGTCATACACCCTGCCGGCTGCAACTGCATCAAAACTCGGCGGTGTCAAGGTAGGATCAGGACTCAGCATTACCGGGAGCGGCGTTCTTTCAGCTGATCCTCAGACGCCCTCCGTAGCGACTGAAAGTACAGCAGGAGTTGTGAGAATGATGGAGAATCAGCCGAATGCGGCAGGCAGCAACCTTCTGGCACTTGAAAGTGCTTTCAACAGTCTTCTTACGAAATTGAAAGCCGCCGGTCTAATGACAGCAGACGAATAATGAAAGGAGCGGCGGTGATGGATTTTAATTCTTTACTGGAGAAAGTAAAAGCAAATTTAATACTGGAACACAGCGAAGATGATGCACTGATCAGCAGCTACATCACCGCCGCTGTATCCTATGCCGAAAGCTATCAGCATATAGAAGAGGGGCATTACAGTGAAAACCCCATGCCGCCCACGACCGAGCAGGCGGTCATCATGCTCGCCAGTCATTTTTATGAGAGCCGTGACGGTTCCACGGGCGGCTTCTTTTCGGATAACGTGAATGCGGCGCAGCAGATATGGAACACGGTAAATCTTCTCCTGCGGCTTGACCGGGACTGGAAGGTGTGATATGAGCTTCGGAAAAATGAACACGAAAATAACTATCGTTGAGAAGAATATAAGCACCGACGAGGACGGTTTTAAGTCCGAGGAAGATATAGTTATAGCAACTGTGAGAGCATACCGGGAAGGACGGCACGGCAGTGAGAAATGGGCTAACATGGCGACATATTCTACTGCCACCGACCTGTTCCGTTTCCGTATTATTCCCGGAGTAACGGTAACAAAAAACATGAAGATACTCTGCGATAACAGAACATTTGAGATCATATCCGTGGAAGATGTTAAGGGGCGCGGTATGTATCTTGAGGTATTGGGACAGGAGGTGACTGCCGGTGGCTAAAGCAAGTTTCAAAATGCCCGAGGATTTTCTGCTTAAGATTTCAAAACTCGGGGATAAAACGGATGAGATACTTCCGAAAGTCCTGCAGGCAGGAGCGGAGGTCGTTGAGAAAAAAGTGCGCTCCAATTTACAGGCATCCATCGGAAAAGGCAGTACTCCTTCTAAATCCACAGGACAGCTTTTATCGGCGCTCGGCACATCTCCACCAAGGCAGGACAAGGACGGAAATTTCGATGTGAAAATTGGTTTCTCTGAGCCAAGGGCTGACGGCAGCAGTAATGCTATGGTGGCATCAGTGCTTGAATACGGCAAAAGCGGTCAGCCGCCGAGACCTTTTCTTAAGCCCGCAAAATCGGCTGCAAAGAATGAGTGCATAGAAGCCATGAAAGCAAAACTGGAATCGGAGGTGGGGAATATATGAGTCTTTTATCGGAACTGAAAAACATCATCACTGACATCGGACTTCCGGTTGAAACAGGTGTATTCTCCGGGATACCTCCCGACAGATACACAGTGCTGACACCGCTTACCGATACGTTCGATATGTATGCGGATAACAGGCCGGAGATAAATGTGGAGGAAGTCAGGATATCTATATTTGACAAAGGCAACTATCTCGCATTCAAACGGCAGATAACGGCGGCGCTTTTATCTTCCGATATCACCATCACCGACAGAAGATATGTCGGGCATGAGAATGATACCGGATACAATCACTATGCCATTGATGTGGCAAAAGAATATATAACAAACCTACAGGAGGAATGAACTATGGCAACGATAGGACTTGACAGTCTGTATTATTCAAAGATCACTGAAAACGCATCGGGTGAAGAAACCTACGCCACACCCGTAAAGCTCGCCAAAGCAATCGAGGCGGAAGTCTCCGTGGAGCTTAACGAGGCTATCCTTTATGCCGATGACGGAACGGATACCGTGATCAAGGAGTTCAAGAGCGGATCCATTACCCTCGGCGTAAATGATATCGGCACCGATGCCGCAAAGGATCTGACCGGGGCAAGCGTGGACAGAAACGGTGTGCTTGTATCAACGGGAGAGGATACACCCGTACCTGTGGCGATAGGTTTCAGGGCAAAGACGGCGAACGGAAAGTACAGATATTTCTGGATCTACAGAGTGCTTTTCGGTATCCCCGGAACGAGCCTTAAAACCAAGGGCGACAGCGTGGAGTTCCAGACACCTTCCATCGAGGGTACGATCTCAAGAAGGAACAAGCTGGACGGACAGGACAGACACCCGTGGAAAGCAGAGGTCACAGAGGGAGAAACAGGAGTAACGGCAGGAACACTTACAAACTGGTTCCAGAGTGTATATGAGCCGAACTATACGGCAGCCGCTGGCGGCAACGGTTAAGGAGGAATGAGCTATGGCAGAGAATAAGAATACGGCAGTAAGCGACAGAGCTTCTGTGATCATCATCGGCGGGAAAGAGTATGAACTGCTCCTTACCACAAAGGCAACAAAAGAGATCGGAAAGAAGTACGGAGGACTTGGTGACCTCGGTGAAAAGCTGATGAAGTCGGAGAACTTCGAGAAAGCGATCGATGAGCTCATCTGGCTTATCACACTTCTTGCCAATCAACCGATACTGATCCATAACATCAGGGAACCGGAGAATAAGAAAGCACTCCTTGAGCCTGAGACCGTGGAGCTTCTTACCACACCTCTTGAACTTGCTGATTTCAAGGATGCCATCATGGATGCACTTATGAAAGGCACTAAGAGAAATATCGAGAGTGAGCCCGAAAAAAACGCATAGGCGGGCAGGATACCTCTGACGAGGAGGTCTTTGCCCGTCTTATCTTTTACGGAGTCACGCTTCTGAACCGGACGGAAGAGGAAGTGTGGCTCATGCCCCTGGGGCATCTCTTAGACCAGTGGGAGATATATAAGCAGTTCAACGGACTGGCAAAAGCGAAAAAAGAGCACTTTATTGATGAGGTCATTCCGTATGGGATATAAAAAGAATTCCCGTTCTACAGTTTGTAAAACGGGAATTTGTAATTAAGTGTCTTTTCGAAGAATCTCCAAATATGAAGTATAAGAATAAATCTTTGATTTTCCGGCTTTTGATGTTTGTGACAGTATTCCTTTGTCGCAGAAAAGGTCCACATACTTGGCTGTAGTGTTATAGGAGAAGCCCAATGCATCAGAAGTCTTTTTGACATCGATAATGGGATTCTTTTCAAGGTATGTGAGAAGGCTCTTCAGGTTGTTTTTTATTCGAGAGGATTCAGCATCAATCAGATCAATGTTTTTAGTGTGTAAAGCAGTCAGCTTATCGATGGTGTCTATTGCATCTTCGGCTGTTTCCGCAATTGCTCGCAGGAAGAACAGAATCCACTGTTCATAATTTCCGCTTTTTCTGACTTCTGTCATTCTGTCATAATATTCGATACGATTAGATTTCAGATAGCAGGAAATATAAAGCGATGGGGTAGAAAGAATATGTGTCTCCATCAGGAAAAGAGTGATAAGGAGACGACCAACTCTGCCATTTCCATCGAGGAAGGGATGAATGGTCTCAAATTGATAATGAATAAGGGCAGCCTTGATAAGCGGATCGAGGGAATCTTCAGCATTAAGGTATTTTTCAAGATCAGACATCGCATCTTTCATATCTTGCGGATTAGGTGGAATATATCTTGCATTCTTCAGTGTGCTGCCTTGCCCACCTATCCAGTTTTGGGAATAACGGAATTCACCGGGAGTCTTTTCACTGCCGCGAACCCCTGAAAGCAGAACTGAATGCGTTTCTTTAATCAGTCTGTTGCACAGGGGAAGCGTGTTTAATCGGTTTACAGCATACTCCGCAGCCTTAATGTAGTTAACTACATCTGATACATCACCATTTATATTGGTTTCGATATTCGGATCAAGAACATCGTCAAGCGTACATTGTGTGCCCTCAATCTGTGAAGAAACCAGTGCTTCCTTGCGGACATACATTGCTACGAACAGATCCATATTCGGAATTCGGGATGATAGACCATCTAAAAGAGCAACTTTTCGATTGGCTTCAATCAAAAGAGATGTTGCTTCATTGTCGAGTTCGACAGGTGGAGAAGGCGGCAGTGGAGCAGGACGGAATGAACGATATTCGGCATCCCCTGAAAGATTAGTAACAAAAGAACCAGAACGGTTTTGCATATCAATCACCTCTGAAGTTGAGTTTTCTGTTTCTATTATACCACAGCAAACTCAAAATATCAAGCGAACATGAAAAAATACGGATAGAAAACTCAAAAACAAGGTAGAAAATGAAATTGTATTAGATATTATCAACGAAAAACTCAAGTTTGAAAGAAAGGAGGCAGCCTATGGCAGATAATTTCGGTCTTAAGATCGGAGTCGAGGGCGAGAAGGAATTCAAGAAAGCACTGTCGGAAATCAACGGCACGATGAAAGTGCTGGGTTCAGAGATGAAGCTTGTTGAATCATCCTTCGATAAGCAGGATAAATCCGTTCAGGCGCTCACTTCCCGGAACGAAGTGCTGAATAAAAATATCGAAGCGCAGAAACAGAAGATCGAAACACTGAGATCGGCGCTTGAAAATGCCTCCTCTTCTTTCGGTGAAAACGATAAGCGTACACAGGCATGGCAGATACAGCTCAATAATGCGGAAGCCGCTCTAAATGGCATGGAGCGTGAGCTGAAAGACAATAACGATGCTCTTGATAAGGCCGCAGACGGCTTTGATGATGCTGAAAAAGAAGCTGATCAGTTCGGAAAAGAGGTCAAGGAAAGCGGTGAGCAGACAAGCAGTGCCAGCGAAAAGTTCAAAGCCGCTGGTGAAGTCTTAAAGAAGGTCGGTGAAGCCATGGCAGCCGCTGTGGCAACCATAGGAGCCGCCGCAGTTGCAACAGGCAAAAAACTCTACGATATGGCAACGGAGACGGCAAATATCGGTGACGAGATAGACAAGACCTCACAGAAACTCGGTATGTCTGCCGAGGCCTACCAGGAGTGGGATTATGTCCTCGGCCAGTCGGGTGTGGAAATAACCTCCATGACCACAGGCTTAAAGACCCTTACCAATCAGATAGACGATGCCAAAAACGGAAGTGATAAAGCGGCAGAACGCTTTGCAAAGCTCGGTATCTCCATGGATGATCTTAACTCCATGTCAAGAGAGGACATCTTCGCAAAAGTCATCGAGGGTATGCAGGGCATGGCGGATACCACAGACCGTGCGGCACTTGCCAACGACCTCTTCGGTAAAAGCGGTCAGAACCTTACTCCGCTGTTTAATGAAACAGCAGAATCAACCGCAGCCTTAAAGCAACAGGCGCACGACCTCGGCATGATCATGAGCGATGAAGCAGTGGCGGCATCAGCAGATTTTAACGACTCCCTTGATACTCTTAAGCGCACATTCACAGGTGTTAAGAACAATATCATGGGAGAGCTACTTCCGGGATTTACAGAGATAATGACCGGGCTTTCGGAGCTCCTTGTAGGCGGCGAAGGCGCTAAAGAAAAGATACAGGCAGGCGCACAGCAGCTTGTGGATAAGCTTGCAGAAGTTTTTCCGAGGATAGCCGATGTGCTTATCACTCTGGTGGCATCCGTAGCTGAAATAGCACCGGGTATCATAGATGCACTTGTGCAGGGCGTGGTCAACAACCTGCCGCAGATAGTCAGTGCCGCAGGAAAAATAATCGTGACATTCTTAAACAGCCTTGTAAGCTCTCTTCCCCAGATAGCACAGGGGGCGCTTGAGCTTGTCATGGCCCTTGTAAATGCGATACTTGAAAATCTGCCGATGATACTTGAAACGGCAATTCAGGTGATCGTCACACTGGCAGCAGGCATCGCAGATGCGCTCCCGACACTCATACCGACAGTAGTTTCCGTTATCATGCAGATCGTGACCACGCTTATCGACAATCTGCCGAGCATCTTAGATGCGGCTTTACAGATAATCATGGGACTGGCACAGGGTATTCTTGATGCCATACCAGTGCTTATTGAAGCTCTGCCGGAGGTGATAAATTCCATCATCAGCTTTATCATCGAAGCAATCCCGATGATAATCGAAACAGGCATACAGCTTCTTACCTCGCTGGTGGAAGCTTTGCCGACAATAATCGAAACCATCGTGGCGGCACTGCCTGAGATAATAAACAACATTGTGGAAGGGCTGCTTTCAAATATCCCGCTTATCATCGAAACAGGCATCACGCTTTTGGTATCCCTCATTGAGGCACTGCCGGATATTATCGTGACACTGCTTGAAGCGGTACCGCAGATAATCGAGAGTATTATCAACGCATTACTGGACAACATACCTCTCATAATCGAAACAGGAATACAGCTTCTGACTTCGCTTATCGAAGCACTCCCGGATATCATTGTTGCGGTGGTTGCCGCGATACCGCAGATCATAGACGGGCTGGTCACTGCTATACTCGGCTCTATCCCTCAGATAGTTCAGGCAGGAATACAGCTTCTCGTTTCCCTCATTCAGAATCTGCCACAGATAATAACCACTGTGGTTGGAGCAATACCTCAGATAATAAACGGTCTGGTGACAGCTCTTACCCAGAGCATACCGCAGATAATACAGTCGGGTGTTCAGCTCTTTATGTCGCTTATTAAAAACCTGCCGTCCATCATCATGGATCTTGTGAAAGCCGTACCTCAGATAATCACGGGACTCGTCAATGCCCTTGCCAAGGGCGTGGCGGAGTTTGCCAATATTGGTAAGATGCTGGTGGAAGGTCTGTGGAACGGTATCAGTTCTCTTGCCTCATGGATATGGGATAAGGTATCGAGCTGGGCGAGCAGTATCTGGGACGGCATCTGCAGCTTCTTCGGCATCAACTCGCCATCAAGGAAGTTCGCTGAACTCGGTAAATATATGTCCATGGGTCTCGGCATCGGTTTTGTCGATGAGATGAAGGATACCGACAAGGATATCGTGGAGGCACTGCCTTCAGACTTCGATATCGATACGACTACACATGTGGATAATACTGTTGAGGGTGTCGGTGATGATGCTTTTGAAGAAGCGTATAAGGACCGTGCGGTCGAAACCAATGTCAGAATAAATGCTGTTGCAGACGGTTTCAAGGATATATCCGATGAGATCACGGGGGCAGTTCCGGCTAAAGTCGATGTTCCGACTGTGGTTTATCTGAACACCGTTGTGGAGGGACTGGAGAATATCGGTGAAAAGATCACCGGGGAAATACCTTTAGACGTTGATGCTGAAACCGATGTGCATATAAGCACGGTGGCCGAGGGGCTTTCGGATATAGAAAAAGAGATCAAGGGAGAAATCCCGGATGATATTTCTGTTCCTGAAAAGGTCGATATAACCACTGCAGCAGAGAGCGTTTCAGGGATTGAAAATGAACTCACTGCATCAGTTCCGACAGACCTCTATACTACCGCAAAGATACACATAAAAGCTGTAATCGAGGGGCTTAAGGATATCGAGAGAACCATACTTGATGCTATTCCGGCTGAGTTTGATATTAACGCCAGAACGCATCTTAAAGCAGTAGTGGAGGATATGACTCCGCAGGCAAGAATGATAAACGGCGGTATGAGCGGGGCAGGAGAAATGAACGGTCAGATACTTGTTCAGATACCTGTGTACCTCGACGGCAAGGAGATAACCGAATCGACAGGCATCATACAGACGGGAAGAAATCAGACCTACAAAAGAGCACTGGGGGTGACGTGATATGAGCATTATTATCCGGAGAAAAACAGATACCGCAAGGATAGCCACGCTCAACTCGGTGCTTTCATGCTCGGTGACTGAAAAGCTCACTACGGAGAAAACACTGTCATTTGAAACAGTCATCGATTCTTCCATGGAGCGCATCAATGACACCGACGCATATATCGCAGAATTTGAGGAGGACTACTACGATGTGGTCAAAGTAAAAAAGGCTCTCACAGGAGGGCTGTATAAGATAACACTCGACTGTGAGCACGTTTCCTACAGGCTGTCGAATTCTTCCAACATCATAAATGAGGTGACCGCCACAGGAAATCCCCGTCAGATAATGACGGTACTGCTTGCAGGCACGGAGTTCCATGTGGGTGATATCGAGTCAAATGAGCCTGCAACCTTCTCTGTTACAAGCGAAACTACCCGCCGTGCCGCAGTGCTTTCTTTTGCCGCAAGCATGGGGCTTGATGTGGATTTCAGGGATTATTATGTGCATCTGTATCAGCACCGTGGAAGTACAACAGTAAAAGAACTGGTGGACAGAAACGTGGTATCTATATCAAAAACAACTGATAAGGCAGACGGAAACAGAAGCTATTCCTGTACTATAAGAAAGCCGGATAATCTAACCCTTGGTGACGAGGTGCATTTCGCATTTGACAAGCTCGGCATAAATGAAAATGTCAGAGTGATAGGTATCACCAGGCAGCCGTTTACCTCCAAGGATATATCACTGGAGGTCGATAATTATACACCGACTATCGAGTCACAGTTCGCAAGAATAGAGACAAGCATGGTGGCTAAGGGGAAGAATTACTACGGGGTGAAGATATCCGGTGAGGACGGACTTTCCATAACGAGAGCCGATGAATCCGCAAGAGTGAAAATGAACGCCGACGAGTTCTCCATGCAGGCGGCGGACAGTCAAGGTCGCTTGCAGGATAAGATTTTCTTTGACCCTGTATCCGGGGACTACAAGTTCATCGGAAATGTCAATATAAACGGCGGCGAGATAAATATCTGTAACAACTTCCGTGTGGATCAGAACGGCAATGCTTACTTAGCGGGAGACGCCACCATTTACGGCGGCAAGTACTATGCCGGCAGTCCTTCCGATATGGAGGGCTTTTCGCAGATGACCGCTGACGGCTTTGTGGTATATAACGCACAGACGGATGTCAAGCTGCGATTCGGATACACCTCCAACGGAGAGGATTTCCCGTTTGTGCAGCTCGGCTCCGGCTCGGGACAGAACACCGACTACGGTCTTATAAAGAAGTTCTCCGATGGTCTGTGGATCGGAAATTCCGACCCTGCGGATGCAAGCGGAGAGTTCAAGGCGAAAGCCGGATATAACGGTATGTTCTTTAAGTTTGCGGATAATACCGCCTATGTCGTACACAACACAGTGATGAAAAATATCTATACGGGTGCAGCCATAGCGAAGTTCGGATAAGGGGGTGATGTCTTTGGCAATAACCCCATGGAACTGGACAGCCTCAAACGGCACAGCAACTGCTATAGAAACAGCCAGAGCATACAATGCACTGGTGGGAAAGTGGAACACCAGCAACTTTTCCTACAAGGTCTGGAACGATCTTATTGCAAAGATAAATACAGTGAACACTGCTCTCGGCAGATCGTGGAAAACTGACTTTGCAACATTTGCCGATACCAGGGCGGCAGGAAGCTATACCGAACTGACCGCAGCGAGGTTTAACTCGGCAAGGCTGAATACAAACTACCCCTCATGGCGCTGGAATTATGATGAGGAATATGAAGGATATATCGGAAGAACCGATGTAAGAGGCATCGGGCAGTACGGAGAAAGCGGTGCCGATACCGTCTTCGGCGTGTATATCTTAGAGCTTGTGGCGAGGCTTAATACTGTCATAGGTATCATAAACGGAACGCAGGACACTGTCGAAATGGACGAGAGTGTACCTGTTATTTTATTGCCCGAAACCGAAATAACAAAGCTTCATTCCGAGCCTTTTGATGCGTTACGGCAGAGAATGCGGCTACGTGCCACGCCGACACTGACCTCTGAAAATCTGCCGACACTGACGCTTCATTATCGTATACCGACTGCTTTGTTTCGTGCGATACTCGAACTGGAAAGTATCGCATCAAAGCTCGAAGGAAGTCTGCGCCAGAGCCTTATAGCAAGATGCACTCTTGCAGGAACGCTCTCGGTCGCTCTGTCCCAGTCGATAAGTGCGGGAGAAATTGCGACCGCTCATTTGAGGGCATTGCCTGTGGGAGTTTTCACGGCAAGGGGAGCACAGGAGATAAACGAGTATGCAAGGCTTCATCGATTTGGCAGTACAGCATTAAATGCTATAAATGCGGCTCAAACATACATTTCAGGCAAAAGCGTGGTGCTTAAAACCACAAGTATCGGCTGGCATCATGTGAGAATTATCATGGAGCCGGACAGCACTCTGGTGCAGGAAAGAAAACAGGCGGCAGAAAGCCATATAACGGGTACAGTATCCGGCGATGCACGTTTTATCCGCCTGCCGTCATCACCTCTTTTATTCTCAAATAACATCGGATATCTGCATGGCAATGCAGTATTAACTCCCGGCAGTGCTTTTGGCATAACACTTCACCACGATGTATCTACGGTGCAGCACAGCGCACAGGTCAATCTTGTAACGCTTATGGAAAGCATGAAGGTGGATATGCTGATGAGCCCGCTTGGAAGCAGAGCGGTTCTTGAAAGAGAGCACGTTTCCACGATGCTTGAAGCCCTTTTATCCTCCGCAGTTCTTATCGGTGCTGACGCTGAAATCATGATAACGGGTGCGATGAAAAAGCATATCGATATACTGCTTGATATGCCAGTTACGCTTTCGGGCGGTGACAGTGCGGCGCTTGATTGGGATATACCGGTTCTGCTTGAAAACACTGCTGAAGTACATGCGCCGCAGGCGGCAAGGGCACAGTACCGGGAGAGAATAAAAGTATCTGCATCTGCAAAAGCAAATGTGCCTGCCGCGGCATCAGCAGAGGTGCTGAGCCAGAATGTGCTTGATATATCGGGAACGATCACCCGTGACAGCAGACCTGTGAGATTTTCTGCTCACGGCAGGAACGGTCATAATATAATCGGCGAGCTTTTCGCTGCTCGTTCCGGCTCAGTTGAAGCAGGTGACTATATTCCAGAACCGCAGATAACTGCAAACCTTGATAAATATGGTCTTGCCCCTGTGAGCGTAAATAATAATTCTTCTCATAACGCAGAAGCGGAGCTTGCAATCACACCAGAAATCACAGCCCTGTCCGCATCAGATAGTATTTCGGTTGAAGATAACGGCGACCTCGGCTATGTGATGTATGCTGATATGAATGCCACCAATGCAGGTGTTCTCGTTCTCAATGCCGACATCGAAAACAAGGGCGCACGCTGGCAGTATCCTGTTATCGTGGATACCGATGCCGCCATCTTCCAGGTATGGCTTACGGAGCAGTGCAGAAATCATTTATACCTTGATCCTTACGAGGCGGTTCACCATGCGGAGATAACAAACACCGTTTCGGCAGGTCTTTCCTTTGTAATCCGTGCAGGAATGGAAAGAGAGGTCGACTGTCGTGTGGGCATCACAGGTCAGATAAATACAGTTCGCCGTACCGACTGGGAATACCCGGTCAAAACAGATAACGATCTATATATTCCACAGGCTCTTTATACAAGACCTGCGGGACAGTACAAATTGGAGGTGCTTTAATGCCTGATATTCTACTGAAAAATGAAATAGGAGAGGATATCGAGTATGACGATATCGATACCGTGACCCTGCGGACTGTGGGCGGAGGAACAGCCCTTTACACCTACGGTCATCCGCAGGCAACGGATAAATGGAAGCTCGTCCAGAATGCCGCTGTCGGAGATGCGAGGACAAATATGTACTCAAGGTATACTCTTAACGTCCCCGACGGCAGGATCTTCGCATATACCGCACCGGATTTCGGAACGTGGTTTCAGTCAAGAAATGATGCGTGGAGGATACACGATGAGGTGCTGACCCAGATGTACTCGGTACCGCATGGAGCGATACTCGGTATTAATTCAAACAATAAGCCGCTGTACTTCTGGGACGATGAGGAAAAAGAGCTTATCCAGATATCCTCAAATGCAAGCCAGATCTACAATGTCAGAAAATACAACGGCAAATATGTGATCGCCTGCTACCGCAACTGGTGGCTGTACGACCCGGATGACAAATCCTTCACGGTGCTGTTATCGGGCACGGCAATGTCCATGTTCTGCTTTGAAACAGAGGACGAGCTTTTAATGTCTGCGACAAACTCCAATTCCTCTTCACCGAAAGGAATATACAGCCTTGACCCGGATACCTTTGAGCTTACCCAGATCTATGACAGCGGCTGCTACTGGCTTGGCTTATACAGAAACGGCAAAGGTATAGAACAGTCATCAAGCTATGTTCTGGAAACAGAGGATGCCTATCTTTTCAGCGCCTACAGCAACAGCAATCAGTACGGTGTGCTGAAATATGACAAGGCAACTAAACAGATCACAAGGATCATCACGGAAGGATATAACTATTTTGCCGAGTCCTTATCGCAGCGAAGTGCCTATTCCACATGGACAAGAGAAATCATCGGTCACGGAGTAGTTTTTTCTTCCTCGAACAGCACCGCATGGGGAGTGTGGTTCTATGACTATACTTCCAAAACCGTGACCCGTATTTTACAGACAGGATATATCTACAACTGGGTGGAAAGCGAGGACAGCCTCATAGGCAGTTATTCGTCCTTCGGCTGTCTTGTTTACGATAAGAACGAAAAGACCTGGTATCATCCGGCCACATCGGGCGTATACGATAACTGTCTGATAATGGAGGACGGCATACTGCTCGGAGGAAACTCTACATCACTGGGACTTAAATACTATGAAATATCAACGGGAACGCTGACAACGATCAGCAGTTCTTACGGCGCATGGAGATATATGATTGATGTGTCCGGCGGAGCGCTCGTTTCCTGTACGGCAAATAACAGCGGTATCTGGTATTTCAAGGAGTCGGATAAATCCCTTACACAGCTTACCGCCCAGGGCTGTGAGTGGTATATGGTCAAATGGCATGATGCCGTGCTTATGGGTTCCTTCAGCTCCAACGTCTACGGATGGCATTATTACAGGAACGGAACGCTCACATATAACTCGGGTCTTGATTCAAGCTCCAGAGCCATGCGGTGTATCTCTGTGGTCAATGACGGCTGGGTGATAGGCTCATGGAACTACTCCACAAAGATGGCTTTTATTGACGGAGAAACAGGAGCAGTCACCGACCTTGGCGTTACCGCCTACCAGATAGGAGAGTATTTAAGCGGCTGGTACGGTCCTAACGGAGCGTGGAAGCCCTCATACGATTACAACAAAAAATACGGCAGATACCGCATCCTTTCCTCGTATGACAGCAGCGGCATTATCTTTGACGATACTTCCCATGAGGCGATACCGATGTATCAGTGGAATAATACCGATACTGCGCCGATGAGTTCTTATGTGAAAACAACGGCAATGAGGAGAGTATCTTTTACTGATATAGACAGCAACAACGTGCTTATCGTCTGCGGCTCGTCAAGCACAAGCGGAGCGGTGATCTTAAATCATGCTACCGGCAGGGCGTATCTTTTCAACAGCTCCTCGATGTATGCAAACAATGATTACAACTACCGTTTCACACCGCTGATAGAGTTCATTACTGTGGATGACGGCTTTCTCATATATGTTAAGCCTTTTGATTATGAGCAGTGCCCAGTAATGCTTACAAGTGCTCCGGGCGTATGGAGATATTTCTCTTCAACAGGCAGACTTCAGAGGATATATGCAAGCGGTTACTATGACACGAAAGAGGATGCCCCCGGAGGCTTTTATATCTACCTTAGCTCTCTGCCTGATGAATGTAGGCTTTACTGGAACTCGGAAACCAATACTCTGACTAAAGTGGAGTATTAAAACAATATTTATCATGGAGGTAAAATACTATGGCTTTCACAACTTACGGTTCAAACAACATCTTAAACGGACTGATCGGGAAAGGCTCGGGGCCGCTTTCCAACTGCTACATCGCACTGTCCACTACAACGCCCAATGCAGACGGCTCGAACTTTACCGAGCCTGCAAGTGCGTCGGGATATGCGAGGTCGCTTATCGGTCAGTCCGGCTCTGCGGCAACGCAGGTCATGAGCGCACCTGCCAACGGACAGACACAGAACACCAGCATTATCTTCTTCCCGGAGGCAACGGCTTCATGGGGGACGGTGACCTATTTCGGTCTTTATAATGCGGCTACAGGAGGACAGCTCGTTCTTTATGGCGCGCTCACCAATCCCATCACGATCTCGGCTAACTATGTACCGCTGTTCCGTGTGGGAAACTTCAGCCTTACACTCACATAATTGAAAGGGGTATGATGATTATGACTGATATTGAAGAGTTGAAAGCAAGCGGGAAATTCAGCCCGGATGCAAAGTTTATGGAAATGTCGGCAAGCTGCGAAGTAAACGTAACGGAACTTCTGCAGCAGTTTTTATTTTCAGGGGAAAACGCATCTCCCGGAAAGGAGGAAACCAATGTCGTTCACGGTTGAAACCATAGCGGCGGTGGCATCGATAATCACATCCCTTGTTGTGATCTTCGGTGCTTTTTTTGCGGTCTACCGCTGGTATCTCAAACAGGAAAAGCAGGATAAGGATATAAAGACGATCAAGGAGGAGCAGGGCATCCTTACCAAGGGTGTGCTCGCCTGCCTTAAAGGTCTCAAGGAACAGGGCTGTGACGGTCCCGTAACCGAAGCCATATCCGCAATTGAAGCTCATATGAATGAGCAGGCGCACAAGTAAAGGAGGATTGCATCATGAACAGCATCACAGTTATTCCTGCCATCGCGGCAGTAGTTTACACCATCATCGACATCGTCAAAACAGCCTGCGGCGGTGATGAGAAATTCAAGCGGTTCGTTCCGCTTATCTCCGCAGTTCTCGGTGCAATATGCGGTGTGGTGAGCTTTTATTTCATTCCCGGAGTAATCGATACAGGAAATCTTCTTGTTGCAATCATCATCGGTGCATCAAGCGGACTATCCGCCACAGGACTGAACCAGACCGTAAAACAGCTGACTAAAAAGAATGAGGAGGATGACGACGATGAAGTATAACGATAAGAACAAGCCTCTGGTCTGCATGATGACGCAGAGCACCTGCTACAAGGGAACAAGGAAGTTCACGCCGAAGGGAGTACTGTGGCATTCCACGGGAGCAAATAATCCGTGGCTTAAAAGATATGTACAGCCGGATGATAATGCGGCAAATAAAGCGGAGCTTCTTAGAAAGCTTGGAACCAATGCTTATAAAAACGACTGGAACCATATCTACCATGAGGCGGGGCTTAACTTCTGGATCGGAAAGCTCGCCGACGGAACTGTGGCAGCAGTACAGACCATGCCCTTTGATTTCCGTCCGTGGGGCTGCGGAGCGGGAAACAGGGGGTCATGCAACAACACCCACATCCAGTTTGAAATCTGCGAGGATGGTCTTAATGACAAGACCTACTTCGACGCCTGTTACAAAGAGGCGCTGGAGATGACGGCATATCTCTGCAAGATGTATAATATCGACCCGATGGGAACGACAGTCTGTGACGGGGTGAAGGTTTCGACCATCATCGACCACACAGGCAGCTGCAGTTACGGGCTTGGCAGCAACCACGGAGATATCCAGCACTGGAGCAGAAAGTACGGCATCACCATGGATACAGTGAGAAAGGATGTCGCGGCACTGCTTAAGAGTGGTGGCAGTTCATCTGACGGTAGTTCGGGTGGTTCTGGTTCTGGCGATGGAACAACCACACTTTACCGTGTTCGCAAGAGCTGGGCAGATGCGAAGTCGCAGAAGGGCGCTTTCAAGGTTCTCGATAATGCAAAGAAGTGTGCCGACAAGAACCCCGGATACATTGTGTTCGATGGTAACGGCAAGAGCGTTTATACCTCCGGATCTGCCACACCCTCTACACCGTCAAAGTTTCCTTATCTCGTAAAGATCAGGATCACTGATCTCAATTACAGAAAAGGACCGTCCACGTCTTATGAGTCCTATGGCTTTATCAAGCCCGGAGTTTATACCATTGTGGACGAGAAAGACGGCTGGGGACTTCTTAAGGCTTATGCCAACAAGAGGAACGGCTGGGTTTATCTTGGGTATACTGAAAGGGTATAACGAACCTTTGTTTTATACCTTTTATAATAGCACACATTTTAATATGCAGAAACTGCTCGCCGGTTGGAGTGATCATTCTTTCCGGCGGGCTCTTTTTAACTGGGAGGATAAAATGATTTATAACTGGAACAGGATCATCAACCGTGCTTTATTTCTTTACACCCACCGTGACAATATAACCTACAATCTCGGCAGCGCTGGAGAGGTCGCAGGGCGGGACGATATCGTTGAAAGAACCTGGAAGTATTACTATAACACCCCTGAATGGCATGAAAAAATCGGCAGCAGTATTCCCGGATGGAATACAGATATGAGCACAGATGAAGCGTGGAGCAGATGGCTTGATATCCACCGTGGTCAAATGTGCTTTGACTGCTCGGGGCTTATCGACTGGTGCGTGGGGTATGAGGGTATTCATAAATACAGCTCGTGGGACTTCGCAGGCATGAAAAAGAATGAGAGTGTTCCCGCAGGCTGTGCCGGATCCGTTGTCTGGAAGAAAGGTCATGTGGAGCTTGATATCGGCTACGGTGCCTGCATCGGCATCGGAAGTTACGGTAACACCCTGACCCTCACGATGCTGAATGCAAGGGATTTCACAAGTTCCCATCTGATAGACGGTGTGGATTATGAGGGCGCGGACGCGAGATAGATTTCCTTATTTTCTTTGTCAGATAGCCACAATTATGCGGCAGTAATATCCGCATTATTTCTACCGGAAACAGGGGGAATGTTATCCGTTTATTCGTTGACTTATGGGGCGAAAAGAGTGATGTATAGTGTACTGTAGATTAACTCTACAGTATATAGAGTGCTTTGGATGCGGAGGAAAACTTCACCTTCCGCACCAGAAAAAAGGAGTTGGTCTAATGACGCAAATCAACGTCTTTGCCCCGAATCAGTCCATTGTCAGTAAGAAAAAACGGGTGGCTGCCTACTGCCGCGTTTCCACAGGCAATGAGGATCAGAGAAACAGTTTCGAGGCACAGAAAATCTATTTTACAAGGCTTTACCGGAACAGCCCGGAATATGAACTTGTGGATATCTACGCAGACCTTGGCATAAGCGGAACAAGAAATGACAGACCCGAGTTCATGCGGCTGCTGGATGACTGCCGCAGGGGAAAAGTCGATGCCGTTGTTACAAAATCCATAAGCCGTTTCGCAAGAAATACCAGAGACTGCCTTATGGCACTCCGGGAACTGAAAAGGCTCGGCGTAACGGTGGCTTTCGAGAAGGAGAATATCGACACCTCAAGAGTATCTGATGAAATCATGATAACCATCATGGAGGGGCTTGCACAGGAGGAGAGCATATCCATCTCGAAGAACACCCGGTGGAGTATCAGAAAGCGTATGGCAAACGGCACAATGAAAATCGCAAGAGTGCCCTACGGCTATACAAAGGATAAGAAAGGAAATCTTGTAATCGATAAGCCGAAAGCGGAAATCGTAAAACGTATTTACGACCTCTATCTGAACGGCTGCGGAGGAAGGAGAATAGCGCTTCTTCTGAACGAAGAACACATTCCGTCACCGACCGGAACAGTGTGGAACAATGCGACCATATTCAAGATCCTTAAACAGGAAAAGTATATCGGGGATATCCTCTGGCAGAAAACCTACAGCGTTTTCATGGGGGAGCAGTGGAAAATCAACCGGGGCGATGTGGACAGCTGGTATATAAAGGATGCCCATCCCGCAATAATCGACAGAGAAACATTCATAAAAGCTCAGGAGCTTCGACAGGAAAGCACGTACACCGGAAAACGTGGTAAGATTACCACACCGTTTAAAGGAATGATACGATGCACCTGTGGACGCTCCTTTTGTTTTGTAAACAACAAGTACCCATACTGGGAATGCTCGGCAAGGTTCGACTTTGTGAAGCCCTGCAGTTGTAATATCGTTTATAACGACTCCATTGAAACAGCATGGACGAAAATCTGCTATAAACTGCGGCACCACGCCGATGAGATACTGGTGCCCATACTGATCCAGCTTGAAAGAATGGACGAGGCGGTGCGCGGCGGAGATATGAAGGAACTTGAAGAGAGGGCGGACGATATCCGGCAAAGAAGGTACGTTCTCCATAAACTCTGCTCCGAGGGTGTCATAGATTACGAAACGCTGATCCGCTCCTCGGGAGAACTTGAAGCAGAGCTTAAAGAGATAACCGACAGAGCGGACAGACTGAATGAGAACTATGATGATATGTCCGGGGATATTGAGCTTATCTGCAATGCCGTTACAACGGTGCCGCCTGAAAGACTGGCAGGGATTATCCTTGACTGTGCGACCGTGGATAACGATACGATCACCTTCCGTCTTAAAGGCGGTCTTGAGTTTAAGGAAAGAATATGAGGAGCGGCCGGTATGAATTATAAAAGATTTGCTTACGGATATGAAATGAAGGACGGGAAAATCCTGATTAATTTGAACGAAGCTGAGATCGTTAGATGCATCTTCAGAAAGCGATCGGAAGGTGCAAGTGTCTATGCTCTCACAAAAGAGATGATGGAAACGGATCCGGACTATTTTACAGAAGATAAGAAGAAATCCTCCTGCAAGGTAAGTTCTATCCTTTACAACCGGAAGTATGCCGGAGAGAACGGATACGAACCTATCGTTGATAACGCTTTATTTGAAAAGGTGCAGGAGATGAAAGGAAAGAAGTACGGCGAAGGAAGGGCGGAAACAAACCATAAGACAGCGCAAAAACAGCACCCGGTCAGTTCCTGCTACATTCCTTCAGCTTCGGTTTTTGAAAAAGAAGATAAGCTGAGAGAGGCTTATAAGGGCGGCGATGCGGATAAGATACGCACGGCGATATTTGAGCTTGCCGCCGAGAAATACAACTGTGTTGAGATCACAATGGAAAGAGGAGGATGAATATGGCGAGAACAGTAGCAGCTACAGAGCTGGCCCCGAACATTACTCTGATCCCGGCAAAAAGGAGAATGAACACAGAGTTTGATTCCATAGGAATAAGAAAGCGTGTGGCAGCATACTGCAGGGTATCGACCGAGGAGGACAACCAGCAGAATTCCTATGCCACACAGGTCAACTACTACACGGAGCTTATCACATCGCATCCTGACTGGGATCTGGTCGGGATATTTGCGGACGAGGGCATAAGCGGTACACAGATGACAAAGAGAGCAGAGTTCAAGAAAATGATAAAACTCTGCAGGCGGAAGAAGATAGACCTTATTTTATGCAAATCAATCAGTAGATTTGCCCGCAATACAGTAGATTGCTTAGACACTGTAAGGGAGTTGAAAGCCCTCGGCATTAACGTGAAATTCGAGAAGGAGAACATTGAAACCCTGTCAGCGACCAGTGAATTCACCATATCCCTGTACGCATCCTTTGCGCAGGCTGAATCAGAGTCGATAAGCAAGAATGTCACATGGGGAATAGAGAAAGCATTTCAGGAAGGCAGGGTGCGCTACGTCCTGCACCAGACACTTGGCTACCGGGCAGGCGAGGACGGAAAGCCTGTGATAGTAGAGGATGAGGCAAAGACGGTGAGGCTTATCTTCAAAATGTTCGCAGAAGGCCACAGCATGGGCGAGATAGCGACCTATCTGACTGAAAATGCGATCCCGAAAAGAAACGGTGATAAAAAGTGGAACAGGACGAATGTGCAGGTAGTCTTACAGAATGAAAAGTATGTCGGTGATGCGATACTTCAGAAAACCTACACTGTGGACTGCCTTACGCATGAGAGGGCGAAGAACACAGGACAGAAGCCCCAGTATTACATCCGGGATTGCCACGAAGCCATCGTTGACCGGGATACCTGGGACAGGGTGCATCTGGAGTTTGCCAGAAGGAGCGCTGAAACAAAAAGCACCCACCCTGGCAGGAAATACGTCACGAAATACTGCTTATCAGATATTCTCATCTGCCCGCACTGCGGAGCAACATTCAAGCGAACCATGTGGAAAAGCTACGGCAGAAACGTGCCTGTATGGCGCTGCGGAAACAGACTGGAACACGGTAAGAAGATCTGCACCAGAGGGGTATCGGTTCATGAGGACAGACTGCACAGAGCGGTGCTTAAGATCATAAACGATATGATCAGCAACAGCGATGCTTTAAGGAAAGCAATCGAAGAAACGATGAGCAGATACAGAGAAGAATTAACAGGCCTTGAAACGGAAATCACAGAACTCACATCCGAGGTGGAGAAAATCGAAACAAAGCGTGAAGAGATACTTGCAATGATTACAGGAAGCAGTTTTGAAATCTTCAAGGACGAACTAAAATCCCTGAATAGCCTGGAATATGAAAGCAGGGACAGGCTTGAAAAACTCCAGATACGGAAGGATGCGATACAGCTGGATATTAAGAAGGCTTTGGCGGCAAGAGAGATTTTCATAACCACGCCGCCGTTGACTTCCTTTGAAGATGCCACTATCCGCAACCTTGTGGAGAAGATAGAAATGGGGAAGAAAAATGAGATCACTGTCATCTTCCGGGGCGGAGTCGAAGTTATAGGGGAAATAGAAAAATAAGCAAGAGATAAGAATCGGCAGAGGGCGGGTGTGTCAGTGTATGGCAGCCTGCCATCGTTTTTTGTGTCAAATCAAATATGGAGTTTCTTAAAATGCGCAAAAACAGAGAAAACACAATAGTTATGTGCTTTAACATATATAGTCGACCAATAAAAACCGAATATTCGCAGTAAATCATAAATACTGCGAAAAATCTGTTAGACAGTTTTATTATTCGCTTGTAAACAGTTTATTACGGCAGTCTGAAATTTTTATTCGGCATATTGACAAAATTGCTCTTAAGGAGTATAATAACAAAAACGAAGTATAACACTTCTGAAATGTATCGAAAGGAGGAACTGGAAATGAAACAGGTCGATATTGTTTATGATTATCTGAAGAACAATTATAAGGATAACGAACCTATCTTTTTATCCGAGATTGCTGTTCCCGGAATGAAAGAAGTTTCGGTTCGCCAGCAGTTAAAGAAACTTACTGAAGACGGAAGAATCAAAAGATTTGATACAGGGATTTACTATATTCCCAGAAAAACAATGTTTAAATCCGGCTCCGTTCTTTCTGTGGATGAAGTCATCAGAAAGAAATATCTTACAGACGGGGATGCCCGGTGTGGATATGTAAGCGGTATAATGTTTGCCAACCGGCTCGGCCTTACGACACAGGTTCCGATGGTATATGAGGTATGCACCAATAAAGCTACAACGGATTACAGGGATGTGCAGCTTGGAAACTTCAGAGTAATAGTAAGAAGACCGTATGCGCGGATAAATGATGAAAATGCGACTATACTTCAGTTTTTGGACTTTATGAGAGAAGTAACAGATGTGTCAGAGGTTGAAGGGGAAGAACTGACAGTCAGGCTGCTTGCTTATCTTAAGGCGAAGAACATCAGGTTTGACGCCTTTAAGCCGTATCTTTCATTTTATCCTGACAGAATTTATAAAAATATGTACGAGGTGGGGTTGTTGAATGGCACTGCTACATGAAAGAAAAGAAGACTTTTTTGATGCCATAAATCTGGCGAGTCAAAAATATAACATAATCCCTGCGGTTGTTGAAAAGGATTATTATGTCACGATGATTCTCAGAGAACTTTCTGAACGGCTTGACTACATTGTATTTAAAGGCGGTACATCTCTTTCAAAATGCCACAAGGTAATAAAGAGATTTTCAGAGGATATTGATATTACAATTGACCATAAGCTTTCTCAGGGACAGATGAAGAAGCTAAAAGAAGCTATCAAATCTGTGGCTGAGAAACTGAACCTGAGAATACCCAATATTGATGATACCCGCAGCCGGCGGAGCTATAACCGTTATATTCTTGAGTACGATTCTGTTGTTTCCGAACCGGACGATGCTATCCAGACCGCTGTTCTGATGGAAACTTCATTTGCTGAAATATCATTCCCGACTGTTCTTTTGCCTGTCCACAGCTATATTGGAGACATGATGGCAGAGGAAGCACCGGAAGAAGTGGAAGAATACAGACTGGATCCGTTTGAAATGAAGGTACAGGGAATTGACCGAACCCTTGTGGACAAGGTGTTTGCCATCTGTGACTATTACCTTCAGGACAGGGTGAAAAAGCACTCAAGGCATATCTATGATATTTATAAGCTGCTGGCGATTGTAAAACAGGATGCCGGGTTTAGGCAACTTGTCTGCGAAGTCAGGACAGAACGAGCAAAAACCAGTATTTGTCCTTCCGCACAGCCAGAGGTAGATGTTCCGGAACTGCTGAATCTCCTTGTGGATAAGAATATTTACAGAGATGATTACGAGAGCATCACATCCAGAATCCTTGAAGAACAGGTATCGTATGATACTGCGATAGAGGCGGTAAAAACTATTGCAAAATCCGGGATGTTCGCTATAAACACGGACAACTGAACCATTATATACAAAGCGTAGAAAACTGATTATTTGCCCGCTTTGTGGCTTTCTTACTTATCAGGAGTTATTTCTGATAGCAAAGAAAGTCGCATGGCGGGCTTCTTTTTATCTATTATCCGGGCTTATCCAAAATTCAGATGTACATTTTCCGACCATCTCAACCAACCCGCCACCCCTCGCAAACCCTTATAAAACAACACTTTCCGTGATTTCATAGATATTGTGGGGCAAATAATCGCGTGGTTTACTATGAACAGGGAGACGGAAACGAATGGGATGTCTATGACGGCTACTGATGCGCCGTTTGAAATAGGAGTTGTTGGAACAACTGTAAGAAATAATACCGAATTGGGTAAGGCTGATAATCAGTATAAGGATGGCGATAATACACAAATCGTGGGTTATTATGTTACTGATGGTTTGGATTCAAAAATAAAAATAAGATATACTCCTTCTCAGGTAGACAATGAGGATTTTGGGCCGGGTAGCAGTGGGGTATTGTCTTTTTATGTAATTCCAAAGCAAGATGGCAATCTTACTGTAAAAATAGATTTAGGTTCGATTGGGTATAGGGAGTATGATGTTAATAACACCAAAACAATAAAGCCTATTTCTGAATTAACTACAACGAATTCAAGTTTTACACAGGATGAGATTAATCAATTCAATAATGCTAATAGTTTTCTCCAGGGTCATATATTTTTCTTTGAAAATCTTGGAGATACAACAAATGCGGATGAAACTCTTAGATATTATTATCGAAATCCTATTACATCAAGAACTATTAACAAAACTTTTTTGAATGCACGAAAAGATGTTCCTCAACTTGTAACGATTTATTGGATGTGGGCTAATACGCTTGGACAAATTGCATTAAAAAATAATAATTCGGGATTTAGAAATGGGTATCCACTGGTTCAGGATGTTGCAGATGATGTAGCAAATTTCTCTTCAACAGATAAGGGAAAGATGGTACAATATCTCAAAAACAATAAGAGCATTATTTTCAATAATGCGAGCAGTATAAGTGATGCTGATATTGATGACGCTTCTACAAAAGCGACTTTTTCAAAGCTGAGTACAGGGTACAATGAAGCAGATTTTCTTATGGGTTTCGGACTAAGCTATTTTATGATTGAAATTTCGGTTGATACAGTATCCTGAAACAACAGGGAGTGTGAAAAATGATAGCTGTTATAAAAAAATTCAATTTGATGTCACCCAGAAAAAAAACAGCCTTTATAATAGCGGTTGTATTAACACTTGTTTTTGGGATTTCAATTTGTGTTTTTGCATGGTTTTCTTCTCAACGCAAAGCTGCAGAATTATATAAAGTTGAGTTTCCTAATTCATTATATCTTAATGCCGCACATAGGGAAGACAGAATGTATTTCAATTTAAGTGCAATCAGTCCGTATAAAATGGATCCGATTAACGATACTTTTTTGTATGATAATAATGGGGAATTGATACCTGTAAATAACCAAAAATATGTTTTTTCTGTTTCCGGTTCTAATACGACATCTTATAGGTTGCAACTCGCTCATACAAATAATAACCAGTTTACTTATACTATCTATCCAGCTACACAGTATAGCAGCGAAAATTCCGTACCAAGTGGAACTGATCCTGATGACATTGTTCCCTATGCGCTAAACACCGGCAGTCATACAGAAAACAGCATTCAGGTCACAAGCGATCCTTATAATGATACGGTTGACGAAGGTAAAACTAAATACTATGTTAAGTCGAGCAGTAGTTTACCTGGAGAATATAAAAATAATAAGAGTGGAACAACTAATAATCTTATTAAGGCACAGGAGAGCAGCTATTACTATGAGGAAAACTATTCCAGTATGACAAATGTCCAGGAAGATGATATACCATCTTATTGGCAGTCGGATTCTATTTCGGTAGTTTCAGATGCAAATAAAAAGTTTTGTCATTACTATATTCTTGTAGTTGCTTGGCCGAATAAAAACAATGTTACTATTGAAAAAAAAGAAACAGATATGGTATATATAACTGCGGAAAGATAGTTGTTTTTGGAAACAGGAATACTTAGGAAGGAGGCTGCGTTATTATGAAAAAACATATTGTTCAGTTCATTAAAAATCAGTGGCTCTTTCTATGGATTCTTTTGATTTCTTTTGGTATGGTCGCTTTGGTTGTTTCAGCGGAATATCCCGGAAAAAATAATTTTATGAAGAGAGTTGTAATGTCTGACGAATCAAGCGATATGATGTTTTCTTCAAACCTTCTTACTCTTGTTGAAAACGATAGAATATCATACAGACCCTATTTTGTAAGACAGTTGGAAAACTCTTCTGAAACGTATAATGTTGATGTGTTTGTCTGGAATTATGATATTGATGGTACAGGTGATTTTTACAGTAAACAGATCAATTACGATTTGGAAATCAAAGTAGTTGATGAATATGGAAATACATTAAGCAATCTCGGTAATGATAAAAGTATCCAGGTTTTTAAGAACGGAAGTATTACTCCATTGGTGACTTTTAGCGATTTAGAGGCAGTTTATACTTACAACAGTTCAGAGCAGGAAACACTTGCTTCGGGAGGAAGAACACAAAACACATATTCTGTCAGATTTTCAGGAAACTGGGATCTGAGAAATGATACAGGAAAAAGAGTAATGATAAAAGCTACACCGGCTGCAGCTTTTACTGATCTGAAAACCCTTGCGGCAGCTATAGGGTTGAAAGAAGAAAGAGCCTCTGCGTCAACTGGTTGGAAATACTATATTAATGAGCAAAGGCTTGATAACAGTGCAACACCAGTTGATTGTGATGCATATAATCTGGTTCTGACCGGTACCGGCAGTCAGACGATTACCATTGAATGGAATCCGGCTGTAGCAGCCTTGAACCAGTATTTTTATGAGTCCGGTGGCAGTGCCTTTCCATTTGTATCCGGAGAGGTTGTTTATACTGCAGGCGGCGGAACAAATGGTTGGAACAAATTGGTGATAAATGCTGATTCATATAGTGCGGCAAAAAACTATAGAAACAGATATGATATTCAGATTTATAAAGTCAATGGCGAACTTGGAAATTCGTGGGGATTTATTAGTTCTGAACAAAGTACAGGTGTTTGTATTACTATAGATATTCCAACCGATACAGGGGATTAAGATTAGAAATATGCTATAGATCGTTTTTGAAGGATTTTATGGCTTTATTATGTTTTTAGGAGAATGATAAGTATGAAAAATAAAATCATAAGAATCATTAATAGATCCTATTTCAGGAAAGCTATATGTTTATTGATTGTTGCTGTAATGTTCATCAATATTTTACCGTGTGGTATAATATGTGATTATCTGAAAGAAACCGAATTATTCGGATTAACTGCTTCTGCTGTTGATCCTGCAAGTCCTCCTACCGGTTATGCTTATGCTCATGATGCAAATAACGCTATTACTTTGAAAATAACAGATTTTTATGGCTATTGTAAAAGCTATCAGACTTATTACACATACCACAAAAATGATAAAATTACAATTTTGACTTCTACAGGTAATACAAGATATTTTGAAAGAGATTTTAGTGGTCTTGGAACAGACAGTGATCCTTTTTGCGGCGAATTGACTATTGAGTCAGGACAAACATTAGTTCTTAATCTGGATGCTCCTCTTTTTAACAGCGTTGCCGATACTGTTAAATTAAATGGAGATGTAAGAATTTCCCGCTTTTATGGTAATAAAATACTTAGTGGTGTAACTATAAATGATAATACGCCGCTTATAGCCAAGAAGGTTGTTGCAGGAACAGGAGTTAAAGCAACATGGAATATTTCTGTAGTAAAACCGTCTGCAACAGATGACAATAATGAAGGTACACTCAAACAATTCGGTGGAATGATAGGAACAATTGGCACAGGTTCAGATACTCCGAATCTTACCCTGAATGTAACAATGAACCAGGAAACAGGAGATGCGAACGCTGTTGCTTTGAAATCAAATACAAATCTCGGACTGGCTTGTGGTCTTATTAATACAGGAGCCACTCTGAGTTTTTCTGTCAATAATTCTTCAGGAAGTGCATTAAGACAAATAGATGATATTACAACATCGTCAGGAAATGTCGGTGGTCTTGTCGGTGAAATGCGTTCTGGTTCGACTTTCAATTATAATGGTTCACTTAATAATATTCAGTCAGATGGAAAAAACATAAAAACATCAAACGGTCATGCAGGATGCCTGGTTGGAAAAATAAGCGAAGCCACAGTAGCCTTGTCATCAGCCAATAAACCGTATAATATTAAACAACATATGGTCGGAACAAAGGGTGTTGGCGGCATATACGGATATTATAAACCTAAATCGGATGAAATTACGATAGACCTCAATACATACAGTATTGATGGAACTTATGTGCAGGAAAATGGCACAGGCGAAGGAAAGGCGGGAAATATTGGCGGTCTTTTTGGGGAATTTGAATGTAATCATAGTTTCACCTTTTCTCCTGCGACAATAACCACTACAATCAAATCAAATCATGCAAGTATCGAGGGTGCAACATATGGAGGATTGATAGGTCTTTACAAGACAAATAGCCTCAACAATGTCCTTACAATAGGTGCGCTTACCGTTGAAACAAAAAATCCGGGTAAAACGTCAAGCTACGGCGGAGCTATAGGTAAGGTAGATGAAACAACTGCAAGCTATTTAAAGTTTAATAGCTTTACAGTTGATAAATCCTATAATGCCGGCAACTTGACATATGGCGGATTGATCGGAACTGCTGAAAAATCATTTGTAGATGCTTATAATGTTACAATAAAGACTGACGGCACTTTCAATGGAGGCGGACTTGTAGGAAATCTTGGTAACGGTGTTCTCAGAATGACCGGAACTACAGATCTTTCCTCGGCAAAGTCAGCTTCAGCAACGAAGGATGTACATTTGTACGGTCAGATAGTAGGATATCGTGATAATGGACTTGTTTTTGCAGAAAGCGGCTGGATATTAAAAAGAAGTGAAGCAGTTCAGGCGGATGATATAGGGGCATGGGGAGAAGTTCTCAGGTTCAATGGAAAAGCAACATCAGGCACCTCTACAAATGAGCAGTTTGGAGGCAATACTGTTATTACGGTGAATGAATCAGCGCATACTGTTACGATCGGCGCTCCTGTGGCTGCAATGAGCACTGTTGCTGATTTTGCGAAAAATGCACTTAATATGCAGCTTAATAGCGGTAGTATAATTACTATCGGTGGGTCTGTGAGTAATTCTTTGTCTTTAGGTGCCGCAATTGATCTCAGAGGTACCGGTCTTACAGGTCTGACAAGAGATAATTATAGTAATGGTGATACGGCTGACAAATACAAATATAGCGGTAACTTTAATTCAGCAGGAAATAAGCTTACTTTGGCGATAGGCGAGCCATACGGAAATAGGGGAGAAACAAATTTGTCCTCGGTTACTGTTGATTCAAACAGAACAAACGGTGACGGTCGCATATACAATCATAAATACAATGGATTGTTTGGTATACTCAATGGTTCTACTGTAGGAGATATCAACGCAGCCAGCAAATCGGTCATAGACGGAAAGATCAGTGTTTCTCCATTTGCAAATTCGGTTTATGTTGGTTCAGTAGCAGCCATAGCTAAAACAAGTATAAAAGTTTCTAATGTGGATATACAAACTGAGTTTTATTATGGAGGAGATCAGAACGTTTATCTGGGTAGGCTGGTAGGAGAGGTATCAGAGACCACAGAGAATACAGATTCCACTAAAGCTGTTGATATTCAAAAATGTGATCTCAAGGGAAAAGTTTCAGGCAATAATGCATCTGACGGTACTGCTATAGGTGGTGTTCTCGGGAAAATATATCACACTACCAATGCAAAACAGAATTGGTATCTTAAAACGATATCTACAACCGGAACGATAGAAAATACAGCTGCAAGAACCGAACAGATCATGGGAGGATTAATAGCAAAGATACATGGCTATTCTACATCGAGTGACTTTAAGAAAAGAGAATTGACGCTTGACGGAGTTACGACTTCGTCTTTGGAGATCAAGGCAGCATCGGCTACTTCAATGGGCGGTCTGTTGGGTTATGAGTGGCTTAACACGAATGCTACCTTAACATCTGTATCTGTCAATACAGGTTCCAAAGTTACTGCAACCGGCGCTGTAAGTGATATGGCAGGATTGGTGTATTGTGCTACGGGAAAATGGACGGTTACTGATCTTGATATAAATGATATAACTATAGCTGCGTCAAGTCCGAGATCGTTTGGCATGATCGTAAATAAAGGCTGGTACAGTGAGAGCAGCAATTATAAAACAGATGAATCTTCCTCAGCTATATATATGCTTTTGCCGTCAACTACCTGCTATACTATAACAAGCGCAACACAAACATTACTTAGTAGTGCAAGTGTATATGATGAGCTTGTTGCTTACAGTGCATATTATTCTGATGACGGAAGTACAAGAAGCGGGACGGATGCTTCCGGAGATGAATATATACTGAAAAACGGTGCCGGTGTCATTTCAATAAAAACTTCCGAAACAAACGGATTGAATATGAATGGCACTACATTGAGCAACAGTTATCAGGCCAAGACTTCGCTTGGAGCAAAGCCTAATCCCTGGTCGAGATATTATTATAACCTTGATTCTGTAACAAGCAGCACAGTTGCATCGTTAACTACGCCCCAAATGAAGCTGATGAGTTGGGGCTTGCATCAGTATGCCCACAGATCGATCAATTCGGAATTTGCAGCTGCGGATAATACATTTGCTGAATCTTCCGAATATGATTTGAAAGGATACAGCTGGTATCCTGTAGATGTTGATTCCGGTGTGACAGTTAAGGGTACGATCATTCTTTATAACAAAGAATTTGAGCTTAGCGAAGCACAGAACGGAGGCACGCATAGTTCAATAAAATCTTCTCTCGTTACACAGTATAACAGCGCAGATACTACGACACAGCATTTTCTGCTTCATGCATCACTTTTCCGAAATGTTTCAAGCGGAATAACAGTATCTGCAAAGAAAGCAGCTTTACAAGGTAATATTGGTATGACCGATAAGTACTGTGGTGCTCTTATTTGCGGAACAGTTGCGGGAAATGATGATATGCATAAGTCAAAAATCGATATAGATGATCTTACGCTGCAGGGAGTATATATCCATAATATCGCAAATGTAACAGGCAATTCTAAAACATATGCTCCGCTTCTGATAAATAAGATAACACAGTACGCTAATCTTACAGCCAAGAATATCCAGACAGGTACGACTGCTAACAAAACTTATACTACAAGTGCATTCGTCCCGTATATTAAGAATGACGGTACTTATCCGAAGGCTGGCAGCAGTCTCATCGGAGCTGTCGGTTCCTCTGATGCAAAGGGTATTAACCTTAACTTTACGCTGATCAAGCTTGACGGAAGGAGTGACGGATATTCCAATTCAGCACTTGATACTGCATATGGAACAAGCAGTTCGATCTTCACTAAAGCAACTCTTCTTGATAAGTTTGAGTTTGAATCCGGATCGACGGGAACATACACATATACATGGGATGATGACTGGAGCAGCGGAAGAAAGGTGACATACGGTAAAGAAGTAGGTTATACAACGCAGGGAGAATATCCGGATATGGAGCGTATTTATTCCGGTGAACCAGAGGATGCTACTGCAAGATATACTAATCCCGATTCCAATAGTGATACAAGCGGCACTTCCGTCGCAAGTGTTTTCACAGGCAATTTCCTGCCTTATGTTTCTGCCGGATATGAAGGAAGAAAGCATCAGCTTGAAGTAAACCACAGGACAACACTTGCAGAAGGCTGCGGGACATATAATGACCCGTATATGATCAGCAGTTCGAGTGACCTCGAAAACTTTGCAAAAATATTGAATGGCAGTTATGGTGATACTAAGGTAACATTGCCGACTTCGGCAGAGAGAACTGCATACTGGTGTGATGATAAGACTAACAAAACAAATCATAAGATTTATAACTATGATGGAACAAATTTTGTCAACGGAAGCGATTCTATCAGTACGACAGACGTCAGGACATATCTTGCCGGAGCATATTATAAACTGAAAAATGATATCGTTCTTGAAAACTATTCGGGTCTGAGCAATACAAACTTTTCTGCCATTACAGATGAATATGCTGTATTCAGAGGCGTAATAGACGGCGGAGGATATACCATTACTAATAAAAGTTCTGTACCGCTTATTGTCAACAGCTACGGCAGTGTTGTCAAAAATCTGACTATAAGTGTAGAAAGTACGGCAGATATATCTCTCTTGCAGAATAATAACAGCGATGTATACCCGGTTTGTAAAAGCTATGGCGGAGTTATCGGCACAGTACTCGGAGGAGATAATATTCTCGACGAGGTCAAGGTGACATATGCGAGTATGACAAATAATATATCACTCACCGGCACTAATGCGCAATTAATCCCTGTCGGAGGATATATCGGTGTTGTTGTCAATGGCGCGGTTATTTTTAAATATCCAACAACTGCGGCAGCAGCTATTCCTCAGGGCCTTAATACTCTTCCATCCGGAAAACTGAATGACGGCACAAATTCCATTGATGTTTCAGCTGCTGACTGGCTATATGTAAACCCGATAATTGGCAGGGTGCTGAATGGATATGCTGTTACTGAAAGCACAAGCTATCAAACATCAGAATCCAGCGTTACCATGAAGAACGGTACAAAGAATTATTCCATAGCTGATATAAACAAGAATGAAACGAATAAGCTGTCAACATCTGCATTTACTGCCGTCAGCGGTGCAAGCAGTATGTACAGCACAGATGTTACTATACCGAACGCTCAGGCATTGTTTGTTATGTCATTGCTTACGCAGAGCAGTACTACTGTTTCTGTACCGAGCACAGGGGCAATATCTCTTGGTGAAAGCGACAGCTATGATACATCAACAACGTATAAGAAAACACGCTGTGCAGTATATGGCAATGTCGGTACAAATAATACAAACGATAATAAGCCGGCTGATTATACAACGGCATTAGCCGATCAGAACAGAACGAACAAGCCCTTTATTGTTGCGAATTATACTGATACAACAAATTACTGCGTTTTGGCGCTGACACATGCTAAAACTGTATGTAATTTTGTAATAAGCAATGCAGGTTCATGGACGCTGCCTGACGGTTTCAGGGGTATTGGGAGTATTGGATTCAAAAGAAGTGATCTTACAAACAGAATTATCAGTCTGCATAAATTCAACGGAAGCGGTCTCAGTCTGACACTGAATATGTCGCTCAGGCACTACGAAAGCGGATTTGAAAATTATCTTCCTGTTAATACAAATAAAGGTGGATTTGGTTTATTTGATACTTTGCGTCATAACAGATCAGATCAGGGAGCAAAGGCGGATGACTATAAGATCCATAATTTCAGTATTACCGGAACGATAGATTACTATGTATTCAAACATAGTGAATCCGATGGTAAAATGACCTATACAAAAACAAATGTTGAAAATAATGCATATCTTAATACCGGCGGGATTGCAGGATATGCGGGATTTGCAGGTAGTGACAGTATCACAGTTGAAAGCATAGGTGTAGGTGGTCTTACTGTCAACGGCTTTGAAACTGCCGGAGGTTTCTTTGGAAATTTACAGTTGGCAAATAATGAAACAAATCATCAGGTATCTATTTCAAATATAAATGCTCAAACTTCCTTTTCCGTTACAAGCAAGAGATATTCAGGTGGTATTATTGGTTATTTCGAACAAGGAAATCTAAATATAAATGATGTTACGATTCAGTCTCCTATGGTATTATCTGATTTTAAAGGTGAATCTAATACAGATTTTGCTAATGGAACAGGTGGCATCATAGGATATGCTAAAAATTCATCAAATAATAAACCTATTAAACTGAAATCTGTTAAAATGGGAAATTTGAGTTCGACAATAAATAATAGAATTGGTTTTCGGGAAGGTAATACTTTTTCTTCAAGCACTGAGGACACCGTTGCTGCTGGTGGGTTAATTGGTATAAGTGATACTAGTGGAAAAAAAGGTAGTTCATACACACTGATAATTGAGGATTGTGATATCAATAGGATAAGTGTATATGGTCATAGAATAGGTGGTCTTATTGGTACTGACGGTTTAAATAATGCTGCAACAAATTCAGAAATTATAGTATATAATTGTTCCGTTAAAAGTCCTCCTTCTGGCAGTAATAGGTGTACATTATATGGACTGACCAAAGGTAGTCAACATAGAGCTTGCGGAGGATTAATTGGTGGTGTAAAAAATAAAAGTGTTACAATTGATACTTGTACTGTTGAAGGTTATGTTTTGCAGGGTTTTAATGATACAGGTACCGTGTGTGCATGGGTAGATGGTGGCAAATTAACTTTCAGAAATATAAAGATCAAAGATATTTTATTAAAATCGAATTATTCAGGAAGCTTAACTGGTTGGTTAAGTGCAGATCTTTTTGGTTATAATATTCTGTGTGATAATATTCAGTTTCAAGATAAGGATGGAAATGGAACTGAGAAAACAGATAATGGTTATATTATTGCAAAAATCAAGAAAAAAGTAAAGATTGTAGGTTTCTCGAGACAAAATTCTGTTGCAGCAAGTGGATGTTTTGTTCCTATAAAGCTAGCTGGTAGGGGAAGTGGGGCTTTACAAATAGATAATGGCACAGATAGATATGTCATTTTCGCTGATTATCTGAATAATGCATCTTCCACAAATGCAACATTTTCAAATGTGAATACCGGTGCAACTAATGTAAAGGATTACAATGGCAATGCTGTAACTGATAACTTCCCCTATGTAACTTCAAGTCCGAAAATGTATATTGGAACAGACCAATTCCTGACCGGTGATGCTGTAAGCTCGGCTGTCTACACCGGCTCGGCTCTGGAGCAGATAATAAACGATAAAACTAATAGTGTTGCTGGCAATTATTCTTCCGCTCCTGCTGTAAACAATGATTTACTCCAGACCTTGAAGGATCATATGTCGACCTCACAGACTGAATTCGGCAGAAACGATATAAATGATTTTCCGCTTCTTATTGTTAATGACACAAATGTTAGCAATGTAACCTCATATATAAATTATTATTTGCAGAATCTGACTAATACAAGTATGGATTTTAAGGTGAATCTTGAGAATGTTTTTGAGATAACTCTTCATAAATGTACACTTCAGGATAATGGAAAATTTTTAGTTGGTGCTGCAGGTACTGGGTCATTACTGGATTATGAAACGGGTTTTGCTATGGATGCATCAAAAATTGATAATGAAGATCTTTCGACACCACAGTTTACTCTTATGGATGTAAGATTTTTTGATCCAGGAAGTACTTCATGTGTTGCATATCATCTTTATGTTCCGATATTTGTAAAAAAACTTATACAATTCAGATTCAGCTCAAAGCTGGTGTCTGGAACAAACTATTATCCTGCTGCCTATACTCATACAAATGCAGCAAATACAATGTTTGAAAACCTCGGCAACCCGGTTACTATGAAGCTGACATATACCTATGAAAGAACAGCCTCCGACTGGGCAAGCGCTATAAACGCAGGCGAGAATGTTTATTCACAGTCAAACTTCTATAAGTCACTGCAGCTATCTATGAGTAATAATGGTTGGGCTCCAAATTCAAGGCTCGCTCTGGTGGATGCATCAAATGATAAGCATTACTATCTCAATCCAACGATAACGGGACAATCCTATGAAATTGACTTTGCAGATTTTCAGGATGAGGACGGCAATGCATATGCTCCAGTAAATCTGAATACATTTCTTGATGTGACATGTTCTGAATCGGGCGATGGAACGCTGATCCGTACAAATAATGCAGCACAAGCTACAGTTATAGACACAGATGGTAATATGTATAAACCGAAAGGGAATGATACAACTTCTCAGTGTTATACTGCAACTGTAGCCAGTACGATAAGACCGGAGGAATACTATCTGTCTTTCTTTACAAAAAAGAATGACAGCAATAGTGTTTTCTACCATTATGAGATCAATTCCTCGGAAAGTTTTGAAAAAAAGAACAGTAATAATGCTAACTGGATACCTAATGAAATTGTCAGCCGTGTTTATAATGATACGGTTCATCTGATCATAGGTAAGCTCTATATCATTGATAGTGATAATAATAGTATGTATCTTAATGTTGCTTCCAATACAGGTAATGCTGAAATAACCCAGACAAACAGGGTTCTGACAGTAACAATGAGATCATCTATTAGTCTTACGCCTGATGCGATAGCTGCCAATATTCCGACCAATCTTAGCAATAATCCGAATTCAACTATTTTCCAGACATTCCTGATGAACTATGAAATGAGGGATGCAAATGATGAAATAAAAATAGGAGTTGCGGATACGGCGATAAGCCAGGTCGGTATCAATAGCTACAAGCTGTATCCGGGAACTGCACATGGTGAAGGGGTTACGTTTGTTGATCTTTCGTCTCAGAGTCAGGCTTTAATAACCGGAAACTATATTGAACTGAGAAATAATAAAAATCTCAATCAGTATCTTAGGGATTCAACAAATAGTTATTCTGCGATTATAGAGACGGAGTACTATGTTGAATATCTTCCCAATTCGATCGACAAGCAGTTTCCTGAAAGAATTGATGCGGCGAATACTAATACAGGTGCACTTGTAAGGGGATTCTCAAATGTTTCTTCTGTTGCAGAAAGCGGCGCATACAGTTCATCATCTTCGCAGAAAAATGATACAACAAGATATTATATCCAGAATCTTGCTACGGCAAAGTTGTCTTATACTGCTGACAAAACATTGACAAGTCCTGATGGAGAGTATAGTTCTCTTGGTATTAATCCGTTTGATGAGGGAACAAACACATCAAATAAGGGCAGTATTTCCACAACAGCGATTTATAATTATGATGATTTGTCCGATACTGGAGATTTTGTTGAATTTAGCCTGTCACTTACCTGTAAGACAAGCGGATATAGTGACAGTAGCAGACTTGTGTTGTCAGATTATTTGCAGAATATTACAATTACTGCAAATGATCAGATTCTATATGGAACAAATGCGATTACTGATGCTGAGAAATTAACATCCTCCTTGAATGTCGCAGGAACTATATTAACAATAAGAGCTCATAAAGATCTTGTTCGCCTGTCTGATGATGCATCAAAAATACAGATATCATATGATGTTCTTACAGGTGAAACTAACGGTTTTGGCACGACCAAAGCATATTCAAATTATAAAGTGACTTTGACAGCAGACATATTCGAAGCACTTTCAGGTGGTTCTGCTAATACTCAGGCATCTGCTTTTGATCACATTATCTATACAAATTCAAGGCTTCAATATAAGATGCTGTAATTATTTCTCTATTTGATATAATACTGCTTCCCTTTACAAAAACTATAACTTCACCGCCCGACAGAGCATCACTACGGATGTCCTGCCGGGCGTTTTTTGTTTATGAGTAATCGTTAAATAACCAAGCGTGTTGTATCCGCCCAATAACCCCGCGTCATATAGCAAAGAAAAAGAGGCCTGAAACAGACCTCTCAAATAGCAATA
>CACYWT010000001.1 GCA_902778175.1 uncultured Ruminococcus sp. | reverse complement strand
TTATATCATAAATTCATACAAATTTGCGCCGCAAGGCGCATATAATAAATGAATTTATTAAATGTTCTCTCAGGCGTCCGATGAGAGGGCGCGCAGCGTCATCGAATCGGCTTACGCCGTGAGGTTATTATATCATAAATCCGAACCTTATTCAATCGCCGCAGGCGATTATTTTTCGGATTTTAATAAACGTTCGCTCAGCCGCCCGGTTAGAGGGCTATATGTTCTGAAAACATTATTTTATGATGATCAAATTGATATTTTGATATTTTTTTCAGAAAAGCAAAAAAATGCTTGCATTATTAAAAACAATATGATATAATTTTATACGCAAATCGCACGTCGGCTTTATTCGTTAGGTGCATACGAAAATATGTTTATCAGAACAGCCGACGGAGGAAAAACCTAAGGAGGATTTTTTTATGGCATCAGTAGTATCAATGAAACAGCTTTTGGAGGCAGGTGTACACTTTGGTCACCTGACAAAGAGATGGAACCCTAAGATGGCTCCGTACATCTTCACAGAGAGAAACGGTATTTATATTATCGATCTCCAGAAGACAGTAAAGAAGCTTGAGGAGGCTTACAATTTTGTTCGTGAGATCTCCGCAGAGGGTAAGTCGGTTCTTTTTGTAGGAACAAAGAAGCAGGCTCAGGATTCCGTTAAGGAAGAGGCTCTCCGCGCAGGCGCTTACTATGTAAACGCAAGATGGCTCGGCGGTATGCTCACAAACTTCAGCACTATCCGCCGCAGGATCGAAAGACTCAAGCAGCTCCGTACAATGGAGTCAGACGGTACATTTGATCTTCTTCCTAAGAAGGAAGTTATCAAGCTCAATCTTGAGATCGAAAAGCTCGAGAAGTTTATGGGCGGTATCAAGGATATGAAAGAGATCCCCGGCGCTCTCTTTATCGTTGACCCGCGCAAGGAAAGAATTGCAGTTGCAGAGGCAAGAAAACTCAATATTCCGATCGTAGCAATTGTTGATACAAACTGCGATCCTGATGAGATCGATTATGTTATCCCCGGCAATGACGACGCTATCCGTGCAGTGAAGCTTATCTCCAGTGCAATGGCTAACGCTATCATCGAAGGCAACGAGGGCAGAATGGGCGCCGCTGCTGAAGAAGAAGCTGCAGCAGAAGAAGAGGCTGCTGAGGAATAATAAGAAAGTAAAATAGCCGCATTAATTTGCGGCTATTTTTTAAAGATAATAATTTACGGAGGTAATTAATTATGGCATTTACAGCTAAAGATGTAAAGGAACTCAGAGATAAGACAGGCTGCGGTATGATGGACTGTAAAAAGGCTCTTACCGAGGCTGACGGCGATATGGATAAGGCAATTGACGTACTCAGAGAGCAGGGTCTTGCAAAGGCTGCAAAGAAGGCTTCAAGAATCGCTGCTGAGGGTGTTGCTTTTGCCTGCACAAACGAGGACGGCACAAAGGGCGTTGCTCTTGAAGTAAACGCTGAAACTGACTTCGTTGCAAAGAATGCAGAATTCCAGGCATTCGTAAAGACAGTTGCACAGACAGTAATGGATAATGATCCTGATGATGTAGCAGATCTTCTTACCAAGACAGCTGCAGGTACAGAAATGACAGTTGCAGATCTTCTTCAGGAGAAGATCCAGACGATCGGTGAGAATATCGTTATCCGTCGTTTCCAGCTTTTTGACGGCAGTGTATCTGCTTATATCCACGCAGGCGGCAAGATCGCAGTTCTTGTTAAGTTTGATACAGACGCTGCTGATAAGGACGGCTTTGCAGAATATGCAAAGGACGTTGCTATGCAGGTAGCAGCAGTTAATCCTTCCTATCTCAGAAAGGAAGATGTTCCTGCTGAGGTTCTTGACCACGAGAAAGAGATCATGATGGCTCAGATGAAGCAGGATCCTAAAATGGCAAATAAGCCCGATCAGGTTATCGAGAAGATCGTTATGGGTAAGGTCGGCAAATATTATGAGGAGAACTGCCTGCTGAATCAGGCATTCATCAAAGAAAACAAGATCAGCGTTGAAGAGTATACAAAGCAGACAGCTAAGAAGCTCGGCGGCAAGGTTGAGATCGCACAGTTCGTTCGTTTTGAAAAGGGCGAGGGTCTTGAGAAGCGTTCTGATGACTTCGCAGCAGAAGTTGCAAGCATGGTAAAATAATTAATAAAAATATAAGCAGGCGGTTCATTAATGTTCCGCTTGCTTTTTTTATTATTTGTATTGACAAATCTGACAGATAAGTATATATTATATAGGACAGAGTAAATATATGTGCGTTAAGTGTTGTGTGAACGGGGAGTTGTCACATAAACGAAAAGGTCTTCTTGCGGTACATATATTGCATCCCGCTGCAAAAATATTAAGCTGATTGATCTCCTTATTATTGACAGCGCGAATCTGTTATAATAAAGGAGGTTTTTTTATGGATAATAATCCTGAGAAAAGAAAAAAATTCAATGTCAGAAAATCAACGACTGATCTGGCAGTAATGGGAATACTCACAGCATTGTGCATAGTTATAGCAATGTTCCTAACTATTCGTCCTTCAAGCAGTATCAAGATTACACTTACGTTTATTCCTATAGTAATAGCTGCATATCTTTACGGACCTGCAGGAGCAGGAACAGTGGCAGGGCTTGCCGATATTCTTGGTTATGTGTTCAATTCGGGCGGCGGAATGTTGTTTCTGCCGATAACCTTCTCCGAAATTGCTGTCGGCATCATTTTCGGACTTCTTCTGCATAATAAAAGAACAATGCCGCGTATAATTCTCGGAGTTGCATTTGCTCAGCTTGTTGTAAGTACATTTGTTACACCGATATGGCTTAATATGCTCTATGGAATGGATTACCTTACAAATATTTATTTGCGTATTCCTCAGATATTGATAATGACGGCAATTGAAATGATAGTTATTCCGCCTATGCTTAAACTTCTCGAAAAGCTCAGATCAGCAAAAGTAATTGAATAAAAAACGGGGGTGCTATGAGCATCCCTTTTTTTATGCGCTTTTATAAAACTGCAGGTTATCCGGATCATTCTGTATCTTTATCAAAAGCATTATAATATTTTAAAAAAAGTTATTGATTTTTTTTTAAGGATATAGTATAATGTCATTGTTGCCGAATTGCGGCATCGTAAACAAGACAGTAACATACCTTCAGAGATACGGACGGGCAGGCGCTGTACGATAGAGCGCAGCGAACCATGTCAGGCGGGGAACCGAGCAGCATTAAGCTTGCAGCTTTGTGCGATACAGTGAGTCTGCTCGTCCGTATCTCTGAGAGTATGGCACCGCTGATGCGGTCTGTCTTGTTTTTTTGTGTAATGATCAGGGGGTGACTAAGCTGTACCGTGTATTATACAGAAAATATCGTCCGAAATTCTTTGCGGATGTTATTGGTCAGCCGCAGGTCACGGAAACACTCCGCAATGAACTGAAAAACAACAGATTAGCCCATGCTTATTTGTTTACAGGCTCAAGAGGAACAGGAAAAACTACCTGCTCCAAAATACTTGCAAAAGCTGTGAACTGCCTGGATCCTCATGACGGAGATCCGTGCGGAGAATGTGCAATATGCCGCGGTATAGATGACGGCACGATCCTTGATGTCGCAGAAATAGATGCTGCAAGCAATAACGGAGTGGACGATATCCGTAATCTTCGTGAGGAAGCAGCGTTTACTCCTGCGGAGGCAAAGTACAGAGTATATATTATCGACGAAGTGCATATGCTTTCAATAGGAGCATTCAATGCTTTGCTTAAAACGCTCGAAGAACCGCCTGAACACGTTCTGTTCATTCTTGCTACGACCGAGGTACATAAGCTTCCTGCAACGATCCTTTCCAGATGTCAGCGATTTGATTTCCACAGGATCACACCTGAAGCAATAGCCGAAAGACTCAGCTTTGTCTGTCAGTGCGAGGGAGTGGAGATAGATAATAACGCTGCTTTGCTTATTGCAGGAATAGCCGACGGTGCAATGAGAGATGCCTTATCACTGCTTGATCAATGCATGGGCAAGGGCGATCATATCACAGAGGAGATCGTCAGGACGACTGCCGGTCTTGCCGATAAAAGCCATTTGCTAAAATTCACGCAGATGGTAATGGATAAGGACAGTGCCGGCGCTATTGAGATAATCGACGGACTGTACCGTGATTCAAAGGATATGGCAAGGCTTTGTGAAGAGCTTACTTCTCATTTCAGAGAGCTTATGCTGATCAAAACCGTAAAGCGTCCAAGAGATATTATCGTGATGTCTGATGATGAATATAACAGATCCTCAGATCAGGCAATGAAAATACCTCTCAATGATATTATAGATGCAATTGATATTCTTCATAATGCGCACGAAAGAATGTTAAGAGGCGCAAACAGAAGAATTGAAATGGAAATGACTGCAGTAAAGCTTTGCAGAAAGACCGTAATCAATACTTCTGCGGAAATACCTGCCGATCTTGAAAAACGCCTGAAACGGCTTGAGATCGCGCTGATCGATACTGATAAGGACAGAGCGCCGGATACAAAGAAAAAATCATCTTTTGTTTCTGCTGCGCCGCCTTCAAAGCGTCCGAGCAATGACGAAATGGAAAAGCTGAGAAAGGACGCTGTCCCCATGACGGAATGGCCCGACGTGATTGAAGAGATTCGTAAATATTCAAATGTTGTGGCGTCAAGCTTTGACGGAAGCACCGCATATATTTCAGGAAAATTCGTATTGGTAGATTCAAAGAATACGATATGTTTTGACATTCTCAGGAACAACAGCAGACTTCGTTCGCAGATGAAGGACGCTATCCGCACAGTAACAGGAAAATCGTACAGCCTCGGAAGATATTCATATCCCGATGAGGTGAAAGAGGACGATCCGCTTGTGCAGTTAATCAGTGATTTTAAGTCATCAGGTATACCTGTTGACGATAATAAATAAGGGCGGTTGAATTGATCAACAGCCGAAACAATTAAAACTGGAGGAAAATAAAATGAAAGCAAGATTACCCAAAGGATACAGCAATGGCGGCGGAAACACTAATATCCAGCAGCTCGCACGTCAGGCTCAGAAGATGCAGGAGGAAATGGACGCAGCAAGCAAGGAGCTTGATGAAAAGGAATATTCGGCAGCTGCCGGCGGCGGAGTAGTAAAAGCTACTGTAAAGGGCAGCCTTGAACTGCAGTCACTTGAGATCAGCAAGGATGTTGTTGATCCCGAAGATATAGAAACACTTTCAGAGCTTGTTATCGCTGCTGTTAATGAGGCTATCCGTCAGGCAAGAGATGAAAAATCCGAAACTATGGATAAGATCTCAGGCGGACTTAATGTTCCCGGATTATTCTGATCATGGCTCAATACAGCGTTGCATCGCTCGAGAGGCTGATCGAACAGTTTGAAAGACTTCCCGGAATAGGTCATAAGACCGCCGCAAGACTTGCATATTATGTTCTCTCTATGAAGGAAAGCGAAGCGGAAAAATTTGCAGACGCTATACTTGAGGCTCATAAAAAGATTCATTACTGCAAGATCTGCTGTAACCTTACCGATAACGAGATCTGCTCCATCTGTGAAGATGAAAGACGCGACAAATCAATTATCTGTGTTGTACATGATACAAGAGATGTTGTTGCCTTTGAAAAAACCCGTGAGTTCAATGCTACCTATCATGTTCTGCACGGACTGTTATCACCTATGAACGGATGCACTCCTGATATGCTTCATATCAAAGAGCTTTTAGCGAGACTCAATAATGATGAAGTAAAAGAAGTCATCATGGCGTTGGACGGTACTGTTGAGGGTGAAGCTACAGCAATGTATCTCAGCAAGCTGATAAAGCCTCTCGGTATTAAAGTGACAAGGCTTGCATACGGTATTCCTGTAGGCGCTGATCTTCAGTATGCAGATGAAGTGACTTTGTCAAGATCCCTTGACGGCAGAATAGAACTGTAAGGAGGTTTAGCGCAATGGCGAAAAGCAAAGACGGTGCTGTTATCGCACAAAATAAAAAAGCAACTCACGATTATTTCGTCATTGAAAGCTATGAAACAGGGATCGAGCTTTGCGGAACAGAGGTAAAATCTCTGAGGCAGGGAAGAGTCAATCTCAAAGATGCATGGTGTACGATCGAAGACGGGGAATTGTGGGTAAAGGGAATGCATATAAGCCCTTATGAACAGGGGAATATCTTTAACCGTGATCCTATGCGGGTACGTCGTCTGCTGATGCATAAACGTGAGATAATGCGTTTATTCGGTACTGTACGTCAGGAAGGATATTCGCTTATCCCTTTGTCGTTATACTTCAAAGGATCCCGTGTAAAGCTCAAACTCGGACTTTGCAAGGGTAAAAAGCTCTATGATAAGCGAAACGATATGGCAGAAAAAAGTGCCAGACGTGATATTGAAAGAGCGATCAAAGAAAAAAACAGAACTTAGAGCAATGCCGCATAAAAAAGTGCCGCATATGTGCTGCTTTTGGGCGGTACATATGCGGATCGGGCTGTCAGGCGGTTTTTATGCGGTGTTGCATTATATTTCCGGCTTTTCCGGAGATTTTATATGGGGGCGTAATGGTCTCGACGGGGAGAGTAAGCCCTGGTAAGCGAGCGGTGGCATTGCGGAACCACCTTAAAATCCGTAAATCTTAAAAATCAAACGACAACAAAAAGTTTGTACCCCTTGCCGCTTAATTAGGCAAGCGTTCGTTTCCGGAGTACCACGGCCGGTTTCGGGCGTCGATCAGTGGTGAATGTGAACGAAGGCTCGGCTCGTCCTTCGTCATGATCCAGAGTCTACCGAATCATATAGCCCGTTTGCAGGCGATATGACGGGGGAATCCTAAAATGCATTCTGCGCTCGGAGAAAACCTTGGTAAGCACTTTTCGGACAGGGGTTCGATTCCCCTCGCCTCCACCAAAGCGAAAATCCTGACACGAAAGTGGCAGGGTTTTCGCTTTGTATTATTCATTTTTAAGTTTTAAGTCTTAAGTTTTCAGTTTTCTATAAATGAATACTGAAAACTAAAAACTGAAAAAATAATAATGATTGTGTAACCGCAGCTTTTTACGGTATATATAGTCAGTGATGACCGAAAGTAATACGAATGAAAGACGAAACTGATTGTAAGGGTTTGAGCTTGACAGCAGAGTGTTTATTTTAAAAAATCAAAATATATATGGGGATAGCTTGATTTTTTATTTATATAGCTTGGACTGCTCAACTGCAAGCTCATCACATCTTTCGTTTTCAGGATGACCGTTATGCCCGCGTACCCAGACAAATTTTACTTTATGCTTGTCCAGCAGAGAAAGAAGTTCGTCCCATAATTCGGGATTTTTTGCTTTTGTTTTGTCGGATTTGACCCAGTTATTCCGTTTCCAGCTCCTTGCCCAGCCCTTTATAACGGCATCGCATACATATCTTGAATCTGTTGTGAGTACAACTTCGCAAGGCTCCTTCAAGGCTTTAAGTCCTTCAATTACTGCAGTTAGCTCCATACGGTTATTAGTGGTTTGCGCCGCTCCGCCGGATAGCTCTTTTTCGTGCTCGCCATAGCGCAGTATTGTACCCCAGCCGCCTGCTCCGGGATTGCCGCTGCAGGCTCCGTCTGTAAATATTTCTACTTTTTTCAGAAAAAATCACTCCTTTGATGATAATAAGCAAAAAAATTAAAGTACATTCGGATCGGATATAGCAAATAATGAAAATAGTACGATAATATCTTTAGTACACTATGTTAATTATACATAAAACATCAGCTCAATTCAATAATATTATTATATCATTATTAATTTTTGCAGCACGTCATAAATACAGTGATAAAATACTATTGACAGATCTGATTGCAAATAGTAAAATAAATATATAGTTTTGTTCGGATATTTATTTTATAGAAAAATAAACTAAAACAATAATAATATCATGCCTTACTGATCAATTAAAATATATCAGGTTCAGTTTTTTTGCGGAACGGAAATATTGCAAAAAATTGCCCCATAAATATCAGGTCAGGCATAGAAAAATGGAGGTAATTACGTGATATCAGATAAAAACAAAAAAAGCGAGTCAAGGAACAGAAAAGGAAGGGGATATGATAAAAACAAGCCGGCTCGTACATCGCACGCACAGAAAAAAAGAGATGCGGCTGTTTCTGCTATGCTGTTTGAAAAAATAACACTTCCGAAAATTGCCGATCAGCAGCTCGGCGCTGGTGATCCTATCATCGGTCAGGAGCTTATGAAAGTAAGCGCCAGACGTTCGACAAAAGAAACTTACAAAACCGTTTACGGGAAAAAGGCTGTTACCCAGTACAGCAAAGCGCAAAAGCCTGAGCCTTCCGTAAAAATAACATTTCTTGGCGGACTTAACGAGATCGGAAAAAACATTACTCTTTTTGAATATGAAGATGATATGTTCCTTCTTGACTGCGGCATGGCTTTCCCTGACGGAGATATGCTTGGCGTAGATCTCGTTATACCGGATTTTACTTATCTTGAACGAAATAAGGACAAGCTCCGCGGAGTTGTTCTTACCCACGGCCATGAGGACCATATCGGCGCACTGCCTTATTTTCTCCGCAGAATAAATGTTCCTGTATACGGAACAGCCCTTACGCTTGGTCTTGTAGGCAGTAAGCTCAAAGAGCATAATCTCCAGAGCAAGGCAAAGCTTAATGTAGTAAAAGCAGGTCAGAGGATCAAACTCGGTAAATTTACGATAGAATTTATTCACGTCAATCATTCGATACCGGATTCGGTCGGGCTTGCGATCCATACCGGAGCCGGAACGATCGTTCATACCGGCGATTTCAAGATTGACTGTACACCGACAACCGGCGGAATGATTGATCTTTCGCGTTTTGCTGAGCTTGGCAAACAGGGCGTACTTGCGCTTATGGCTGATTCAACTAATGCTGAGCGTCCCGGTTATACAATGACTGAACAAAAGGTCGGTCATACTTTCGATATGCTTTTCAAAGAGGCTGAGGACAGCCGTATAATTATCGCAACATTTGCGTCTAACCTCGGACGTATCCGTCAGATACTTGATACTGCTCAGAAATACGGCAGAAAAGTTGCCTTCTCCGGCAGAAGTATGATAAATAATATGACGATCGCCTCCGAACTTGGTTATATAGACGTTCCCGACGGGCTTATCATTGATATTGATATGCTCGGACAGTATACAAAGGATCAGGTCGTTCTGATCACTACCGGAAGTCAGGGTGAAACAATGTCTGCCCTGTCAAGAATGGCATTTTCCGATCATCGTAAGGTAGAAGTAGGTCCTGAAGATTATATCATTATTTCCGCAAACCCCATTCCCGGAAATGAAAAAAGCGTAAGCACAGTTGTAAATGAGCTTATGAAGCATGGCTGCAAGATAGCGTCCGAATCAATGTATGAAGTTCACGTTTCGGGTCATGCCTGCCAGGAAGAGCTGAAGATAATACAGGGACTTACAAAGCCCAGATATTTCATTCCTGTTCACGGTGAGCAGAAACATCTTGTAAAACACGCAAATCTTGCAATGGATATGGGAATGCCTCGGGAAAACATATTTATAGGTGATATAGGAAATGTTATCGAGCTGAGCAAAAGCTCATTGAAACAGCTCCCGAGCGTTCCGTCAGGCAAGGTACTTGTTGACGGTCTGGGTGTTGGCGATGTCGGCAGCATCGTACTTCGTGACAGAAAACATCTCGGACAGGACGGACTTATAGTTGTCGTCGTAACTCTTGACAGCGCGACCGGAGAAGTTATAGCCGGTCCGGATATTGTATCAAGAGGATTTGTATATGTAAGAGAAAGCGAACCTCTTATGGAAGATGCCCGTGAAGCTGTATTAGGCGCTCTTGAAGACTGCGACAGACAGGGGATCCATGAATGGAGCGTTATCAAGAATACTATCAGAGATGAGCTTTCCAAGGTTCTTTATGATAAAACAAGGCGCAGCCCCATGATACTGCCTATTATTATGGAGGTCTGATAAACGGACGGCTGAGAAGCCGCTCCGGTAAAAGTAGGTGTATAGATTGGGAAAAGGCAAAAAAAACAGATTTATCACTCCGTTTTTTCTCATAATGTCATCATTGATGCTCATTATGTCCATAGCATCATTCTGGTGGAACCCTTATGTTTTTGCAGTTGAGCTGATTATTTCGCTTTCGTCATTTGCTGCTGTAATAATCGGAATCGTCAGAATGAAACGGTATCTGAGCAAAATAATTGACGATGCCTCACATTCCGCAGATGATATCAGTGTTGAGCGTATTAATAAGATATCGGTAGCAGTGGCTGTGACAGGCAAGGATAATGAGATAATTTTTGTCAATGATCTTTTCCGCAAGCAGATAAGCGGTGATAATAATCCATTGGGCGACGATATTGCCGACTATCTTACTAATAAAAATCCTGTTACGGTTTTTGATGAAAACGGTACAGACACATTCCAGAACGGAAAATGGTTTATAGCCTTCGGGGTACGCGCCGGAGAAAGCTCGCTTGTATATTTTATTAATGATAATACTTATAAATCCAATTCTGATGAATATATTCAATCCCGTCCCGTAATAGCTATTGTAGCCTTCGATAACCGTGAGGAACTCGAGCGTGAAGCGGAAGAGGGAGAAGCCAGCAGGATCAATGTACTGGTAGAACGTGTCATTGCCAAATGGGTAAGTACGACTTCAGGTTTCTATAAAAGACTTCCCGGAGGCCGTTACCTTGTATTTTTTGAAGAACGTCATATCAAGCAGTTTATCGAAGAAAAATTCAAGGTACTTGAAGAGATACGTTCGATCGAGATCAACGATCGCATGAACGCAACAATATCTATCGGCGTCGGACGCGGAGGAAGTACTGTCAAGGAATGTGAGCTATGGGCAAGACAGGCTCTTGATATGGCTCTTGGCCGCGGCGGAGATCAGGTTGCGGTCAAGAAAAACGAAATATATCAGTTCTTCGGGGGCTTATCAAAGGGAATAGAAAAACGCGATAAAGTCCGTACCAGGGTAATAGCCGCTACTCTTACAAATCATGTCAACAATTGCAGCAATGTGATAATAATGGGTCACAGATATTCGGATCTTGACAGTGTTGGAGCTTGTATAGGAATGTGGAGCGCAATGGTAAAGGGTCTGCACCGCAATTCCTATATCTGCATCGACAGGCAGCAGACGCTCGCAAAGCCGCTTGTTACAAGCTTTGAAAAAGCAGGCTTTGACAGTATTTTCAAAACACCCGGAGAAGCTCTTGATATAGTTGACGATCATACACTTCTTATAATCGTGGATACTCATTCTCCGAATTTCCTTGAATCAAAGGAAGTATATGATAAGTGCAGGAGCGTAGTAGTAATAGATCATCATAGAATGATGGTAAATCATATTGATAATGCGCTGGTATTCTATCATGAACCATATGCATCATCAGCGTGTGAGATGGTAGCGGAGCTGATCCAATACCTCGGAGATTACTCACTCAGCAGACTTGAAAGCGAAGCTCTTCTTTCGGGTATAATGCTTGATACAAAGAATTTTGTCCTGCGTACAGGAGTCCGTACATTTGAAGCTGCGGCATTTCTTAAAAGCAAGGGTGCGGATACGGTTGAAGTCAAGCGTCTGTTCTCGAATTCAATAGATACCTATAAGGTAAAATACAAGCTTGTAAGCGAAGCTGAGATATTCAATTACTGTGCGATCGCCTGCGCAGACAATAACACTCCGGATATCCGTATCGCTTCCGCACAGGCAGCAGATGAGCTTTTGGGCATTGAAAACGTCAAGGCGTCGTTTGTTATGTACAAGACTGATAAGACAGTAAATATTTCTGCCAGATCACTCGGAGATCTTAATGTTCAGGTCATCATGGAAGCTCTCGGCGGCGGCGGACACCAGACTATGGCAGCGTGTCAGCTGCAGAATATCAGTATAGCGGAAGCCCGCGAAAAGCTGCTTTCAATAATCAATGAGCTTGAAATAAACAAGAAAGCAGAAACAGCATCTCCGTCAATTTAAGTCAACACCGCGCAAATTCTGACGAAAAACAGGCGGCGCATCACCGGCACTGTCTTTGTGCGGTATTGCCTTAATTCATAAGCATAAAACAGAAGGGAAGAAAAACGATGAAAGTAATTCTTTTACAGGATGTCAAGGGATCAGGAAAAAAGGGTGAGCTGATAAATGTTTCGGATGGGTATGCAAGAAATTACCTGCTTCCTCACAAGCTTGCCGCAGAAGCTGACGCTAAGGCTCTGAATGAATTAAAAAATGCAGAAGAATCCAAGAAATACAAAATAGAAGTCGCTACTCAGCAGGCAAAGGATAATGCTGCCAAACTTGAAGGAAAAACGATCACCATGATTGGAAAGGCAGGAAAGGGCGGCAGACTTTTCGGTTCGGTAACAAGCAAGGAAATCGCAGCCGAACTGAAACGTCAGTTCAATATTGATATAGACAAGAGAAAGGTTATTCCCGACTGTGATATAAAATCATTCGGAACATATAACTGCGAAGTAAAACTCTATACCGGAATATCTGCAAATATCAAAGTAATGGTTACCGAAGAAGAAACAAAATAATTCTTTTATAAAGCGGACGCCCTCTTATGCAGGGCGTCTGTTGTCGCGCAGATATAAAGAACTGCAGCAGCTGATAATACGGATATCTGCGAAGATCCTGAAACAGAAAGGAAGAAGAGGCTATGAGTGAAAATATGCCGTCTGTATCAATAGACGGACTTAATCTGCCGTACAGCGCAGAAGCAGAACAGTCTGTACTGGGCTGCATACTTCTCGAAAGCGAATGTCTGCCTGCTGTAATGGAAATACTTCCTGATGCTGATTACTTCTATCTTTCAAATCATAAGGCGATATACAGAGCTATGATAGATCTTTTCACTGTAAGCAAGCCGGTTGATTTTATAACTATACTTGAGCAGCTCAGAAACGATAAGGATTTTGATGAGGGAAATATCAAAAGCTACCTGATGCAGATCGCAGAGATCGTTCCATCTATTTCCAGAGTAGGGTCATATTGTGAGATCGTAAAAGAAAAATTTCTTTTGCGCAGCCTTATTGTTTCTTCAAGAGAAATAATAGAAGACGCAGCTTCCGCCGGAGATAACGTATCCGGTCTTATTGATTCAGCGGAACAGCGTATATATGATCTGAGAGATGAAAAAAGCGTAAAAGGTCTTGAAAGAATAAATTCTGTTATTTATGAAACTTTTGACCGTCTCGATCTTCTCAATTCTCCGGACAGCGATCAGTACCGCGCATTACCGACGGGGATATCCGCACTTGATAATACAATTACGGGATTAAACCGCTCGGATCTGATACTTCTTGCAGCCCGTCCCGGTATGGGAAAAACCAGTTTTGCACTGAATATAGCCCGTCACGTTGCAGTCAAAGTCAAGAAAAAGATAGCATTCTTTTCCCTTGAAATGTCAAAGGAACAGCTTGCGTCAAGACTTCTTTCAACGGAAGGTCTTATTTCGGGTACAAAGCTGCGAACCGGAAAGCTTAATAACGAAGAATGGACGCGCCTTATCGAAGCGGGAGAAATACTCAGCCAGACTCAGCTTTATCTCGACGATACTCCGGGTATTACCATACCGGAAATGAAAGCCAAGCTCCGCAGGCTGAGAGGAGTCGATCTCATCATAATAGACTATCTCCAGCTTATGAAGGCTTCAAGACGAATAGACAACCGCGTTCAGGAAATTTCCGAAATAACAAGAAACCTGAAAATAATGGCAAAGGAATTCAATGTTCCTGTAATAACGCTGTCACAGCTCTCCCGTGCAAGTGAACAGCGCGCGGAACATGAACCGCAGCTTTCCGACCTGCGTGATTCCGGTTCGATAGAGCAGGATGCCGATATCGTTCTTTTCCTTTACAGAGAAGGATATTATCAGAGTACAAAAGGCGGAAAAGCAAATCCTGAGGACGTTGATATGAACAGCGGACAGTGTATCGTTGCAAAGAACAGACATGGCGAAACCCGTTCTGTACCATTGCATTGGCAGGGAGAATTCATGAGATTTACATCACAGGAGTTGAGTCGTGGAGAATAAAGCAATTTCAGTAATAAAAGAATTCAATATGATCTCAGACGGCGACTGTATCGTGACCGGTCTGTCCGGAGGAGCCGATTCATGCGCTTTGCTGCATTTTCTTGCTTCATTGCGCGAAAAAAAGGATCTCCGTCTGATAGCGTGTCATGTGAATCATATGCTGCGCGGAAAAGAAGCAGACAGAGATGAAGAATTTGCAAGATCCTTCTGCAAAAGATTAAATATAGAATTCTTTTTGTTAAAAAAAGATATAAATGCGCTTGCAGAAAGCCTTCATCAGGGAACCGAACAATGCGGAAGAGATGTGCGTTATAGTTTTTTCAGAGAAACCGCTGAAAAATTCAATGCAAAAATTGCTACTGCACATACTGCATCGGATAATGCTGAAACGATTCTATTTAATCTTGCACGAGGCAGCGGAGTAAGAGGATTGTGCGGTATCCCTCCCGTGAGAGATAACATTATCCGTCCTCTTATAACCTCAACAAGAGAAGAAATAGAGGATTACTGCCGCAGGAATGATATTTCATATGTTACCGACAGCACAAATCTTGCCAATGAATACAACCGAAATAAAATCCGGCATGACGTAATTCCGGTACTTCGACAGATAAATCCGGCGTTTGAACAGGCTGCCGCGAGAACATCATCAATAATGCGTTCGACCGATAATTATATCAGATGTCAGGCAAAAGAGCTTTTATGCGCCGCCTGTACGGAAAAAGGCTACAAAGCAAAAACACTTTACAATTCGGACGAGGTGGTTTTTGCCCAGGCTGTCAATATTCTTTGTGAACCATTTGATATTATCCCGGAAGCGGTTCATATTTCACTGATACGAAAGATCTGTTCCGAAAACGGCAGTGTTGAACTGAAAAGTAAAATTTTTGCAGTTTCAAATCAGGGATATCTGAGAATAATAAAAAAGACAGATACAAAAAACAGCGATGAAATTGAATTTACAGGACAAAATATTATAGTTATTAACGATAAAAAACTTAACATTTCCATTGTTAATATAGATGAATTTAACAACCGTAAAAAAAATGATAAATTTATATTTCATAATTCACTCGATTATGATACAATATCTTTATCAGCTCTTTTCAGATGCCGCAGAAGCGGTGATCGTTTCCGTCCTGCAGGACGGGGCATAAGCAAAACAATAAAAAAGCTTTTCTGTGAAATGAAAATTCCGGCAGAGCAAAGGGACAGCATACTTCTCCTTGCAAATGGTAATGATATACTGTGGATAGATGGGATAGGCGCTGCTCAGGATCACAGTGTGAGCAGCAAAACCAGACAAGTAATGCTGATAGAGGCAGTTGAAACGGAGGCAGCGGAAAATGCATAATGATATTGAAACCGTATTATACTCCGAGGAACATCTCAGAGAAACGGTCAGATCTGTTGCAAAGCAGATCAATGAAGATTATTCAGGAAAACAGCTTGTTGCAATATGCATACTGAAAGGCAGTCTTATGTTTTTTTCTGATCTTATCCGGAATCTGGACTGCGATGTCGAGCTTGAATTTCTCTCTGCATCGAGCTATGGCAGTTCAACAGTTTCCAGCGGTACTGTAAAACTCGGACAGCCGATCAGAACAGATATCAAGGGAAAGCATGTGCTTGTAGTTGAAGATATTCTTGATACCGGACGCACACTTTCATACATAAAGGCGCATCTCGAGAGCCTTTCTCCTCTTTCTGTAAAAATATGCACTCTTTTTGATAAGCCTGCGCGCAGATGCTGCGACATACAGGCTGATTATAAGGGTGAAACTACCGAAGACCTTTTTATTGTTGGTTACGGACTTGATTATAATGAGAAATACCGGAACCTGCCTTATGTCGGTGTTCTCAGACAAGAAATATACTCTAAAAAATAAAGGAGTGACAATCAATTGGATAACAAGAAAACTATTCGCAATCTGTTGATCTATCTTGGTATTCCGATTCTGTTGATAATCGTGATCTCAATGTTTTTTGCGATGCAGCCGAAGGAGGATCGCGCAACCTCCGAAATCATCTATATGTTCAAGGATAATCAGGTAAAGGAATATACGCTTGATTTCGGTTCGGGCAGCCTTCAGATCGTAAAGAATAACGGTGAAAAGGTAGATACATCAGTTGCCAGCGTAGGTCTTTTCCTTGAATCAATAGAGCCTTACGTTAAATCCTATAATGAAAAGAACAGCGATAGTCCTATGAAATTCACATGGAAACCGGCAACGGATAATTCTTTCTGGTTCAATATCCTGCCAAATATCATCCTTATCGTCCTGTTTGTTGTTGTCTGGCTGTATTTCATGCGAAAGCTGTCAAATGGTATGGGTGATGCCGGACGATCACTTTCATTCGGCAAGGCGAAGATCAAGAGCGTCAGCGACGAAAAGCGCAAAACCACCTTCGCTGATGTTGCAGGCGCAGACGAAGAAAAGGAAGAGCTTCGTGAGATAGTAGAATTTCTCAAGGATCCGAAAAAATATAATGAACTCGGCGCAAGAATCCCCAAAGGTGTTCTTCTCGTCGGACCTCCCGGCACAGGTAAGACCCTTCTTGCAAGAGCTGTCGCAGGCGAGGCAGGAGTACAGTTCTTCTCGATATCGGGTTCTGATTTCGTAGAAATGTTTGTCGGCGTCGGTGCGTCCCGTGTAAGAGATCTTTTTGAACAGGCTCATAAAAGCTCTCCGTGTATCATTTTCATAGATGAGATTGATGCTGTCGGCAGACAGAGAGGCGCTGGTCTCGGCGGCGGTCACGACGAGCGCGAGCAGACTCTTAACCAGCTGCTTGTTGAAATGGACGGATTCGGTGCAAATGAAGGCGTGATCATGATCGCCGCAACAAACCGTCCCGATATACTTGATCCTGCTCTTATGCGTCCCGGCCGTTTCGACAGACAGGTTATCGTCGGCCGTCCGGATATAAAGGGCAGGGAAGAGATCCTCAAGGTCCATGCAAAGGGCAAGCCGCTTGCGCCTGATGTCAACCTCAGAACAATAGCAAAATCCACAGCCGGTTTTACCGGTGCAGATCTTGAAAATCTTCTTAACGAAGCTGCGCTTCTTGCAGCGCGCAGAGATCTCAAGGCAATTACCATGACAGAGGTAGAAGAAGCAACGATCAAGGTCGTAGTTGGTACTGAAAAGAAATCCAGAGTAATGTCCGATAAAGAAAAGAAGCTTACCGCTTATCATGAGGCAGGTCATGCGATCGCAACATACTGCTGTCCGAGTCAGGATCCGGTTCATCAGATATCTATCATACCCAGAGGCATGGCAGGCGGATTTACAATGTCTCTTCCGTCAGAGGACAGAAGCTATCGTTCACGCAATGAAATGCTTGAAGAGATCATTGTTCTTCTTGGCGGTCGTGTTGCAGAAGCACTGATACTCGGAGATATTTCGACAGGCGCGTCAAATGATATCGAGCGCGCGACCAACCTTGTATTCTCAATGGTCACAAAATACGGTATGAGCGAAAAATTAGGTCCTATAACCTATGGCTCAAGCGACGGAGAAGTTTTCCTCGGCAAAGAATTCGGGCATAATAAAACCTACTCCGAAGAAACCGCTTCAAAGATCGACGCTGAGATCAAGGAATATATTACGGACGGTTATGCCAAGACGGAAGTTATTCTGAAAGAGCATATGCCTGAGCTTCACAGAGTTGCACAGTTCCTGTTTGAACACGAAAAAATGTCAGGCGAGCAGTTCATCTGCGCAATGGAGGGAAAGGATATCCCCGTTGACGAAGAAAATGATGATGATACTGAATTTGTTGCTGCAGAACCTGAAGCTGAGGCTAAGGAAGAATCTGAAAAAAAGGAAAAGCCTGAAGAAAAATAATTAATGCTGCTGCGGCAAGCACATTGTCAGGGGAGTGCTGTTAAGGCACTCCCTTGTGTGTATCAGTCAAAACGTATATTTGCGAATAAAAAGAAAGGGATAAATATATGGCGTTCAAGAAAATAAGTGTCAGGGGCGCAAGGGAACATAACCTGAAAAACATCAATGTGGATATACCCCGTGATGAACTTGTTGTACTCACAGGTCTGTCGGGATCGGGAAAATCATCACTTGCATTCGATACGCTTTACGCCGAAGGACAGCGCAGATATGTGGAATCACTTTCTTCATATGCGCGTATGTTTCTCGGACAGATGGATAAGCCTGATGTTGACGGGATCGACGGTCTTTCTCCGGCAATATCAATAGACCAGAAAACCACTTCAAAAAATCCACGTTCGACCGTCGGAACCGTAACGGAAATATATGACTATCTTCGTCTGATGTACGCAAGGATAGGTATACCACACTGTCCTGTCTGCGGCAGGGAAATAAAACAGCAAACCGTTGACCAGATCGTAGATAAGGTATTATCCATGCCGGAAGGATCAAAACTGCAGATACTTGCACCCGTTATCCGCGCAAAAAAGGGTCAGCATCAGAAAGTACTCGAATCCGCATCAAAAAGCGGCTTTGTCCGTGTAAGGGCTGACGGGATAATATATGATCTCTCGGAAAATATCACACTTGAAAAAAATAAAAAGCATAATATCGAAATAGTTGTTGACCGTCTTGTTATTAAGGACGGGATCCGTTCCCGTCTTGCAGATTCAGTGGAAACTGCGTCAAAGCTTGCCGGCGGTCTTTGTATCGTTTCAGTCAGCGGCGGAGAAGACCATCTTTTTTCTCAGAATTATGCTTGTCCGGAACACGGAGTAAGTATTGACGAATTAAGTCCGAGAATGTTTTCCTTCAATAACCCTTACGGAGCCTGTAAAAAATGTACAGGTCTCGGCGTATTTATGGAAATTGATATAAACCGTATCCTTCCCGACAGAACAAAATCCATTCGTCAGGGAGCGATAAAGGGCAGCGGCTGGGCAATGGAGGGAAGTACCATTGCAGCTATGTATATGGAAGCGCTTGCCGAAAAATACGGTTTTTCTCTTGACGAACCTGTTGAAACAATTCCGGCGGATAAGCTCGATATTATCCTTTACGGAACAAAGGGTGAAAAAATAACTGTCAAGCGCAGGAATGAATACGGCAGCGGAACTTATACTACAGAATTTGAAGGTATAATAAATAATCTCGAGCGCCGTTTCCGCGAAACTCAGAGCGCATGGATAAAAGCAGAAATTGAAAGCTATATGTCCGCTGTTCCGTGTGACGCCTGCAAAGGAGCAAGACTTTCTCCGGAGAGCCTTGCCGTAACTGTCGGAGGAATGAATATAAGCCGGTTCTGCGATATGTCTGTAGAAGAAGCTCTTGATTTTGTTAAAAATTCTCAGCTCACGGACAGAGAAAAGCTTATAGCGCAGGCTATAACCAAGGAAATAGATTCACGCCTCAGCTTTCTCAGCAGTGTAGGACTGTCTTATCTTACGCTTTCCCGTTCTGCCGGAACTCTTTCAGGCGGTGAAAGCCAGCGTATACGTCTTGCAACCCAGATCGGTTCCTCGCTTTCCGGAGTGCTGTATATTCTTGATGAACCGAGCATAGGTCTGCATCAGAGAGATAACGATAAGCTTATCTCTACTCTTAAAAACCTTCGTGATCTCGGTAATACCGTTGTAGTAGTAGAGCATGACGAAGATACAATGCTTGCAGCGGATCATATAATTGATATCGGTCCCGGAGCAGGTATTCACGGCGGCGAGCTTGTTTGCGCAGGAACAGCTGATGATATCAAAGCCTGCGAACGGTCGATCACGGGACAATATCTCAGCAGAAAGAAGTTTATTCCCGTTCCGTCGGAAAGAAGAAAGGGAAACGGAAATTATCTTCGTATCATTGGAGCATATCAGAATAATCTGAAAAATATTGATGTAGAGTTTCCTCTCGGAAAATTTATATGTGTCACGGGAGTATCAGGTTCCGGAAAATCCTCGCTTGTAAATGAAATACTTTACAAGCAGCTTGCGTGTGACTTGAACAAAGCCCGTCCCGTTCCTGTGAAATGCAAGGAAATTACAGGTACAGAATATCTTGATAAGGTAATAGATATCAATCAATCTCCTATCGGAAGAACTCCCCGTTCAAATCCTGCGACATATACAGGTGTTTTTACTGATATCCGTGAGCTTTTTGCGCATACAAATGAAGCCAAAATGCGCGGCTATGGCGCTGGACGATTTTCATTCAATGTCAAGGGCGGACGCTGTGAAGCCTGTCAGGGAGACGGAATAATCAAAATAGAAATGCATTTTCTGCCTGATGTATATGTTCCGTGTGAAGTCTGCGGCGGAAAGCGTTACAGCCGCGAAACACTTGAGGTTAAATACAAAGGCAAGTCGATATATGATGTCCTTGAGATGACCGTTGAAGAAGGGTGTCATTTCTTTGAGAATCAGCAGCGTATCTACAATAAGCTTAAAACCCTGAATGACGTCGGTTTAGGATATATAAAGATCGGTCAGCCTTCAACAACTCTTTCCGGCGGAGAGGCGCAGAGAATAAAGCTCGCAGCCGAGCTTTCACGGCGTTCTACGGGGCAGACTGTATATATTCTCGACGAACCTACTACGGGTCTGCATATAGCAGATGTTCACCGTCTTATTGATGTTTTGCAGAAATTCGTGGACGGAGGAAATACCGTTATCGTTATCGAGCATAATCTTGATCTGATAAAAACAGCGGATCATATTATTGATCTCGGTCCGGAAGGAGGAGACGGAGGCGGTACGGTTATTGCAACAGGAACACCGGAAGAGATCGCCTGCTGCAATGAATCCTATACCGGTCAGTATCTTCGCCGTATGCTGTAAATCATAAGCTGATATAGGGGTGAATTCATGTTCGGATATTTACAGCCTTTCAGAGAAGAATTAAAAATGAAGGACTACAAGCTTTACAAAAGCGTATACTGTGGTCTTTGCCGTAGTCTTAGCAAGAGCTATGGTCTGAAATCAAGTCTTACACTCAGCTATGACTGTACAGTTCTTGCTATGCTGTATATGTCGCTTCATGATACCCCTTGTTCCGTCAAAAAGGGAAAATGTACTGTTAATCCGCTGAAAAAATGCATGATATGCACCTGTGAAGGTGACGCTCTCAGATTTGCAGGTGCAGTTTCTGTAATAATGAGCTGGCATAAACTGAAAGATACAATGAATGACGGAGGATTATTCAAAAAAGCAGCAGCGTTTTTCCTCAGAATATTTCTGCGCGGAAATTATAAACGAGCGCTCAGGAATTATCCTCTTATAGACGAATATACTGCGGAAATGATGAAACAGCAAAATGAAGCAGAAAAAAATGATGTCGGTATAGACAGGGCAGCCGATCCTACTGCAACGCTTATTTCAAGGCTATGCATTATGTTCTGCCCGGAAAAAACTGACAGGAAAACGATCGGTGTTTTCGGATATCATGTCGGCAGATGGATATATCTGATGGATGCCTGCGATGATCTTGAAAAAGATATAAAAAAGAAAAACTTTAATCCTTTCAAAAAGAAGTATAACGGTGATGTCAAAGCAACTATGCAGTATTGCAATGAAGTACTGAATATGACGGCGGCACAGCTTATTATGGCGTATGAGCTGCTCGACCTTCACAGATATAAAGCGATACTTGACAATATAATATATAACGGAATAACTATTCAGCAGAAAAAATATACATTTGATCGCTACAATAAGAAAAAAACAAAAGATATTGATTATTATCCTGCAATGGACGTTCATGAATAAAACAAATGAAGGAGCATACATATGGGATATGATTTCAGTAATGTGATCAATCTGATGAATCAGGGAAGATATGACGATGCGGAAAACATCCTTATAGCAATGCAGAACCATCCCGATCAGGCAAGAGTAAATTATTATCTTGCACAGGTTTATCTCAAAAAGGGCTGGCTTGAATCTGCAGTTGAATGTGCAGGCAAAGCATATTCTCTTGAACCTGATAACAGAGAATATACCGATTTTTATAATAATCTCAATTCTCAGCGTAATGTTTCAGCAGCAGGAGATAATAAAGCGGCAAAAGCTGCCGGCTGCTGCTGCGCTGCATTTGAATGTGGCGATTGCTGCTGTGAAGTATCGGAATGCTTAGGCAGTCATTAAGCATATCCTGATATCAGCCGTTTATATGAGCTAAGGAGGGATATTGATGAAGGATCCGTATAAAATATTAGGAATAACACCACACGCAACTGACGAGGAGATCAAACAAGCTTACCGCGCTCTTGCAAAAAAATATCATCCTGACCGCTATGGAGAAAGCGGTCTTGCATCTCAGGCTGCCGAAAAAATGAAGGAGATCAATGAGGCATACGACCGTATCATGAAACAGCGGAAGGAAGGTATTCCGTATATCCCGGAAGATACATACACCTGCCCGTATAATAATGAAGATGAGTATAATTCTTATCAGAGCAACAGTACCGGAAGAGATTATAGGGTCATTTATCGACTGATCAATCTGGGAAATCTGATCGAAGCGGAACATATCCTGAATGGAACCTCTCCTACGGAACGCGATGCAGAGTGGTATTATCTTATGGGAACGATCTCATACAGCAAGGGTTGGCTCGAGGAAGCTTTCAATTATGCATCAACTGCCTGCAGAATGTCGCCTGATGATGATAAATATAAAGCCTTGTATGAAAGAATAATACAGCAGAGAAGCGGAACACAGGGAGGCTTTGTTTCCACACGGAGCGGAGCCGCGGACTGCTGTGACTGTATTTCTTGTCTTATATGCACAGACTGTCTGTGCAATTGCGGTTCATGCTCATGAAACTGAAAAATGTACAAAAAACCGCACTTGGCGGAATTACAACAGCTCTGATAACAGTAATGATGTTTTTAGAAGGCTTTGTCAGAATAGGTCAGTATGCAGCCCCCGCAATAGCAGGTCTTATGATCCTGGCCGTTTCATACGCCGCAGGTAAAGCTTTTGCACTTTACACATTTGCTGCTTCCGGACTGATCGTTGTAATTTTTTGCCCGGATAAAGAAGCTGCTCTGATTTATATTTTTTTCGCAGGTTATTATCCCATATTACGGGAATATATCGAGAAAATTCATGTAAAGCTGATCGCTTATGCTGTAAAGCTTGCGATTTTCAATACGGCGGCATTATCTGTCTTTTTCTTGGGAATTCATGTTATCGGGATCCCTGTGGAAGACTATATTATTTTTGGCGTGGATATTACTAAAGCTTTTTTCTTTATACTTAATATTGTTTTTATTTGTTATGACAGAATGTTGATATTATTTGATATCAGACTTAAACCTACAATTATTTCCATGATAGGAAAATTATTCCAAAGATAAATGAAGATTTTATGAATATAATTAATTAATATGAACAAAACAGGCAGTTGAATTTTTACTTGTCTGTTAAAATGTATTAAATAATAAAAACTATTTATTGAAAATGACACTTGTTATTTTATTAAAGATAAGATATAATTATTACAATATATTGTATTTTATAAACTGATGATATATCCGGGTACAGTTACAAAATTGTAATAATTAGAAAGGTCGTGTAACCATTGGCAGAATCCAATCAGACAGAGAAAACGTCTCTGTTTGCAAAAATCAGGCGGACACCTGAGAAAATAAAAAAGATCATAGCAATAACCTGTGCATCGGCCGTTATTGCTGCAACGATTCCGTTAGTTACCCTTACTGCAAGCGCACAGACGCAGATCTATGCAAGCACAACAGCATATCTTAATCTCAGAAAGGGCGCCGGAACAAACTACGATGTTATCAAGGTACTCAGCAAAAATCAAAAAGTTACAGTTCTGGAGAAAACAAATGCTTTCTGGCTTAAAATCAGGCTTTCTGACGGAACGACCGGATATTGTTATGCAGACTATCTTGATATTACAACCGACGCAAAAACAACCGATTATGTAAACTTCCACAAGGGCGCAGGAACAAATTATGATGTCATCAGAACACTTGTTCCCGGAGAAAAGGTCGATATAATCAAATTCTGCAATAATTCATGGGCGCAGGTAAAGACATCTGACGGCACAAAGGGCTATTTGTGTACGGATTATGTTTCATACATTGCGGAAAATACAACCGCAAAAACCACAACTCATAGTTCGGATAATCAGACATCAAAAACCGCTCAGACAAGTACCGCATCAAAAACATCATCAGCTGCAAACAACAAAGTAACAATTTCACAGACTTCTTCTACACTTGCTATCGGAAAGACACTTACGCTTTCGGCAAAATCTGCCTCCGGCGGATCAATTACATGGTCAAGCTCAAACAAAAACGTTGCTACGGTTACATCAAAGGGTGTTGTCACTGCTGTAAAGGAAGGCTCTGTTACTGTTACTGCTAAAGATCAGAAAACAGGGGCTTCTGCTAACTGCGTAATAAAAATTGTTAAAACCAATATTAAGTCAATCAAGCTTGATTCAAGCTCCGTTTCCCTGATAAAAGGCGACAATTATACGATGAAAGCAACGACTACACCTGCAAACGGCGATCTTTTCTATAAAAGCTCCGCTGCAAGCGTAGCTACTGTTTCTGATAAGGGCGTAGTAAAGGCTGTAGGAACGGGTAATGCAAAAATAACAGTTTCCGATATTTCCGGAAGCGTTAGTGCTGTGCTGAATGTGAATGTAAGAAATCTTCCCAAAATCACATTATCAGCAGCCTCTGCAAGTTTGAAAGTCGGATCTAATTATGTTGTCAAAGCAACAGTATCCGATAATTCCGCTGTTACATGGACAAGCTCGGATAATAATGTCGCTTCGGTCAGAGGCGGCGCTATCAGCGGACTTCGTGCCGGTACCGCTACCATAACTGCTTCGGATTCGACCGGTAGGGTGAAGGTAAACTGCAAGGTAACTGTAAATGATGTATCAAGCTATGGAATGGCTCTTTCGCGCTATAGTGTTTCAACCACAGCAGGCAAGACTATTTATATCAAGGGTTATTCCGATCGCAATGCAGGCTGGGGTACAAGTGACAACATCATCGCTACAGTGTGGGACGGTTTTATTGAAACCAAGCTCCCCGGCAAATGCGCGATCACATATACAGATGTATACGGAAACAGAGCAGTCTGCGTAGTAACGGTATATGAAGCTGATCCCATTAAATTCACATATTCTTCACCAAACTCGGCAGTCCGCAATTCGACCGTAAAGCTTATAGCTATTACAGATAAGTCGAGAAGTGACGTTAAATATGTAGTAAACGAAAACGGCAAGAGTACAACTGTAAAGGCTACTCAGAAAAAAGTCGAAGGCAATACTATAGTCTGGACAGGAAGCTACAAGGTAACAACTGCAGGTACACATATATACAAGGCATATTCTTACAAGAATAACAAATGGGCAACAAGCTCAGACGGAACTGCAGATATCTATGTAAGCTCCAAGACAAATATCAAGACAACTGCTCTCGACAGACTCCGCGCAAGCGATGAAGTAATAAAATTCATAGGCAATAAAGAAGGCTTCGTTGCTGATATAACATATGACAGACTTGCAAATAACATTCCTACTCTTGCACATGGTTATGTAGTATGGGAGGGAGATCGCTTCTATGATCACCTCACACGCAGCGAAGGTTACGCATTGCTTGTAAAAGCGATCAACAAAGAAGTTTATGCAAGCCGTGTAAATGATGTCCTTATTGAAAATAATATCCGTTTTAATCAGCAGCAGTTCGACGCGCTTGTATCGTTCTCATATAACCTTGGTACAGGCTGGACGTACGGCGGAGATATTCTCGATATTCTCAAAAATTCCTATGGCACAATATCTTCAGGTTCGACTGTTACCGGTACGGTTACTGCATATGACGGACTGAATCTTCGCAAGAGTTATACAACATCTTCTGACGTAATTACTGTACTCGGATATAAAGAAAAGGTAACTCTTGTCAGCACTCAGAAATACAACAGTGTATGGTATAAGGTCAAAACCGCTTCCGGTTTAACAGGATACTGCAGCGGTACATATCTTAACATTTCAACAGGAACTGCAACCGGCAGAGATCTCAATTATGTCAATAAAAATGCGCTTATTAACGAGCTTCTTGCATATCATCATGCCGGCGGCGTATGCTACTACGGACTTCTTTACAGAAGATGCGATGAACTTGAAATGTTCCTTTACGGAGATTATGACGATGACGGACATATGAATTATCATTATTTCCCGAGTCCCTCATGTCTGCATTTCCAATACAATTGATCTTAAAGGGCGGCTTTCCGGCTGCCCTTTTTTATTGATTTTTTTTTAAAATGGGATTATAATATAATCAGCTTGCACCGGATAACGGTGCAAAGTATAATACAGAGGTGTATAAAATGAGCGAAAAGAAAATAGGCTTTATCGGAGCAGGTAATATGGCAACAGCTATGATAAAAGGTATTCTCCTTAATCATGCTAAGGAAACGCAGGATCTGTGTGTATTTGATCCTGATGAAGAAAAGCGCAGTGCAATGGCGGAACTCGGTGTTTCTTCCGCAGAAAACGGCGCTGATCTTGTTGCAAAAAGTGATATAATTATCCTTGCCGTAAAGCCGCAGGTTTATGATATCGTACTTGAGCAGATCAGTCCGGCTGTTACAGATGAAAAGATCTTTGTTACAATAGCTGCCGGCATTTCTATCGGATATGTAAGAAAGGGGATAGGTCATGATTGTCCGATGGTCAGAGTAATGCCCAATACCCCGCTCCTTCTCGGAAAGGGCGCAACAGCGCTTTGCCGTTCTGAAAATATTTCGGACGAAGATTTCAGCGAAATATATAATATCTTCGCGCTTTCCGGAGAAGCCGTAATTCTTCCTGAGGATCAGATGAATGCGATTATCGCCGTAAACGGCAGCAGTCCGGCTTATGTATATCTTTTTGCAAAGGCAATGACAGATTATGCAGTGTCTGTCGGAATTGACCGTGACACGGCTCTCAGACTTGTATGTAAGACGTTTGAGGGAAGCGCTGAGATGCTTCGTTCCGGAACGGATACTCCGGAGCAGCTTATTGAAAAAGTTTGTTCAAAGGGCGGAACAACGATCGAAGCAATGAAAATTCTTGAAGAAAAGAAGGTTCCTGAGATCATATCGGAGGCTATGGCTGCCTGCACAAGAAGAGCAGAAGAACTTGGCAAATAATTACTAAAATTTACCATTTCAATATGCGTTTATTAGTTAAAAATGTGATTATTTGTCGATTTAACTTGACTTGTCTATAATATTAGCGTATAATCACTTTAGCAGATTCCCTGACCAAAGTATGCATATTTTGCAGAAAATGGTACTATTCTCTTATTAATTAAGGAGGAAATGTGAAATGTATTGTAAATCCTGTGGTTCACCCATGGAAGAAACGTATAACGTTTGCCAGAACTGCGGTACCAAAAAAGGTATGGGCGCAGCTTTCTGTGAAAAATGCGGTGAAGTCAGACAAGCCGGTGTTGCTTTCTGCATGAACTGCGGCAATAAATTTGTCGATCAGCCTTCAGAAAACAATACCAATGTTCCTTTCTCACAGCAGACACCTGCTCAGCAGTTCCAGAGCAATGCTCAGATGAATCAGTCTCAGTATCTGCCGCCGAAAAAATACTGCCGTAACTGCGGCGCTCAGGTTATGAATAATCAGATGGTATGTACAAAGTGCGGTGTAAAGGTTGGTGATGGTAAATCTTTCTGCCCCCATTGTGCGGCAGCAGTAACAAATCCTCAGCAGGTTGCCTGCATGAACTGCGGTATGAGCCTCAAAGAAGTATTTGACGCAAACAGCTTTTTCAGTCAGTTCGGCAAAAATTTTGCTTCAATGTTCAATTTTGCAGATCCCGCAAAGACCATATTTAAGTTTGGTCCTTATATGCTCGCTCTTTTGGTATTTATTTTCTCTTTCCTGCCTGATGTAGCAGCGTATTACTCAGGATATTATTCCTCCAAGGTTACAAGAACAGTTGTTGGCTTTTTCGGTACAGGCGGTATGAACGGTGCGGCAGGCGGCTTCATTTTCTGCGGTGTTCTGCTCATCTTCACGCTGATTCTCATGTTGGTTCGTTTTGAGCCGCATATCTATAAGTTTATAGAAGAAAAGCCCAACGGCAGACTTCTTGATCTCGTTCTTCCGGGACTTGAGCTTGTTGCGATCGTTTCCGCTATTATCAATATTTTTAATATTAACGGAATAGCTATTGCTTTCAATCTTTCTGTTCATCTTTCCGTATGCGGCTGGATACTTCTTGTATTTATTCTTGCTTCTGTTGTTCTTACCGTTCTTGGTCTGATAAACGACAAGGATAAGCTCAGACTTCCTAAGATTGATGAATTCATATTTGAATATGGTTCTTTTGTTGCAGCTATAATTGTATTCTATCTTGCTATTATGCCTTCGATCAAGATCACTGTTTCGAGCACTTCAATGAGGTTCGGCTACGGTATAATCGGAGCAATGTCACAGAATGGTTTAGGACAGATGGGCGGACTCGGTTTTGCCAATGTTCTCTTTATTATTTCACTTATTGTTGCTGTTGCGGGTCTTGTTCCGCCGCTGCATAAGATCGTTATGAAGAATGCTATCGGCGGTATTGTATATTTTATCAATCCTGCTCTTTGTGTAGTAGCTTTGATCTCTTCATTTATCAATTTTATAGTTCTGAATGCCGAAGCAAATGGTGCAGGAGGCGTATTCTTCAGCTTCTGGGGTATTGTTCTTATTCTTGCCGTTTTAGGAAATGGTGCTCTTGCAGTATTATCTTTCCTGAAGAAAATGCCCAAGAGCAACAATAATAACTTCAATAACTTCAATAACCCCAACAATTTCAATAATCAGAATAATTTTAACAACCCCGGCAATTTCAATAATCAGAATGGTTTCAACAATAATAATGTTAATGCTAATGCCAATGTGAACAACGGTTTTAACAACAATAATAACAACAAGTTCTGATTCAAAAAATTTCGTCCGTTGACTTTTATCAGCCAACGGACTTTCTTTTTTGGAAATATAAAAAATTTTTTCACGAAAATTACAAATAAGTCTTGATTTTTTATAAAAAAGGGTATACAATATTTTTAGCACTCAGGAAGAGAGAGTGCTAAAATTACTTTATTAATTCTATTTTGCTAAGGAGGCAATATATTATGACTATTAAACCGTTACTTGACAGAGTTGTTGTTAAGGCTGAGGAAGCTGAGGAAACAACAAAGAGCGGTATCGTACTCACAGCAGCTTCACAGGAGAAGCCTCAGTTCGCTACAGTAGTAGCTGTAGGTCCCGGAGGAATGGTTGACGGCAAGGAAGTTACCATGTATGTTAATGTTGGCGATAAGGTCATCACAAGCAAATATTCCGGCACAGAGGTCAAACTCGACGGCGAGGAGTATACCATAGTTCGTCAGTCCGATATTCTGGCTGTAGTAGAATAATAGCATTTTAATAACGGAGGTAATTCATCATGGCTAAACAGATTTCATACGGCGAGGATGCAAGAAAGGCTCTTATGAGCGGTATTGATCAGCTCGCTGATACAGTAAAGATCACCCTTGGTCCTAAGGGCAGAAACGTAGTTCTCGATAAGAAATTCGGCGCACCGCTTATCACAAATGACGGTGTTACGATAGCTAAAGAGATTGAGCTTGACGATCCCTTTGAAAATATGGGCGCACAGCTCGTAAAGGAAGTATCCATTAAAACCAATGATGTTGCCGGTGACGGTACAACGACTGCAACTCTTCTTGCACAGGCTCTTATCCGTGAGGGTATGAAGAATGTTACAGCAGGCGCAAACCCGATGATCCTCAAAAAGGGTATCAGTAAGGCTGTAGACGCTGCTGTGAATAAGCTCAAGGAAAACTCTAAGCCCGTTGAAGGCTCAAAGGATATCGCAAGAGTAGCAACAATTTCTGCTGCTGATGAGTTCATAGGCAACCTCATCGCAGAGGCTATGGATAAGGTTGGCAACGACGGCGTAATAACTGTTGAAGAATCCAAGACAGCTGAAACATATTCAGAGGTTGTTGAAGGTATGATGTTCGACAGAGGCTACATCACTCCTTATATGTGTACTGATACGGATAAGATGGAAGCTGTTATTGATGACGCTTACATTCTTATTACAGACAAGAAGATCTCCAATATCCAGGAGATCCTGCCGCTCCTCGAGGAGATCGTAAAATCCGGCAAAAAGCTGGTTATTATTGCAGAGGATATCGAGGGCGAAGCTCTTACAACTCTTATCCTCAATAAGCTCAGAGGAACATTCACCTGTGTCGGTGTAAAGGCTCCGGGCTTTGGTGACAGAAGAAAAGAAATGCTCCGCGATATCGCTGTTCTTACAGGCGGACAGGTTATTTCTTCCGAGATCGGACTTGAGCTCAAGGATACAACTATAGATCAGCTCGGTCGCGCTCGTCAGGTCAAAGTTGATAAGGAAAATACGATCATCGTTGACGGTGCAGGCGTTCAGGAAGAGATCGCAGCCCGTGTTGGTCAGATCCGCGCTCAGATCGAAACAACAACATCTGATTTTGACAGAGAGAAGCTCCAGGAGCGTCTTGCAAAGCTTGCAGGCGGCGTAGCTGTTATCAAGGTCGGCGCTGCTACCGAAATCGAAATGAAGGAGAAGAAGCTCCGCATTGAAGATGCACTTGCTGCAACGAAAGCTGCAGTTGAAGAGGGCATTGTTGCAGGCGGCGGCACAGCTCTGCTCAATACTATTGGTGCTGTTTCTGCTCTTGTTGATACACTCGAGGGCGATGAAAAGACAGGCGCAAAGATCGTACTCAAGGCACTTGAAGAGCCGGTTCGCCAGATCGCAGCTAATGCAGGTCTTGAAGGCTCTGTAATCGTTGACAAGATCATCACCTCAGGCAAGACAGGCTATGGTTTCAATGCTCTTACAGAGGAATATGCTGATATGATGAGCAGCGGTATTGTTGACCCGACAAAGGTTACAAGAAGCGCACTCCAGAATGCAGCATCTGTTGCAGCAATGGTTCTTACAACAGAATCACTTGTTGCTGATATCAAGGAGCCTGCTGCTCCGATGCCTGCTGCTGATCCCGGTATGGGCGGTATGTATTGATAAAAAATACAAAAGAATAATTTCAAAAATGGGGAGCTGTCATAGAAAAGCAGCTCCCCTTATTATATGATGTAATATAAATAACGCCTGCTCCGCAGATACAGAACAAGCGTATAAAACATTTCAAGCATATTTATGATCGTTTTAATGTACAAATATTATTTATTATTTATTTCGTTTGCCAGATCTTCTCTCTGGTATTTAAGTCTGGTGATTAAATAATCAGAGTATTCCGCTAAATAAGCAAGACCGACGCTGTTCAGACAATCAAGATCATCAAGGATCTGTCTTTTCAGATCGGTATCGGTATAAATCGGTTTGAGAAAATTCTCTTTGATTTCAACCTGAGGGCTGATACCAAGGAGATAGTCAACAGAAACATTGAAATACTTTGAAAGTTTCATTAAAGTTTCGCCGTTTGGTATGCCACCTGCTTTCCATTTACTGATTATTCCTGAAGATAATCCGATTTCTTTTCCTACGGGGTTGGGTTTCTTTCCTACTCGCTGACACAGACCATAAAATCTTTCCCAGAACATTCGTTATACCTCCTTTCTTTTGTATATTTTGCTTAAAAATCACCGCAATTTTTTGATGATTATTACGGTTAAAAAATGTGTAAAAATATCAAAATCTTAAGATAATTAATCACGGCGGTAATGATAATATTACAAAAGCAATTTCCTTTATATTAATATTACCACATTATCATACTAAATACAAGTGATTTTTTAAGATTTTTACAAATTTTTTTTATTAAAAATGATATTTCTGTACTATTTTAAAAAACAGCTTTAAAATTGGAATGAATTATGTTAAATTGGTATTTTTCGGAACTTTGTGGAATTACTTGGTTGTTCGTAAAATTTTGTTACCTGATATGATACGATATTAATACAAAAGATTAAAATTGACTCGATAGGATAATACATTTCATATTTGCTTGAAAATATGCATTTTATATGATAAAATAATAAACATCAGTTTTCGCCGCGCAGATGACAGGGAAGACATTTTTTCTGCGCAAAGCTTGACAAGAATATATTTATATGATAGTATATTATCATATTATTATATTACCACTTTACCTTAGTAAAGTAAAGATTCAGATAATGAGGTACAGCTAAATGAAGGATTATTCAAAAATCACTCCCGAAGGAACAAAAGATCTTTTATTCGAGGAGTGTCTTGCAAACCGGACTGTTTCTACGCTTTTAGGAAATGTTTTTTCCTCAAGAGGATTCCATGAGGTCCTCACACCCGGAATAGAGTTTTATGATCTCTTTTCTGAGGAAAAATCCGGTATACCGATGGAATATATGTTTAAGATGAGTGATTCAAAAGGACGTCTAATGGTTGTCCGTCCGGATTCCACTTTGCCTATCGCAAGAATGGTCGCAACCAGACTGATGCACGAGCGACATCCTATCCGCCTTTACTACAACCAGCGTGTATATCGCTATAATCCCGGTCTGACAGGCAGAAGCAACGAGGTTATGCAGGCAGGTATAGAGCTTATCGGTGCAAAAGGAAAAAGAGCAGATATCGAAGTAATAACAACAGCTATTGATGCTCTTTCAAAATGTGTGCCTGATTTCCGAATAGAGCTTGGCAATGCCGCATTTTTCCGTATATTGGCAGGCGCGCTGCCTGTGAGTGATGAATCCCGTGAGGAAATACGCAGCTTTATTGAATCAAAGAATTATTCCGCGCTGAATACTGTACTTGATTCACTTGAGCAGACGCCGGCGGTCGCGCTTATCCGCAGACTTCCCAGACTTTTCGGCGGTATAGAAGTACTCGATCAGGCTTATCAGCTTTGTGATGATGAAGCTGCGCTCAGCAGACTTGAATATATCCGTGAGATATATAATGATCTTTCAAAGCTCGGACTCGGAGAAAGGATCATCATTGATCTTGGTCTTGTCCAGCGTAACGATTATTATAGTGATATCGTATTCAGCGGATATGTCATGGGTTCGGGCGAGCCTGTACTCATCGGCGGAAGATATGATAATCTTCTTGATAATTTTGATGCTCCTGCAGCCGCTGTCGGTTTTGGCATCAATGTTGACGCTCTTGCTGCAGTAATGCTGAAAAGAGGGAATATTCCGGAGAAGAAAACAGCAGATGTTCTTGTTCACAGTGAGGAAGGCTTTGAGATAGAAGCTATCAAATATACATCTGCGCTTTCCGAAGCAAATATTCTCGGTGAGAACAGCGTTTTTGAAACGCTTGATGAAGCGATGGAATACGCAAGATATAAAGGAATAAAAAAGCTGGCAATTGTCGGTGAGGAAATAAAGACGATAAATACAGGAGTATAATATGAAACCTTTAAGAATTGCACTTACAAAGGGCAGACTTGAAAAAGATACGATAAAGCTTCTCGAAGCAGCCGGATTTGACTGTACAGCCGTAAGAGAAAAGGGAAGAAAGCTTATTCTCCCGATAGGCGGAGCAAATATAGAAGTAGTTCTTGCAAAGGCAGCAGATGTGATCACTTATGTTGAAAACGGAGTATGTGATCTCGGCGTTGTCGGCAAGGATACTATTATGGAAAACGGCAGAAGCTTTTATGAAATACTTGATCTCGGATTCGGAAAATGCCGTTTTGCTCTTGCGGGAAAAGCAGGACTTGATTTTTTCTCCGGCTATGAAGCAAGAACGATCGCTACAAAATACCCGAATGTTACCCGAAGCTTTTTTGAAGGAAAGGGTATGGATATCCGTATTATAAAGATCGAAGGCTCTGTAGAGCTTGCGCCGCTTCTCGGTCTTTCAGATGCGATAGTTGATATTGTAGAAACCGGATCAACACTCAAAGAAAACGGTCTTGTTATCATCGAAGATAATGTTGCTCCGATATCAGCAAGACTGATCGCAAATACCGCAAGCCTTAAACTCAGAAAAGCAGAAATAGAAGAGCTTGCGGATAAAATGGAAACAGAAAGGAAGAAAATGAAATGATTAGAACTGTATTTGCAGACGGCAAAGCAGAGTATGATTACCTTTCAATGGTTCGTGAGAGAAGCAGTGACACCGACCGCAATGTTACTGCTATAGTATCGGATATTATTGATAATGTCCGCAAAAACGGCGATAAAGCTGTAAAGGAATATACGATCAAATTTGACGGAAAAGCTCCTGAATTTTTTGAAGTTTCCAAGGAGGAAACAGAAAAAGCTATAAATGACTGCGATCCGCAGTTTATCGCTACGCTTGAAAAAGCAGCAGCTAATATCCGTGATTTCCACAAAAGGCAGCTTCAGCAGAGCTGGCTCACGACGAAAGAAAACGGTGTGATCCTTGGACAGCGTATCAGAGGACTTGAAAAAGTCGGCGTTTATGTTCCCGGCGGTACTGCTGCATATCCGTCATCTGTTCTTATGAATGTCATTCCGGCAAAGATAGCAGGAGTCAAGGAGATAATAATGGCAACTCCTCCTCTCAAAAACGGAAAGCCGAATCCCGATATAATGGCAGCGGCAAAGATCGCCGGTGTGGACAGAGTTTTCCTCATGGGCGGCGCGCAGGCTGTTGCTGCTCTTGCATACGGAACAGAAACTGTACCTAAGGTCGATAAGATCGTCGGACCCGGCAATATATTCGTTGCAGCTGCAAAAAAGCTTGTATACGGTACGGTAGATATAGATATGATAGCAGGTCCCAGCGAGATACTTGTTCTTGCAGATGAAACTGCTGATCCTAAATTCCTTGCCGCCGATCTTATGTCACAGGCGGAGCATGACAAGCTTGCTTCTGCGATTCTTGTCACAACTTCAAAAAAGCTTGCAGAAGAAACAAAATCCGAGCTTGAACGTCAGATGGCTCAGCTTTCAAGAAAAGAGATCATTGACGAATCCCTTACCAATTTCGGCGCTATAATCGTATGTGAGGATATGGATAAGGCAGTAGAGATGGCTAACGGTCTTGCGCCCGAACACCTTGAGGTATGCTGCGAAAATCCGATGGAATATATCGGCAGGCTTGACAATGCCGGATCTGTATTCCTCGGTCATTATTCCCCCGAGCCTCTCGGTGATTATTTTGCAGGTCCGAACCATGTTCTTCCCACCAGCGGAACGGCAAGATTTTTCTCTCCGCTTTCGGTTGACAGCTTTATCAAGAAATCAAGCTTTATTTATTATACAGAATCAGCACTCAGAGCAGATAAGGACGATATTGTCCGTTTCGCTGATACGGAAGGTCTGACTGCACACGCAAATTCAATCATTGTCCGCTTTGAATAAAACTTTCCTGATATTCAAAGGAGTAATAATATGTCTTATGAATTAGTAAAAAAGGTCAAGGAACTTGAACCATATGAACCTATAAGCGGTACATATAAGATAAGACTTGACGCTAATGAATCTTTCTTTGATCTTCCCGACAATATCCGCAGTGAGATAAAAGATATTATTGACTCAGTGGATTTCAACAGATATCCGGATCCTGCGGCAAAGGAACTGATCATATCTTTTTCTGATTATTACGGTATCGATCCTGAGCATATTACAGCAACCAACGGCTCAGATGAAGTCCTTTACCTTATTGCCTCAGCCCTGCTTGAACGCGGAAGCCGTGTAGTCGTTACCGACCCGGATTTCTCAATGTATGCATTTTATTCTTTCCTATCGGAAAATGAAATACTTACATTTCAGAAGAACGATCAGCTAAATATTAATGTTGACGATCTTATTTCCTTTATAAAAGAAAACAAAGCAGATATGGTGATCTTTTCAAACCCCTGCAATCCGACCGGCTGTGGGATCAAAGCGGAAGATGCAAGAAAACTCGTTACAGAGGCAGGGGATTGTCTTGTTATACTTGATGAGGCATATATGGATTTCTGGGATCAGTCCATTCTGAAAGAAGCTCAGGATCATGATAATCTTATTGTCCTGAAAACAGCATCAAAGGCTGTTGGTTCTGCTTCAATCCGTCTTGGCTTTGCAGTTGCAAATAAAACGATCACGAGGGCATTGCGTTCAGTCAAATCGCCATATAATGTAAATACGATTTCCCAGAAGATAGGGACAGTTATTTTTAAACATAAGGATATGCTGAAGGGCAGAACGGAAAAGATCAGAATACAGACAAAGGAATTGTATTCAGGGCTGAAAAAGCTCATTGACAGTTATCAGCTTCCGTTTGTTATATATGAACCCTGTGCAAATTTTGTTTTTGTAGAAACGGAAAAAGCAAAGGACATTTATGAGTTTCTGCTTGAAAACAGTATTGCTGTGCGCTTGTTCGGAAAGTATTCCGCTTTGCGCATTACGGCAGGTTCTGAGCAGGAAAATACTGAATTACTCGTTAATTTTGAAAAATACATTATCCAAAACATACTAAAAAGAAATCGCTGAAAAATAGACAGTGTGTAATTTTTCCAAAAAAAATTAAGTTTTTGTTATTATGTATTTACAAAGAACAGAAAATGTTCTATACTTGTTGCAATACAGAAAGGGGCGATACCATTGCGAAAAGCTTCTGTTAAAAGAGAAACAAAAGAGACCCGTATTTCTGTTGAGCTTGATCTCGACGGAGGGGAAGTACAGATCAATACCGGCATTGGTTTTTTCAATCATATGCTGACAGCATTTGCCGTTCACGGCGGATTCGGATTATTGGTTGAAACTAATGGTGATCTTGAAGTAGACTGCCATCATACCGTAGAAGATACGGGTATCGTACTTGGGAAAGCATTTTCACAGGCACTCGGAGATAAAAGCGGAATTGCCCGCTTTGGTTCCTTCTATGTACCTATGGATGAGGCTCTCGGCTTTTGTTCCCTGGACATAAGCGGAAGACCCTTTTTAGTATTTGATGCAGAGTTTCCTCAGGAAAAGATTGGCAGCTATGACAGCTGCATGACAGAGGAATTTATGAGAGCGTTTGCATTCAATGCAGGCATTACACTGCATCTGAAATCGCTTTACGGAAAGAATTCACATCATATTGCCGAGGCACTGTATAAGGCTTTGGGACATTCTCTGAGAAGTGCCGTTTCCGTAACGGATACAGGCAAACCTCTTTCCACAAAAGGCGTTTTATGATATTATGATAACAAAAACATATCTGTAATTTGGAAAGGTTGATATATATGTTGATTTTACCTGCAATTGATATAATTGACGGAAATTGTGTTCGTCTTATGAAGGGCGATTATTCTACTGCTTATAAAGTAGCAGACAGTATTATTGATACAGCAAAAAGCTTTGAAGAAGCCGGAGCAAAATTCATGCATATGGTTGATCTTGACGGAGCAAAGGACGGTAAAAGAATCAATTCTGATGCGATTCTTTCCGTAAGAAAAAACTGTGACATCAAGATCGAAGTCGGCGGCGGCATCCGTTCTATGGATTCTGTTGAATTTTATCTTAAAAACGGTATAGACCGGATCATTCTTGGAACATCTGCGATAAATGACCCCGATTTTGTCCGTGAGGCAGTAAATAAATATCAGGACAAGATCGCAGTCGGAATTGACGCCAAAAACGGTTTTGTTTCCGCTGACGGCTGGACAGATACTTCCGAGGTCAATTATATTGATCTTGCAAAGCAGATGGAGGATATCGGCGTAAAATATATTATTTTTACAGATATTTCCAGAGATGGTATGCTCAGCGGTCCCAATCTTACTATGCTTGATGAACTGAAATCTTCCGTAAGCTGTAATATCATAGCGTCCGGCGGTGTATCCAGTCTGAAAGATATAATCAATCTCACCGATCTTGATATTTACGGAGCTATCTGCGGAAAAGCAATATACAGCGGCAATCTTGATCTTGCTCAGGCTATGGAAGTAGCCCACGCCGCAAAGCATAACGGAAAAGGAGCAAATCTTTGATGGCAAAGTTTGATTTTATAGAGGATTACTTCAAAAAAGCCGATCTGCTTCCTGCGATCGTTCAGGAACGCTCTACCGGTCAGGTACTTATGCTTGCATATATGAACCGTGAATCTATGCAAAAGACATTTGAAACAGGCTATACATGGTTTTACAGCCGTTCAAGACAGGAACTGTGGAATAAGGGAGCTACATCTGGTCATTTGCAGAAGGTAATAGATATCAAGGGCGACTGCGACAAGGATACGCTCCTCGTAATAGTTGATCAGACCGGTGCCGCTTGTCATACAGGCAGTCATTCATGCTTTTTCAATAACATATGGGAGGAATATCATAATGGAGAATCAGAATGAGCTTTATGCTCTCTACGAAACTATAATAAGCCGCAAGGAAGAAAAACAGCAGGGTTCATATACCTGTTATCTCTTTGAAAAGGGTCTGGACAAGATCCTCAAAAAAGTCGGTGAGGAATGCAGCGAAACAATTATTGCTGCCAAAAACGGTGACAATAAAGAAACTGTACTCGAAATATCCGATCTTATCTATCATCTTTTTGTAATGATGGCTCAGCAGGGTATCACTGTTGACGAGGTAATGGCAGAGCTTGCAAAAAGAAGTCAGAAGACCGGCAATCTCAAAACATTTCATCAGGTAGATAAAAATTCATAAAAACAAGCGCTTACAGATCAATTCCGTAAGCGCTGTATTTTTTTATCAGGTTATTACAAATCCTCCGTTTATTCCGAAAACCTGACCTGTAATAAACGAGGCTTTTTCATCTGCAAGGAATAAAACGGTTCTCGCTATATCAGCAGGAGAGCCTGTCGTTCCGGTGGGCGTTTCATCAGTCAGAGCCTTCATATCATCTTCGGAATAGCAGGCGGTCATATCTGTCCGTATAACACCGGGAGCGATACAGTTTACTGTGATGCCGCTCGGCCCCTCTTCCTGCGCAAGAGCCTTTGTCAGACCGATAATACCTGCCTTTACTGCGGAATAATGCACCTCGCAGGATCCGCCGACCTGTCCCCACATAGAGGATATATTTATTATCCTACCGTATTTTTTTCTTATCATAAAGGGAAGAGCCGAGCGGCAGCAATAGAATACACTGCTCAGATTGACTGAAACCATTTTGTTCCAGTCATCATCAGTAATATCGGTAAAAAGCTTTGTCTGCGCAATCCCTGCATTATTTACAAGAATATCCGCTCCGCCGTATTCAGCTTCGATCAACGCAAACATTTCTTTGACCTGAACAGGATCGGAAACATCTGCACGGAAAATATCAGCGTCAGTAATTTGTCTTAACTCATCAAGCAGTGATTCGGCTTTTTCTTTGGAATGACAATAATTTATCAGCACCCGATATCCGTTCAAGGCAAACTGTCTTGCTGTTTCCGCGCCGATACCTCTTGATGCGCCTGTTATGAGTACAGTATGCATATTATGCCTTCTTTAATGCAGCGACTATTTCACCGACAAAAAACTCGTGCCAGTCGTTATCTGCATAATTTTTTTCAAGAATATCCTTATCAATAAAGCTTTCCGGAGCCATCTTCTGCTTGAAAAGCTTGCGGCAGACAAGAACAAGCTCAGCTTCCTCAAAATAAGGAGCCTCACTGTCAAAAACAGGAGTGAGCCCTGTTTCTTTGATCTTGTCAACATTCCTGCCTGAATTTCTTCCGCAGAATGTCAGTTCCTTTCTGTAATTGCCGCCGAAGAATGAAAGGGTATAATAATCATTATTATCAATAAATTCAAGAGTATAACGTGAATCGCGGATAAAAGCAAAGCTGACATTTTTGTTCCAGAGAATACCGATGCCGCCCCAGCTTGCAGTCATTGTATTGTATTTTTCGCTGTTGCCGGCTGTTATCAGCATCCAGTCCTTGTCAATGGATTTGAAGAAATTATTCTCCAATGTCTTTGGATCAACATTAATAAAGCTCATAATAAAACCTCCGTATAAATTATTCTGTAGAAAGTATATCATATAAAATCTTATCTGAAAACATGATCGTGGAATTATTAACGCCATCAATATACACTTTATGCATTAATCAGTGCATAAAGCTGTATCATTTATAAATCAGAATAATGATCCTGTTTACATAGCGTGTATTATTGTTATCATTTTATAAGAATAAACCGCTATATACCAAGCAATACCAATCAAAAATAAACGAAAAATTATAATAAAATTGTGTATTCATACAAAAATTCCGATATTCGTATTAATATTCATGAAATACTTGAAAAATGCATAAAAAGGTGTATAATGATATAGTAACTTAATCAAACGGAGGTAATTGTCATGGGTGACATTAAAAAAGTAGTACTTGCATATTCGGGCGGACTCGATACGTCCATAATCATTCCCTGGCTGAAGGAAAACTATGATAACTGTGAGGTAATCGCAGTATCCGGTGACGTCGGACAGGACAGCGAACTTGAGGGTCTTGAGGAAAAAGCACTCAAAACCGGTGCTTCCAAGCTCTATATCGAAGATCTTAATAAGGAATTCATTGAGGATTATGTATTCCCGACAATCAAGGCAGACGCTGTATATGAGAGCAAATATCTTCTCGGTACATCATTTGCAAGACCGATCATTGCAAAGCGTATTGTTGAGATCGCACTCGCAGAAGGAGCAGACGCTATTTGTCACGGCTGCACAGGTAAGGGCAACGATCAGGTTCGTTTTGAACTTGCTATCAAAGCATTTGCTCCCGATATGAAGATCATTGCTCCCTGGAGAGAGTGGAACCTCAAATCCCGTGATGAGGAGATCGAATATGCTGAGGCGCATAATATTCCTCTTAAGATCACAAGAGAAACCAATTATTCCAAGGATAAGAATATCTGGCACATTTCACATGAGGGACTTGATCTTGAAGATCCCGCAAATGAGCCTATGTACAATAAGGAAGGCTTCCTTGAGCTTGGCGTCAGCCCTGAGCAGGCTCCTGACAAGCCCACCTATGTTACCATCTCATTTGATAAGGGCGTTCCGGTAGCTATCGACGGCGAAAAAATGGATTCCGTTTCTATCGTCAAGAAACTCAATAAGCTCGGCGGCGAAAACGGTATCGGTATAGTTGATCTTGTTGAGAACCGTCTTGTAGGCATGAAGTCAAGAGGCGTTTATGAAACTCCCGGCGGAACGATCCTTTATCATGCGCATAACAAACTCGAGGAGATCACTCTTGACAGAGATACATATCATTTCAAGCAGCAGGTCGGTCTGCGTTTTGCAGAGCTTGTTTACTTCGGTCAGTGGTATACACCGCTCAGAAAGGCTCTTTCTGCATTCGTAGACAGCACTCAGGAAACAGTAACAGGCGACGTAAAGCTCAAGCTGTATAAGGGTAACATCATTGATTCGGCAGTTACTTCTCCGTATTCACTGTATGATCCCGATATTGCTACCTTTGACGAGGATGAGGTTTATGACCAGAAGGACAGCGCAGGATTTATCAACCTCTTCGGTCTGCCGATCAAAGTTCAGGCAAAGAAGGGTCTTATCAAAGAATAAGCTGTTATGATCCTATAAAAAATATGTCAGGGCGAATGGTGAATACTGTCCGCCCGACTTATTGTTTGAGGGGGTCTGATATACCGGACGCCCTCTGATTTAAAACTCATAATAATAAGCAATGGAGTGAAACCATATGAAGCTTTGGGCAGGAAGATTTTCCAAGGAAATAGACAAAAAAACAAACGATTTCAATTCATCTATCTCTTTTGACAGCCGTATGTACCGCGAGGATATTGAGGGCAGTATCGCTCATGCTGAAATGATAGGCGAATGCGGTATTATTGAAAAGAGCGAATCCGAAGCAATTATCGCAGGTCTTAAAGAAATACTTTCCGATATTGACAGCGGTAAGCTTGCAATAGATCCTGATGCCGAGGATATACATACCTTTATTGAAGGAGAACTTACAAAGCGTCTTGGACAGACCGGAAAAAGACTTCATACCGCCCGAAGCAGAAATGATCAGGTCGCACTTGATATACGTCTTTATCTGAAAAAAGAGATCAAAAATTTAAGAGCAATGGTATGCGAGCTTATAAATGTCATCTGCAATAAAGCGGAACAGTATTCTGACGCAGTAATGCCCGGATATACTCATTTGCAGAGAGCGCAGCCGATAACCTTCGGTCATCACCTGATGGCATATGCGGAAATGCTGCTGCGTGATATTGACAGACTTGACTGCGCATACCGTCATACTGACAGCAATCCCCTCGGAAGCGGTGCTCTGGCTACAACTACATATCCTATTGACAGAACTGTAACAACAAAGCTTTTAGGCTTTGAAAATGTTTGTCAGAACAGCCTTGACGGTGTTTCCGACAGAGATTTTTGTATGGAACTTGCATCAGCTCTTTCGATAATTATGGTTCATCTTTCAAGATTTTCCGAAGAGATCATAATGTGGTGCAGCTGGGAATTCAAATATATTGAGCTTGATGATGCTTTCTCAACAGGTTCAAGCATTATGCCGCAGAAAAAGAATCCCGATATAGCCGAACTCGTAAGAGGTAAATCAGGCAGGGTATTCGGTGATCTTATGACGCTGCTTACTGTCATGAAGGGAATTGCTCTTGCCTATAACAAGGATATGCAGGAGGATAAGGAAGCGATCTTTGATGCAGTTGATACAGTTAAAATGTGTCTTACAGCATTTACTCCCATGATAGATACTATGAAAGTGATCCCGGAGAATATGCGTAAGGCTGCTGCAAACGGATTTATCAATGCTACAGACTGCGCAGATTATCTTGTAAAGAAGGGACTTCCTTTCCGTGATGCTTATAAGGCGACCGGAACACTGGTAGCGCTTTGTATAGAGAAAAAGACTACTCTTGAAGAACTGCCCGTTGAAGAATACCGCAAGGTTTGCGATATCTTTGACGAAGGAGTATATGAGGCTATTTCTCTTGAAAACTGCGTGAACGGCAGAAAGACACTCGGCGGTCCTGCAAGCGAAAATGTCAGGGCTCAGGCTCAGCGTGTCAGAAAGCTCTTGGAGCAGTGATAATTATTTAATGCATTAAATTATGAGAGGTAAAAGGAAATGAAAATAAAAGTTGGTATTATCGGAGCAACAGGCTATGCAGGAGCCGAGCTTGTAAGGATACTTCTTACTCACCCCGAAGCAGAGATCACAGCTATCAGCTCTGTCAGCTTTGAGGGACAGAAACTCAGCGATGTTTATCCGTCATATAAAAGCCTTTGCGATATGGAATGTAAAAATCAGGACGAGGTCGTTGACAAAAGCGATGTTATTTTTGCTGCGCTCCCTCATGGTCTTTCACAGGAGCTTGCAGCTCAGTGCGATAAGGCAGGAAAAGCATTTATTGACCTTGGCGCTGATTTCCGTCTTGAAAGCGAAGAGGAATATAAAGAATGGTACGGCTGCGATTTTCTCGATCATGATCTTCACAAGCGTTCTGTTTACGGTCTTCCTGAGCTTTTCAGAGATAATATCAAAGGGAAACATATAATTGCAAATCCCGGCTGCTATACCACAGGCGCACCGCTTGCGCTTGCTCCTGCCGTAAAAGCCGGACTTGTCAGCACCGAGGGTATTATTGTCGATTCAAAATCAGGCGTTACAGGCGCAGGCAGAAAGCCTAATCAGGGTAATCATTATCCCGAGCTTAATGAAGGCTTTCATGCATATAAGGTTGCCAATCACCGTCATACACCGGAAATTGAACAGACTCTCGGCAAGCTTTCCGGAAAAAAGGTAACTATTACATTTGTTCCGCATCTTCTTCCGGTAAACAGAGGCATCATCTCTACCTGCTATGCAAGAATAAACGAGGGAGTGACCTTTGAGCAGATAAGAAAGGCTTATGAGGATTTCTATAAAGATGAATTTTTTATTCGCCTTCTTCCCGATGGAGCAAATGCTGATATACATAACATAAAGTATTCTAATTTCTGCGATATCTCACTCCATCATGATAAGCGTACCAATACTCTTGTTGCGATTTCGGCAATTGATAACATGGTTAAGGGCGCTGCCGGTCAGGCTGTTCAGAATATGAATATTATTTTTGGTCTTGATGAAAAAACAGGACTTATAATCGTACCCCCGGCATTCTGATATTATATCTGTGCAATGGTATGATCTGTTTTCAGAGGAAAAAGGAGGAATTTGATATGTCTTATAAGTTTATAGACGGTTCGGTAACTGCAGCAAAAGGATTCAAGGCTGCCGGAGTACACTGCGGCATCAGGAAGAATAAATCAAAACGTGATCTTGGTCTTATTGCCTGCGAAACGAGATGCACTGCAGCAGCCGTTTATACGACCAATCTTGTACAAAGCTCACCGATCACGATCTGTAAGGAAAACCTCAGTGACGGTTATGCTCAGGCAGTAATTGTAAACAGCGGTAATGCCAACACCTGCAATGCAGACGGCGATATGAAAGCAAGAAAGATGTGTGATCTTGCTGCAGAAGCACTTGGAATAAAGACTGATGATATTATTGTTGCTTCTACCGGTGTTATCGGTCAGATCCTTCCGATCGAACCTATTGCAGAAAGCATGGATCAGCTTGTATCCGAGCTTACAGAGGATAATTCAGGTGCAACAAACTGTGCCGAAGCTATTATGACAACCGATACTGTCAAGAAAGAAGTAGCCGTTGAAACCACGATCGGCGGTAAAACTGTTAAAATAGGCGGCATCTCCAAGGGCAGCGGTATGATCCATCCGAATATGGCAACGATGCTTTGCTTTGTCACGACTGACGCTTCTGTTTCTGCTGAGATGATACAGAAGGCAGTAAAAATCGCTGCTGATGATACTTTCAATATGATCAGTATTGACGGCGATACTTCAACTAATGATACGCTTTCCGTTATGGCTTCCGGTCTTGCGGGAAATGCAGAGATAACCGGCGAGGGAGAAGATTATGATGCCTTTGTCGAAGCGCTTACTGCGGTTTGCAGAGAGCTTGCAAGAAAGATGGCTAAAGACGGGGAAGGCGCAACAAAGCTCCTCACCTGTAAAGTAAGCGGCGCAAAGACCGTTGCAGATGCAAAGGGGATAGCAAAATCCGTAATTTGTTCAAGCCTTCTGAAAGCGGCAATGTTCGGAGCAGATGCGAACTGGGGACGTGTGCTTTGCGCTATAGGTTATTCAGGATTTGAAACAGATGTTCATAAAGTTGACGTTTCATTTGCATCTGACGCAGGAAAGATCGATGTATGCAAAAACGGCGCTGGAATTGAATTTTCCGAAGAGCTTGCCAAGGAGATCCTTATCCGTGATGAAATAGATATCATTGTTTCTCTCGGGGACGGAGATTCCTCAGCGGAAGCATACGGCTGCGATCTGACATATGATTATGTCAGGATCAACGGCGATTACAGAACTTGACAGGAGAATTGAAAATGAATAATATTACCGATAAGGATCGCGCTCAGATACTGATACAGGCGCTGCCTTATATACAGAAATTTGAAGGACAGACAATTGTTATCAAATACGGCGGAAATGCAATGATAAGCGATGAACTCAAGGACGCGGTTATGAGCGATATAGTTCTTCTGCATCTTGTAGGGATCAATGTTGTGCTTGTACACGGCGGCGGACCGGAGATCAGTCAGCTGCTGAAAAAAATCGGAAAAGAAAGCCGCTTTGTAAACGGACTTCGTGTTACTGATGATGAAACCATTGATGTTGTACAGATGGTTCTTGCAGGCAAGGTGAATAAGTCACTCGTTCAGCTTCTCGAGCAGCACAGCGGCAAAGCTATCGGTCTGTGCGGACTTGACGGCAGAATGATAATGGCGGAAAAAATCATTACTGCAGAAGATCTTGGTTATGTCGGAGAAATCACCGAGGTCAATACAAAGGTTATTACTGATGCGACCGATAACGGATATATTCCGATAATATCTACTATTGCAGGCGGCTATAACGGAGCTGTATATAATATCAATGCTGATCTTGCCGCTGCAAGGATCGCTGCTGAGCTGAAAGCGGCAAAGCTTATTCTGATGACGGATATCAAGGGTCTGCTCAGCGATAAGGATGATGAGAACACTCTTATCCCTGTTGTAAATGTCAGCGAGGTTCCTTCTCTTAAACGTGAGGGTATAATCTCAGGCGGTATGATCCCGAAAATCGACTGCTGTGTAGAAGCAGTACGCCGCGGAGTCAAGCGCGCGCATATAATTGACGGACGTATCCCTCATTCGATCCTTATCGAAATGTTCTCAGATGAAGGTATCGGAACGATGTTCTATTGATCGGTTATACGGAAAAGAGGAAAGAAAATGACCTTTAATGAAATAAAGAATGATGAGCATCAATATATGATGCATACATACGGACGCTTTGATACAGCTCTTGTAAGCGGTAAGGGCGCTACGGCAAAAGATGCTGACGGTAAGGAATATATCGACTTTACCAGCGGTATCGGAGTAAACTCACTTGGTTACTGTGATGACGGATGGGTTCGCGCTGTATGCGATCAGGCTTCAACGCTCCAGCATATTTCCAACCTTTACTATTCTCCGCTGCAGACAGAGCTTTCCAAAAAGCTTTGCGGACTTTCGGGTATGGATAAGGTTTTTCTTTGCAACAGCGGTGCTGAAGCAAATGAATGTGCCATTAAAATCGCACGAAAATACAGCTTTGATAAATACGGTGCAGGACGCCAGAAAATACTTACACTTATCAATTCCTTTCACGGAAGAACGGTGACAACACTTTCGGCTACAGGTCAGGATGTTTTTCACAATTACTTTTTCCCGTTTACAGACGGCTTTGACTATGTAATCGCTGATAATGCAGAAGACCTGAAAAACAAGCTTACAGATGATGTATGCGCTGTATTCGTCGAGCTTATCCAGGGCGAGGGAGGAGTAATGCCTCTGAGTAGGGAGTTCGTTTCGGAAGTAGCTTCTGTTTGCAGCGAGTCGGACGTCCTTTTTATGGTAGATGAGGTTCAGACCGGTATTTCAAGGACAGGAGCAGTTTTCTGCTTTGAAAATTACGGTATCAGACCTGATGTTGTTACTCTTGCAAAAGGACTTGGCGGAGGATTACCGATAGGAGCCTGCCTTTGCAATGAAAAACTCGGTAATGTTATGACAGCCGGAACCCACGGAACAACCTTCGGCGGAAATCCCGTTGCCTGCGCAGCAGCAGCAGAGGTTCTCTCCCGTGTTACATCAGAAGATTTTCTGAAGGAAGTATCAGCAAAGGGTGAATATATCCGTTCAAAGCTTTCCGGAATGAATAACGTAAGTGAAATACGCGGAATGGGTATGATGATCGGAATTGTGACCGAAAAGGATAATGCAAAAGCAGTAGCTGCAGAATGTGTAAAGAACGGTCTGCTTATTCTGACGGCAAAGAATCTTCTTCGTATGCTGCCGCCGCTTACGATCACTTATGAAGAAATAGACAAGGGTCTTTCAATATTAAAATCAGTAATGGAGGAAAACACATGAAACATTTATTAAAAATGCTCGATCTGAGCGATGACGAGATTGTTGAAATACTAAATCTCGCGGATCAGCTGAAATATGAGCAAAAGCATGGCATTGCCCACAAATACCTCGATGGCAAATCACTTGGTCTTATTTTTGAGAAGGCTTCTACCCGTACAAGGGTGTCTTTTGAGGTAGGTATGTACCAGCTCGGCGGACAGCCTATATTCCTTTCATCAAAGGATATGCAGATCGGCAGAGGCGAGCCTGTACAGGATACAGCGAGGGTTCTTTCACGCTATCTTGACGGTATCATGATCCGTACTTTTGAACAGAAGGAAGTCGAGGATCTTGCCGAATACGGAAGTATCCCGATCATTAACGGTCTTACGGATTTCTGTCATCCCTGTCAGATCCTTGCTGATCTTATGACGATCCGCGAATTCAAGGGCAAGCTCAGCGGACTGAAAATGTGTTTTATCGGTGACGGTAATAATATGATGAATTCTCTTATTGTCGGTGCTCTCAAGACCGGTATGTCTATTGCAGTAGCTTGTCCGGAGGGATATGAGCCTGATGATGAGGTGCTTGCATTTGCAAAGGGTTACGGCGATAAATTCGCTATGTTCCGCACACCGGAAGAGGCTGCTGTTGATGCTGATGTTGTCATTACTGACGTATGGGCTTCAATGGGTCAGGAAGGCGAGGCTGAAAAGAGAAAGAAAGCATTTGAAGGTTATCAGGTTAATGAAAAGCTTATGTCACTTGCAAAACCGGACGCTATGGTTCAGCATTGTCTGCCTGCTCACAGGGGCGAGGAGATCACTGAGGAGGTTTTCGAGGCTCATGCAAATGAGATCTTTGAAGAGGCAGAAAACAGACTCCATGCTCAGAAAGCAGTTATGGTAAAATGTCTTACTGACAATTGATAAATTACAAAGGCAGCCTTTTATGGCTGCCTTTTTTCATAACAATATCCATATTATAATTATTAATTAAATATGATTTTTGTCGGTAATATGTCTTGAAAAATACAGCGGATTATTGTAGTATAGTATTATATTTTCAATTACGGGAGAAAGATCATGGCAAGAAAAGTTACATATATGATGGCACGTATTCTGAAAATGAATTATTTCAAAATGTTCAAAATAGCCGGTGCCGTGTCAAAGAAATGTGATAAATCATTTATTGGCGTAGTAAAAGATATGGTACACTGCGGAATGAAATATCAGGCTGGTTATTATGATTATCAGGAATTTGAATTTTATAATCTGAATGAAGAACAGCGCGCAACCTTCCTTACCAGAGGAAAAAACAACGCAATAATCATAAAGTATAATGATAAAGCTTATATGGATGTTTTTGATGATAAGATAACATTCAATAAAAAATTCAATGATTATCTTAACCGTGACTGGCTGGATCTTAATACCGCTTCCGCAGAGGAATTTCAGAATTTTATCGAAAAACACTCTACGATAATAGCTAAACCGTCTGATGGTGTTGGCGGTATCGGTGTAGACAAATACCGTGTAAAGGATCCGTCAGACAGGGAGGACGTCAATAAACTGTATGAACTGCTGAAAAAACGCGGACAGAATCTTATAGAAACATTTATTACACAGCATCCTGAGCTGAATCGTCTTTACAGCAAATCTGTGAATACAATGCGTATGTTTACCTTTTACAAGGACGGAAAGGGCTATTTTCTGCAGGCTATACTCAAGATAGGGAACGGTGGAGTCGTTGATAATTTCTCCAGCGGCGGTATGTATACATTTGTTGAGGATGACGGAACGGTAAAAGTCCCTGCTATAGATAAAGAAGATAAGCTTTATGACAAGCATCCTCTTACAGGGACTGAAATTGTCGGATTCAGGGTTCCTATGTTCAATGAAGCAGTAGAATTAGTGGAAAAAGCTGCAACAGTAGTTCCTCAGATCGGTTATGTCGGATGGGATGTTGCAATAAGTGAGAACGGACCTGTTATCATTGAAGGCAATTCTTTCCCTGGGGTATTCCAGAAAAGGGCAAGCTTTACTGACGACAAAACCGGTATTATTCCTAAATACAGAAAATATATGGATATTTAGTGATTCATTAGTTTTTTTATTATTTAAGGCAACATCGTACAAAGTCTTTAACACTGCATAAGTTCACTATTTTTGGGGAAATCAGTCAGAGCATATGCAGCACTGTATCTGTGCGGTATTGCCTTAAAAAATGCAATCTGAAAGGTATGAATAAAAAATGTCTTCCCCGAAAAAGACAATAACAATAAATATTGAACCCAAAACGCAGACAACACAGAAAAACGAAAAGATATTTAACCGGATAATTACATTTATTGTTTTTTGTTTACTTGCGGTAGGTATCGGTATAATAACCGGAGGTTTGGACGCATTATTCGGCATAGTACTTCTGAAAGTTACATATATTCGGGAAAATAATCCATTCTGGTTTATTCCTTTTCTTGCTGCTGCCGGTCTGCTCATTTATTATATATATGATCGTTTTGGTAAAGAAACCCAGAACGGAATGTCATTGCTGTTTGATCGTGCCAGAAATAAACGAAGTGAAATAAAACTAAGGCTTATTCCGTTTGTAACTTTAAGTACATGGATAACGCATCTGTTCGGAGGAAGTGCCGGACGTGAGGGCGTAGCTGTTCAGATCGGAGGAACTCTCGGAAGTTTTACAGCGAGAAATATACATCTCGAAAACAAAAATTCAGTCAGGATCCTCACTATTACAGGAATGGCAGCAGGTTTCGGAGGATTGTTCCGTACACCGATAGCCGCTGTATTCTTTGCAACAGAAGTTCTGTCGGCAGGATATCTGGAAGTGACTGCGCTTTTACCTGCGCTGATTGCTTCATATACCGCCAGTACCGTATCGGGATATCTTGGACTTGAAAAATTCACTGTTTCTTCTGATATCACATTTACTATTGATTATCATACATTTCTTCCGTTCTGCATTGCAGCGGTCAGCTTTGGCATTGTCGGAGGAGGCTTTGCGCTTCTGCTGAGGTTCACGAAAAAGCTTTTCGCAAAAATACTTAAAAATCCATATATCCACATTGCTTCTGCCGGAGCAATTATAAGCTTGTTTTCTCTTCTTCTGTACTGCGGAAGATACAGCGGTCTTGGTACTAATCTTATCAATGCCTCTTTCCGTGATGGAGAAGTTTATTATTGGGATTTTGCTCTGAAGTTTTTATTTACGATAATTACTATTGCCGCCGGTTTTCAGGGCGGAGAGGTTACTCCTCTGTTTTCGATAGGAGCAACTCTGGGCGCTGTAATAGCAGCGCTTACCGGTATGCCCGTTGTATTATTTGCCGCTCTTGGTTATGTTGCTGTTTTCGGCGCAGCGACAAATACTCTTATAGCGCCGATGTTTATTGGAGCAGAAGTATTCGGATATCAATATATGCCGTTCTTTTTTGCTGCCTGTGTTATAGCATATATATTCAATGGAGATAACAGTATATATACCAAGCAGCGCAGTACGCACGGCAGTCATTCCATGCTGAAAATAAATAAGTAATATTATTTCCCTTCGTATTATATATTTATATAAAGATACGGAGGGATTTTTTATGGAAAAAGGACTTACAGCAGCAATAATTGTTGCAATAATTCTTACTCTGATAATAATACATTGTATTATGCGCTCAAAGCATCCCGTCAGAAGTGCTTTTATTTCCCTTACGCCGGGATTGATAGCTCTTGTATGCGTTAATTTATCTTCATCATTTACAGGTGTTTTTATTCCCGTAAGCCCCATGAATCTTTCCGTATCGGCTGTTCTTGGTATTCCGGGAGTTACGGCATTACTTCTGCTGCAGCGTATTTTGTAGTTTTGATATTGACATAGTCATTTTAATCTGCTATATTATTTAAAGAACCGAATATTGCTGTCTGCGGTGCGAAAGGCTTTAAGCCCGGTAGGTAATTGGGAATCCGGTGAAAATCCGGGACAACCGTCATTACTGTGTTTGGCATATGCCATAAGTCAGAATACTTCCGCAGCTGCCGGCTTTGCAGGCTTGGACGATGAAGAGGTGCAACCGATTATACATAATGCTGTGTCGGAGTGCGCCCATTTTGATATGGCCTGTCTTATAATATAATCAGTTGTGCTTTTTTTGTTTTCGTCCGGAACCGATTATTATGATCGGATTTTTATGCAGGATTCGGAACAAAAAAAGCATTTTTTGGTGTAATGATATGACTAATCAGGAAAAAACGCTGACAGCGATAAATCTGCTGAAAGATAAAGCTGAATTGCTCGGAAGGTTACCGCAAAAAAGTGATTTTGACAGCGAAACTGTCTGCTTTATCAAACAAAAGCTCGGTCCATGGCCGAGGGCACTTGAAGCAGCAGGGCTTAAAGCTCCGCCTGTAGTCAGCACAAAGGAAAAAAGCAGGCTCAAACGGCTTCGCAGCAGAAAAAACAGAAAACTGAAAAAACATACTGATACATCGGAAAATGCCGTAACAATTGTAAAAACGGAGGAAAACAGAAATGAAAGTATTGAATAAGTTTTTATCTGTAACGGCATCAGCTGCATTGTTATGTACGGTGATATCATCATCTGTATATGCATTGCAGGAAAGCGATACTGTACATATTGTTGTTGAGAACAATACATTTTCGGAATCAGACGGAGCTGTCTGGTCGGGTACTCTTATTGATGAATGGGTAACTCTGAACGAAAATGACTCTGCTGTATCAGTTCTTGATACTACGCTCTCATCACACGGATATACACAGACAGGAGCAGCAGATAATTATATTACCGATATAAACGGTCTTTCTGCCGCTGCGGATACTGCGAAGATGGGCGGCTGGATGATAGGATATAATGACTGGTACGGCAACGGAGGTATAAATACACTCAATCTCAGCGACGGAGATGAGATCACGCTTTCGTATTCGCTGAACTGGGGCGCAGATTTAGGTTCGGATTTTTACAGTACTGATACTTCGCTGAAAAGCCTGACGGTTGGTGAAGAAAACATTCAGCTTACTGATAATATCACTGAATACAATATTACACTTCCAGAGGGAACTGACAGTATTAAAGTTGTTCCTACAGCGGCAAATAAGAATTATTTACGAAAGATATACAAAAATGCATATACTCCCGATACTGAAGGTACGGACTATAAATCGAGCAGGAATATTCAGGTTAAAAACGGCGATGTGATTTATATAGGAGTAGGTCATTCTGCATGGCTGTCATATCCGCCTGAGGGTCTGAAAGAAACTCTTTACACGCTGAATCTTGAAATCGAAAATGCTCAGTCAGACCCTGCTGAAAAAACCGATACGGAAACTGATCCTCACACAAGCAAACCTGATGAAACAAACGATAATCCCCAGGAGAATATTCCTTCTTATAATCCGGATATCTCTACAGAGGATATTATTGAATCAACAAGCGCAAAACTGAACAAACCGGAAATCTTTACCGAAACCGGAAACGAATGGGCTATCCTGGCTCTTGCAAGGCTCGGTCAGGTCGATGATACGTCAGCTGAGCAATATGCTGAAACATTATATGATTATCTTAAAGAAAATAAATCTAATAAGGCAACTGATTATGCAAAATACATCATTGTTCTTGGTGCATTAGGTTATAATGCCGAAAACTTCAATGGTATGAATCTCGTATCAGAACTCTCTGATCTTGACTTTGCGGTAAAGCAAGGCATTAACGGTGCTGCTTATACACTTATTGCTCTTGATACTCATAATTATATGATCCCCGACGCTCCCGAAGGCGCTGTACAGACAACAAGAGAAAATCTGATCGATTTTATTCTTTCGACACAGTTATCTGACGGAGGATGGGCTTTCTTCGGAGAAACCTCTGAACCGGATATGACAGGCATAGTAATACAGGCTCTTGCTCCTTATTATAATAAAGACGAAAAGGTAAAAACTGCCGTTGACAAGGCTTTGGCTCTTCTTTCGGAAATACAGAATGATGACGGTACATATACGTCTTACGGCGCTCCCAACTGTGAAAACAGTGCGCAGATCGTAACAGCTCTTTCTGCTCTGGGGATCGATTCCGCAAGCGACAGCAGATTTGTAAAAGAAAACGGAAACGCTCTTGCTGGTCTTATGCGTTTCTATATTGACGGAAGCTTTTCTCATGAGTTCGGCGGAGAAGAAAACGCTCTTTCAACACTCCAGGCATTTTATTCTGTATGTGCATATCAGCGTTTTGCAGAAGCAAAGACAGTTCTTTATGATATGAGCGATGTTGTATTCAGAAAGAGCGAACCTGTAATCGATCCTGATGATGAGATATCCGATAATAAAAATGAAAAAACAGATGATCCGACTGAATCGTCTGTTCCTTCATCTGATGATAAAAAACCGACGGAATCATCTGAAAGCAATAAAAATGACAACGGAACCGTCCCGACCGGTGAAAACAATTATATGTTGATTATTATAGGTTCAGTAATTGCTGCATCTGCCGTTATTACTGTTTTATGCGGAAAAAGAAACCTTATAAAGAACAAAAATGAAAAAATGGATCTCAGATAATAAAAAATATCTCATTATTGCTGTTATTATTTCAGCAGTACTTACAGCAGCATATCTTACCGGCATAAAGCCGACACCGAATACCGCAGCGCAGAAAAGCTCTGCGGTTTCTGTCGTATCGGAAAGCAGTCAGAAAAAAGATAAAGAAGAAAAAAATAATAAACACAGTGAAACCGAAAAATCCACTGCCAAAAGCAACATTAACAAAGAAAGCAGCAGTATCTCATCTGTACCGGAAAAATTATACAGCAGCAAACCCGAAGAGATAAAGCAGCCTTCTGAAACGACGCAGCTTTCTTCCGTTGTATCTGATTATCATGAAGAAAGCCATGAATCTGTTATTTACACTGAATCATCAAAGGAGATAACAAGCATTATCTCTGAACCGGAGGTATCAGAGAATACATCATCGGAATCATTTGCTGAAAGTATTACGGAAAGCAGTACAGAAAGCAAAATCGAAAGCAGTACTGAAAGCGTGACGATATCATCTGATACTTATAATAGCGAGGAAGCTGTCAGGAAATGCTATCTTACTATTGATTGTCATACGGCTGTTGCTGATAAACGACTTAACAAACGAACAAAAGCATTACTCCCGGAAAACGGGATAATACTTTCTGAAAAAACGGTATCATACAGTGATGGAGAAACTGTTTTTGATATCCTCAAACGCTGCTGTGAAGAAAACGGCATCAGCCTTGAATTCACTCTTACTCCGATTTCAGGCGGCGCTTATATAGAGGGAATAGGAAATTTGTATGAATTTGACTGCGGGAGTATTTCCGGATGGATGTACAGCGTAAACGGACAATTTCCTGCTGTTGGCTGTTCTGATTATAAAGCTGATGAAAACGACAGGATCTCATTTATTTACAGCTGCGATCTTGGTGCGGATATCGGGAACGAATACAGGGGGTAATTATGGATACAGGCTTTTCTTCATATCATCCTCTTACACAATTTATTTATTTTGCAGCGGTATTGTCAGTCTGTATGTTTATAATGAACCCGATACTGCTTGGAATCTCTCTGTTATCTGCCGCAGCATATGTTCTTTATTCTGCCGGTATCAATGCATTTTTAAAACTGATACGATTGAATGTGATAACATCTGCAATGATAATAATAATCAATCCTCTTATCAGTCACAGGGGGATCACTCCTATTCTGACATTACCTGATGGTAATAAACTCACTCTTGAGGCTTTGATATTCGGTATTTCAGCTGCACTGATGCTGTCATCAATAACAGCTTGGTTTTACAGTATCAACAGGATATTCAATTCTGAAAAAGTTATGTGGCTTTTCGGAAGGATATCTCCTAAACTTGCTCTTTTTCTTTCAATGACGCTTAATTTTATCAGCAAATTCAGTGCAAGATTTCGTCAGGTTCGAGCTGCACAGTTTCCGTTGGGGTATGATACTGCCACCGGAAAGAAAAAACACAGGATCAGAAAAGGAATAAGGATCTTATCGGTAATGATTGGTTGGTCACTGGAAAATTCAGTTGATACCGCGGATTCTATGAAAAGCAGGGGATACGGATCTGCAAAACGCAGCTTTTATTCAATTTTTACTATGCGCAAAAAAGATTATATCGTAATTGCATCAAGTATTATTATTTCAGCAGGTATATTTGTCATGCGTTACTTTGGAGCAGCTGATTACTCCTATTATCCGTATTTTGAAATAGTCATAAACGGGATTTCGGATATCGCGGTAATCATCGTTTATATTATTCTCTGTCTGTTTCCGATTATAATTGATATAAGGGAGGATTGTCATTGGAGATCTATTCGATCAGCAATTTGAGTTTTTCTTATCCGGATTCAATTGAACCGACTCTTGCTGATATTTCTTTTTCTGTAATTGAGGGAGATTTCATCACCATATGCGGTTTATCCGGCTGCGGAAAAAGTACGCTGCTTAGACAGCTTAAACCTTCGCTTCGTCCACATGGCAGTTCCGGCGGAGAAATACTTTATTATTCAGATAATATAGATAAATACGATGATAAGACACTTGCCTGCGAAATTGGTTTTATTCTGCAGTCACCTGATGATCAGACCGTTACCGATAATGTCAGGCAGGAGCTTGCTTTTGGTCTGGAAAACATTGGTCTTGATTGTAATGTAATACGCAGACGTGTTGCGGAAACCTCATCTTTTTTCGGATTGAATCATATTATTAATAAACGAATGTGTGAGCTTTCCGGCGGACAGCGTCAGATTGTAAATCTTGCGGCGGCAATGATATTACACCCTAAAGTAATAATTCTCGACGAACCCACATCACAGCTTGATCCGTCTTCTGCTGAAAAATTCATGCAGCTTCTATTATCTGTCAATCGTGAACTCGGAACCACTGTAATAATCTGCGAGCATGACCTCGAACGGACATTTTCTGTCAGCAGCAGGATTATTATTATGTCTGACGGTAAGATTGCAAGCGATGCTGCCCCATGTAAAACAGCTGCTTTTATCTATAAATCCTGTCCGGAGCTTCTCGGAGCCTTGCCTGTTGGCGCAAGGGTATATAGCTGTACAGAAGGTATTTCCGAAAAAACGCCGCTTAACATATCGGACGGAAGACAATGGCTTTCAGCTATTGCAGATTGCAGCAGTATTGCTGAAGAGCGAAAAAAAGATAAAATTGTAAATGACAAAGCTCCGGCTATTGAAATAAAAAACATCTTTTACAGATACAAAAAAAATGAACCTGATATAATATCGGGTCTGTCTTTTAATGCATATGAAGGGGAGATTGTTTCTCTGATCGGAGAGAATGGATCAGGAAAAACTACTCTTCTGAATATAATTACCGGTCAGTATAAACCGTACAGCGGCAGATATAAGATCGCAGAAGGTAAAAAGATCGCTATACTTCCGCAGGATCCAAAGGCTTTATTCACCTGTGACACTGTCAGGTCAGAGCTTGCTGAAATGATCCCGGATAATGATAATAGTCGGAAATATCCGATCAATACTGTTATTTTGTTATGCGGACTAAAAGACCTTCTTGATAAACACCCCTATGATCTTTCAGGAGGCGAACAGCAGAAACTTGCTCTTGCAAAACTTCTGTTATTCAGACCGGATATACTTCTTCTTGATGAACCTGTGAAAGGTGTAGATTGTAAAGTTAAAGCTGAAATAGGATCTGTTCTCAGATTCCTTTCAGAACAGGGAATATGTATATTAATTGTAAGTCATGATATGGATTTCTGTGCAGCGATAAGCGATAAATGTGCTTTTATTCATGACGGCAAAATTATCGGCTTATCTGAGCCGCATGATTTCTTTTGTGAAAATGCTTTTTATACAACTGCTGCAAGAAGAATGTCGTTTGAAATTATTCCTGATGCAATAACAGATGAAGATATAATGCAGTTTCTTGGCATTACGCCTCCGTATAAAAATAATATTGACAATGATAAACTTAAAAAATTATATGATCCAGGAAGCTATGATAATGATGATCTGATCACCGGGAAAAAAGAAAAAAGCAAAAAAATAGAGATATCCAGAATCTCACACAGCGGAAAATCGGAAATCATATCTTTTTTGTCAGTTTTCACTTTTGTTCCGATCACATTGTTTTTTGGTATAAGCTTTCTTGATGAGGCGAAATATCTTTTTATTTCTTTGCTTGTATTGCTTGAATGTATGCTCCCGTTTTTTGCATTATTTGAAAAAAAGCATATAAGAACAAGAGAATTGGTACTGATCTCGGTTATGTGCGCAATGTGTATCGTTTCAAGGGCAGTTTTCTATGGATTGCCACAATTCAAGCCTGTAACAGCGATGATAATAATAACCGGTGCTGTATTGGGTGCCCAGTCGGGTTTTCTTGTCGGCGCAATAACTATGCTTTTGTCAAATATGATTTTCGGGCAGGGACCGTGGACGCCATGGCAGATGTTTGCAATGGGACTTATCGGATTTCTTGCAGGTTTTCTGTTTGAAAGAAATGTCATACCTCCGAACAGAGTTAGTATCAGCGTATTTGGTTTTTTCTCTGCATTAATAATATACGGAGGAATAATGGATCCGGCAGCTATGATAATGTCACATATTGAACCCACATGGGAAAATATCCGTGTATTCTATCTGACAGGTCTGCCGCTTGATATAATTCATGCTGTTTCAACAGCTGCTTTTTTGATAATCGCTTCTTGTCCGATAATAAAAAAAGTCGAACGTGTAAAACATAAATATGGTCTGATCTCATAATAAAAGCTCTCCTTTTCCGGGAGAGCTTTTTAACACTATTTACCTGAAAGATAATCTCTGCCCTTATCTGTAACGGCAGTTGCATTGAATTCAAGTAATTCACTGCAGCCGAATCTTGATGTGGCCTTGACAAGTCCGTTTCTGCGGAGAAGCTCCAGTGCCTTGCCGATTTCACTGACAGAATATTTTTTGCATTTTGACGCTGCCATTACATCATTAAAACTGACAGAAGTTTTAGTTTTCAGCGCTTCATTAAGATATGTCATAATTGTTTTTACGTATTGATCATTCAACTGCATATTAACACCCCATATGTTCTATTTTTCCGGATATTTATAAATTACGGAATATTCTTACAATTTCGGATTCATCTGCAAAACCCAATGCTGCTCCGTTATAGCCTATTTTTATTCCTGCAAATATAACTGCGCGTCTGAGGGAGTCTTCTGCGCTGTAACCTTTTGCGTAAAAATGAATAAATGACGAAAAAAGCGCATCTCCTGCACCTACTGTATTTACGACATTTCCGGTACAATACGCAGGAACTGCTGTTATTTTATTGTTATTATCATCATAAAGCAGTGCGCCCTTTGCTCCCATTCCGATTACTATAATCCTATTATGATATTTGTCATGGATCTGCTTGATAAATTCTTCAGGAGGGCAGGGAAGACATTCATCACTAAGAAAAAGGATATCCGAATTATCCATAAAATCCCTGTTGTATTCATCATTGATATCAGCGAGTACATGAACATCAGTTGCAGTCAGAATGTTATCTTTTCTGAAAGCTTTTATAAGCTCCCGATTGAAATTTATATTGCATAAAACTGCTATATCAATATTATCTGTTTTACCCGACATAGTATCCGGAGAAATACTTTGTTCCTGTATATCTTTCAGATCACAGTATACCTGACGTTTTCCTTCCTTATCAAAAAGAATAACGGAAACAGGAGTTTGTTTCAGACTGACATGAATATTACTGCTGCTGATATTATTGTTTTTGAGATAATTCAGAATTCTTTTTCCCTCCTCATCATCACCCAGGAAGGAAACAAGCTCAACATCGTCGCCCAATACGGAAAATGCTTTCGCAAGATTGCAGCCAACGCCTGAAACATTGGAATTGACACCGAAAAAAGGATAATCAATTGGATAATAATTAATTGGAAATCCCTTTACCGAAACGGTAGTTTCAATATTCAGCAGTCCTGACACAAGAATTTTCTTTTTCATTTTGACACCTTCTTTTATTTTTGATATATATATATATGTTAATATAATTATACTTCTTTTCTCAGATAATACTTGCAGATATTTACTAAAATTTTAGCACAAAATGATTATTTGCAAAGGCGGCAGCTTGGCGGTATTGTCTTGAATTACTGAAATTACATGGTACTATATCCGTTGATTATCAGATATAGTACCATGTATCAGAATATACCTTTTTTGTTCGGATTATCTTCTTCTTTCGTAATCCTCTTCTATTGGTCTGCTCCAGTCAGCAGAAACCTTTTTTCTGTTTCTGAGATTGGAAACCTGTGCGCAGACTGTTTCATAGAGAACAGATGTTCCTTTTTCGTCTGCATGATAATTTACCGCTCTGTCGGATCGGATACCAAATCTGCCGGCTGTTTCTACTGAATCAATATTTGCCCCGATAAAAAGAAACTCCCAGCCGTCCTTTTCTTTATCTTTTACCATTTTCTTAACAGCTTTAGCGGAAAATTTATGACTTGCATTTTCTAATCCGTCTGTAGTTATAACAAACATAGTATGTTCCGGAACATCTTCCGGACGAATATAACGATGTACTGCCGAGATATGCTTTATAGCTCCGCCGATAGCATCTATTAAAGCGGTGCAGCCGTTCGGACAATAATCTTTTTCGGTCATTTCTATGATATCCTCAAGATGTACCCGATCATGTATTACTTCGCTTTCATTTGAAAAAAGTACTGTAGAAACAAAGCATTGTCCTTTTTCTTTCTTCTGCTTTCTTATAAGGGAATTGAAGCCTCCTATTGTATCGCTTTCCAGACCGCTCATAGATCCGCTCCTGTCGATGATGAATACAAGTTCAGTAATGTTGTTCTTATTTTTCATAATGATTACCTCCGTATAAGATAGTGTAGTGGATTTCTTATCCTGTGATTACATTATAATATACTGAGGCTTTTATATGGTCGCCTGTAATGCGACAAATCACGCGCCCAGAAGCTTCTGATCAAACGAAAACAAAGCTTCATTTATAGTAAATATGTCATATGTTTTGCGTGATATGAAATATTCGATTATAATATCGGCTTTGTTGCTGTGTGACAGGGCAAAACCTGCTTTTTTCAGCATATCATTTGTTTCTTCTATAGACAATTCCAGTGCAACGGCAAATGCAAGCACTGTATTCTTGCTTGGTTTATAGTATTTATCGCTGCGTATTTTTGAAAAAAGCTTACGGTCAATATTTGCCTTCTTATAACATTCTGAATCCTTCATGCCCTTTTCATCTATTTTTCTGAGCAGCATATCCGAAAAGCTTTCGTCAATACTGAGCAGCAATTCCGACAAATCTGCTTGTGCCATGTCTTCAAACGGTGGGGTAGGGGACTTCTTAGCTGATTCGGAAGCTTTCTTTTCGCGGCTGAATACAGATTTCATTTTTGTATGTGAGGAAAACAATGCTCCGGATCCTTCTGACGGGATCATATCATTTGAATCAGACAAAGACTGACTGGTCTGAAGTATTCTATTACTGAAAAGCATTTTATCTTTATGCAGTTCATCAACATAATTATCATCAATAAATGATGAAATATCAGAGTACAGCTTTTTGCTCAAAATAAAGCTGCCCTTGTCAAAGACCACTATATAAACAAGCATATCGGAGTCTTCATCTGCCAGAAAATGAGTGATAGTTTCTGTGGCGATCTGAAAAGCCTGTTGTTTCGGATATCCGTAAACACCGGAGGATATAAGTGGAAAAGCAATGCTCTGACAATCATGTTCTTTTGCAAGCCTGAGAGAATTGTAATAACAGGAAGTCAGCAGTTCTTTTTCACCGTATGATCCGCCGTTCCATATCGGACCGGGAGTGTGAATAACATATTTGCACGGCAGATTGTAGCCTTTGGTTATTTTTGCGTTTCCTGTTTCACATCCGCCGAGAGTCCGGCATTCCTTGAGCAGCTTTGGTCCTGCTGCTCTGTGTATCATTCCGTCAACACCTCCTCCGCCTAAAAGACTGGTATTGGCGGCATTAACAATAGCATCGCATTTTACTTTGGTTATATCGTTTCGGATTATCTGGAGCGGCAATATGATCCCTTCTTTACAGTATTTGATTTTATAATACCACAAAAACCCGGATAAGTCATCATAAAAATAATAATTTATAAAATCAGTCAGTAAATCTTTGACGGATAGATTTATTAATGATATAATATTATCAAGACAGAAGGAAAGGGAACTGTATAATGAGTTATGCTATTTTCAGAGAAGCACCGCCTGTATTAAGAGAATTTTTGAATTATATTGGTAATATAAAAGGCAGATCTGATCTGACTGTTGATGAATACTACCGGGATCTGCGTACATTTTTCAGATTCATTATTAAAGACCGTGGGCTGATAAAGGACGATATAGAAATAGATAAAATTGATATTTCTTGTGTTGATCTGGAAATGGTCAGATCTGTGACATTTTCCGAAATAATTTTGTTTCTTAATTACTGTAAAGATGAAAGAGAAAACAATGCCGCTACAAGAGCGCGTAAAACCTCCAGTCTTAAAGATTTTTTCAATTATATGACTGTAAAGACTCATAAGCTTTCATATAATCCCACAGAAGAACTTGAATCACCTAAAATCGGAAAGAAAATCCCTAAATATCTTACTCTGGAAGAAAGTCTTAAACTGCTTGAGGCTGTTGACGGAGAATTCAAGGAAAGAGATTACTGTATTCTTATTTTCTTTCTGAATTGCGGATTAAGACGTTCGGAACTTGTCGGGATCAATCTTTCGGATATTAACAGTGATTATATTCTGACGGTAAGGGGAAAAGGCAATAAAGAAAGAACATTATATCTTAATCCGGCTTGCGTCAGCGCACTAAATGATTATCTGAAAGTAAGACCTGTAAACGGTATTTCTGATAAAAATGCATTATTCATAAGCAGAAAAAACTGTCGTATGACGGGCAAGGGCGTTTATTATATGGTCAACCATTATCTCGAAAAAATCGGACTTGGAAATCAGGGTTATTCTCCTCATAAGCTCAGACATACAGCTGCTACTTTGATGTATCAGAAGGGCGGAGTCGATATCAGGACTCTTCAGGCGATACTGGGACATTCTAATCTCGGTACTACTCAGATATATACTCATATTGCAGATGAGCAGATAGCGAAAGGACTTAATGCCAATCCGCTTTCAAATACCAAAAAGAAATGAAAAGGTAATAATATATGAAAAAAATAATCATCATTGCTCTGATTCCTTTATCCTTTGCAATTATCCTGTTTTCCGGCTGTGACAGCGAAAAAAATAACAATTCGGTTATTGATCGGAGCTACGACAGTTCAGCCCCGTCAGCCGGATATAAAATGATCGATCAGGATACTGCCAAAGAAATGATGACAAAAAATGATGGACATATCATAGTAGATGTACGCCGTCAGGACGAGTATGACGAAGGGCATATTCCGGGAGCTGTCCTGATACCTAATGAAACTATAGGGAATGAAAAGCCTGAGGAATTGCCGGATACCGATCAGATCATTCTGATCTATTGCCGGAGCGGCAACCGCAGTAAAGATGCATCTAAAAAGCTTGCTGATATGGGATATACAAATATATATGAATTTGGCGGCATCAATACCTGGACAGGGGAGATCGTTTCCAAAGACGATGATACGGAATCTTAATACAGAAACGAGGAACAGTTATGCGTCTATTTATTGCTTTGAAATTCAATTCCGAAATAGAAAACATACTGACTGATATACAAAACGAACTGAAAGCCAATAATGTTACGGGTAATTATACTGATTGCCATAACCTTCATCTGACTTTAGCCTTTATCGGGGAATATAATGCTCCCGATAAAGTTATGATGGCATTGAAACGTGTATCCTTTGATCCGTTCTGTATCTCACTGGAAGGAAATATCGGAAGTTTTGGAGATCTTTATTGGGTCGGGATCAAACGTGATCATGCACTTATGGAACTGGATAAAAAAGTCAGAAACGCTTTACAAGACTTTAATATTCCGTTCGATCATAAATCATTCAGACCCCATATAACTATTATCAGAAAAGCAGGACTTTATGGCAAAAAAGAAAAACAGATCAAAGAAATTTGTTTTAAGAAAGGTACAATGACGGTTGAAAAAATATCTCTGATGAAATCTGATAGAAACAACGGGAAACTTGTTTATACGGAGATTGGATATCTTGAAACAAAAAAGGAGAATAATAATGTATGATTTTGATTCAATAACCGATAGACGGGGAACGGATTCCATCAAGTGGGACGTTGATGAAAATGAGCTTCCTATGTGGGTAGCGGATATGGATTTTCCCACAGCTCCGGAAATTGTTAATGCATTTTCAGAAAGACTGAATCACAGTGTTTTCGGATACGGAAAGCTTAAGACCGAATGGTTTAATGCCTATATAAACTGGTGGAAATCACGGCATGATTTTGAAATGAAAAAGGAAGGTCTTATTTTCTGCAGCGGTGTTGTTCCCGGTATTACGTCAATTATTCGACATCTGACAGCGCCGGGTGATGTGATCATTATGTTTTCGCCTACATATAATCATTTTTATAACTGCATACAGGATAATGGCCGCAGAATTCTTGATGTCGATCTGAATTTCAGCGGACATGATTACAGCATTGATTTTAAAAAGTTAGAAGATGCATTAGGGAAATCCGACGCAAAACTAATGATAATATGTAATCCACAGAATCCAACCGGAACTGTATGGAACAGAAATGATTTTGAACGAATAGGAGAATTATGTGCGAAATACTCTGTCACAATAGTTTCTGATGAGATACATTGTGATATTATAACGCCAGGAACAAAATACACACCTTTTGCTGCTGTATCAGAAACTTGCAGCAATAACAGTATTATTTGCATAGCACCAACGAAGGCATTTAATCTTGCAGGGTTGCAGACCTCAGCTATCTATGTTGAAAATAAGATATTAAGAAAAAGAGTTTCGTGTGCAATTGAAAAAGATGAGCTTTCAATGCCTAATTCTTTTGCGGCGTCTGCTGCTATAGCTGCATTTAATTATGGTGAAGTCTGGCTTAACGAATTAAATGAGTATATTTATAAAAATAAAATGATTGTCAATGATTATCTGCATAGAGAAATACCTAAGATAAGATTAATATGGGGAGATGCGACATATCTTTTATGGCTTGACTGCACTTCACTTAATATTGATAGTAAATCACTTGCTCAAAGAATTCGCAAAGAAACAGGATTATTCCTTATGGCAGGGAGTTATTACGGAAACGGCGGAAACGGTTTCCTGAGAATGAATATTGCTTGTCCACAAACGATGCTGCTTGACGGGCTTGACAGACTCAGACGGGGAATAGAATCAATTAATACTATAGAATAGTTTTGGGACATTCATTTGTTTTTTTTGCGCAAGGCAAGAGATAAATCATTATATTTTAAAAGTAATGCCGCGCAAAGATAATACCGCATATATGCCGTCTATAAAAAATCAGCTATTAACCTGACGGTTATTAATTGGCTATAAGCGAATCATGAAAAGAAGGTACCGAAAGGGCTTTTTACGAGCGCTTCAGATACGGTCACTAAGCCGTCAGGCTGTCTTTGTGCGTTGTAGCCTTGAATAGATATAATTGATATATTATTATTTCTGAAATTCCATATATGTTTTCTGCTATGATAAACAAGTTAGGGCAACACCGCACAAAGACCGCCTTGCAGCTTAGCACCACATCTGCTTGCTCTTTTTCCGTCATTCTGCACAAAACTCGCTTGATAACCGTCAGGTTAA